>JBEPZP010000120.1:0-7459 GCA_041640735.1 Thermomicrobium sp.
GCGTGCTGCTCGTCGCGCCAGTTGGTGAACTCCGGGGGGACGACGGGATAGACACGGGCGCCGGTCTGGTTGTTGTACAGGTACTCCTGGATGTTCGGGACCTGGTTGAGGATCTCTTGGAGACTCCTCGCTGTACCGCTGGACATGGAACCTGCCTCCCTGCGTATCGAGTAACCACGCACCGCACGCGGATACGGGGAACGTGACCGGTCTCCTTCGACGTTACCGTCTGCGGTAACGTCTTCGCTCCCGGACAGCGCTCCCCCATGGAGTCGCTCCCCGTGCCACCCGCAGTGTAAGACTTTAGCCATAATGCGGCAAGGCAGGAGTTCGGCTATGCTGAACACCCCTCGGGGCGTCAGGACGCCGTCTCCAAGGGGGTGGCGCAGGACAGAGACGAGCTGAGAGGAGCGGCGTTCGCAAAGGGTACCGCAGCCCCTGGTTCGACGAAGGGTGACTCCGTAGAGCGGTGACGAGAGTTGACGAAAGCGGCCAGCGCCCGGTGGTATCCTAAGGGGTGCGCACGTGGGTCGCGTGGCGTAGAGGAGCGTGTGATGGCCAGTCTGGTCTGCCCGAAGTGTCTGGGGCGTATGCGGACAGTCGAGCGGCACCACGTCGTCTTCGAGCGCTGCGAGGAATGCGGCGGGGTCTTCTTGGATCGGGGCGAATTGGAACAGTTGATCCGCGCCGAGCGTTCGTATTACCGGGAACCACCGGACTGGGACGACGATCCGGAGCCCCATGAACCACGCAAGTACCGCAAGAAGAAAAAGTTGCGTCACTTTCTCGAGGATTTGCTGGATTTCGACTGATCTGCCGAGCGATGGCACAGCGTACGACGAGCGAACGCCTGGAGGCACTGCGGGCCCGGTTGGCCGCGTTGGAGTCGGCACCGGGCGTCTACCTCATGAAAGACGCGCAGGGACGCGTGATCTACGTCGGGAAGGCGAGTTCCTTGCGCAACCGCCTGCGTTCCTACTTCGGGTCGCAGGCGGGGATGGATGCCAAGACGCGGGAACTGGTCGAGCACGTCGCTGACTTCGAGGTCATCCGGACCGACACACCGACGGAAGCGCTCATCCTCGAGAACGAACTCATCAAGCGGTACCGCCCGCGGTACAACATCATGCTGCGGGACGACAAGACGTACCCCTTTATCCGCGTGACCAACGAACCGTATCCGCGCGTCATCGCTACGCGCCGAGTCGTCCAGGACGGTAGCCGGTACTTCGGGCCCTACCCGAGCGCCGGGGCGGTGCACCGTACGCTGGACCTCCTCAAGCGGTTGTTTCCTTATCGTGCCTGCGACATCGAGATCACCGGGACGGCGACACGGCCCTGTCTCTACTACCACATCGGCCGGTGCGTCGGACCGTGTATCGGGGCTGTCTCGCAGGAAGAATACCGTGCGGTCATCGAGAACGTCGTCCTCTTCTTGGAGGGGCGAGCTGACGACGTCATCGCGCGCCTCCGCGAGGAAATGCTGGCTGCGGCTGACGCCCTCGACTTCGAGCGGGCAGCCCGTCTCCGCGACGAGCTCCGTGCGATCGAACACGTGCTGCAGCAGCAGAAGATCGTGACCGGCACCAGTGAATCGTTCGATGTCCTCGCTGTCGCTCAGAGCGCCGGTGGGGACGCGTGCGTGCAGGTCGGGTTCGTGCGCAACGGCAAACTGCTGGGTTCGGAGCACTACCTGATGGTCGGGGCACGGGTCGACGATCCGCCGAGCGCCGTTCTGACCTCCTTCGTGCAGCAATACTACGCACAGGCTTCGAGCATTCCGCCCGAACTCGTGCTGCAGCACCCGCTGGACGACATGGAAACGGTCAGCGACTTTCTGGCTCGGCGACGCGGCGAGCCGGTGCGACTCAGCGTGCCGTCCGAGGGACTGCGGCGAGAGTTGGTGGAGATGATCGCCAAGAGCGCCCAGCAGAATCTCGAGCAACACCGCGTCCGCTGGTTGAACGACGAGCAGCGGACGACGCTGGCGTTGGAGGAGCTCGCGGAAGCTTTGGGATTGGACCGGCTGCCGCGTCGTATCGAGTGCTTCGACGTTTCGCAGCTGCAGGGGACGAACGTCGTCGCCAGTATGGTCGTGTTCGAGCACGGCAAGCCGAAGAAGAGCGACTACCGCAAGTTCCAGATCAAGACCGTTGAAGGGCAGGACGACTTCGCTGCTCTGCGCGAGGCGGTCCTGCGGCGCTACCGGCGCGCGCTCGCTGGCGAGCAGACTGAGGCCTGGCAGACACTACCGGACCTGGTCTTGATCGATGGCGGGAAGGGGCAGCTCAACGCCGCGTGCGAAGCGCTCGCGTCGCTCGGTCTGTCCCTGCCGGTGGCTGCGCTGGCCAAGGAGCACGAGGAACTGTACGTGCCAGGACAGAGTGCACCGATCGTGCTGCCGCGCGATTCGCAAGCCCTCTTCCTCGTCCAGCGGATCCGCGACGAGGCACACCGCTTTGCAGTGACGTTCCATCGTGCACGACGGACACGCACGGCGCTCCGCTCGGCGCTGGACGAGATCCCCGGTATCGGTCCGCGGCGGCGACGGGAGCTCTTGCGGCGCTTCGGCTCCGTCGAGGGAATCCGGCAGGCGAGTGTCGAAGAGATCGCCGCCGTGCCCGGGATCAGTCGTGCCCTGGCGGAACGGATCAAGGCCGAACTTGGTGACGGAGGGGGTTGAGTCCGTGCGGGTGGTTCGGGCTGAGGATCCCATCGCAATCGACGAAGCAGCGCGGGTGCTCCGCGAAGGTGGGTTGGTGGTCTTCCCGACTGACACAGTGTATGGGGTCGGAGCGGCGGTCGACCGCCCCGATGCGGTGGCACGGCTCTACGTCGCCAAGGGGCGCCCGCTCGACCGGCCGATCCCCGTCCTCATCGCCGACCTCGAGCAACTGGAGCGGTTGGCGCGTGAAGTGAACGAAGCGGTCCTCCGGCTTGCGCGACGCTTTTGGCCGGGTGCACTGACGATCGTCGTGCCCGCCCAGCCGTGGCTGCCGGCGGAGATCGTGCGCGACACGGCAGCCGTGGGGTTGCGCATGCCCGATCACGAGGTGGCACTGGCCATCATCCGTGCGGCGGGTGGCGCAGTCGCGACGACCTCGGCCAACCGTTCGGGTGAGCGCGAGGCGTGCACGGTCGAGGAAGCGATCGCGGCACTCGGCGAGGCGGTCGATCTCTATGTCGACGGTGGAAGAACCCCGGGTGGTATCCCCTCGACTGTAGTCGCCTTGGACGCAGGAACCGTGCGAGTCCTCAGGCGCGGAGCGCTCGACCCAGAGTTGATCGAACAGGTCCTCCGAGAAGGTTGATTGCGCGCCTCTCGTCTCGGCCGATCGTTGACGTCGAGCTGCCGAACAGCGACACTCGTGGGCGGGCGAGGGCTGGATCGCGGTGCGATCGGAGCTGTGAGCGTGCTGGGTGACTGGTTGCTCATCGGCGCGGCAGGAGCGCTGGCTGCTGGAAGCGTGACGCAACGGCAGCGGCGTCTCCGTCGTCTTCGGCACGTGCTACAGTCCTTCCACTTTCCGAGCGCCCGTCCTCACGTCGTGATCCTCTCGGCCTCGATCGGTGGTGGGCACAATGCAGCTGCGGCGGTCCTTCGCCACGACCTGGAAGCGCTCGGCTGCCACGTTACGGTGCTCGACGGCTTCGCGTTGGCGACCCCGTTGTTGAGCCGCTACTTCGCCTGGGCCTATCCGGTGCAGCTCCGCTACGCCCCGTGGTTGTACGACTGGCAGTTCTGGTCGTCGCACCAGCCACGCTGGACACGTTTCTGGCGCACGGTCTACTGTGGTCTGGCGGCGGACACGCTCGATCAGTTGCTTGGTCGGTTGCGTCCAGACATCGTCGTATCGACGTATCCCCTCGTGACGCAGGTGCTCGGTCAGCTGCGACGCGAGCGACGGCTGGATGTCCCCGCGGTCGCCGTCATAACGGATTACGGGGTACACCGCCTGTGGACTGCACCGGGTGTCGATCTCCACCTCGTGCCTTCGGCCGTGTCAGCGGCACTCGTCACGGAGGCGAACGGGCCGGTCCGAGTCATGCGGCCGCTCGTCCGGGCAGCCTTTCGCGAGCCGGTGGATCGCACCTGGGCGCGGCGACAGTATGGTTGGGCGGATCACGAGTTCGTCGCACTCGTCGCGGCGGGCGCGTGGGGTATCGGACAGGTGGAGGAGATCGTCCGCGACGTCAGCGCCTGTGGGGTTCGCACCGTTGTCGTTTGCGGCAAGAACGGCGATCTGGTCACTCGTCTGCAGAATGAGCATCGCGGGCGGCCCAGGGTGCACGTGTTCGGCTGGAGGGACGACTTGCCGACACTCATGGCTGCCGCCGACTGCCTGGTGCAGAATGCGGGTGGCATCACCTGTTTGGAGGCGATCGCGCGCGGTCTGCCGATCCTCCTGTATCGTCCTATCGCTGGGCACGGTCGGTTGAATGCGGAGACGATGGAACGAGCCGGTGTGGCACGGTGGATCCGTGACCGAGGGGAACTGCACCAGCTACTGCACGCGGCCGTAAAGGGCGAGCTGCGCCTGACGCCACCGACGACCGAGCCTGATGCGGTGCCTGCTGCGGAAGCGATTCTCGCGTGCCTTACGCGGCCGACGGGGGTCGACCGGTTCGAGCGGATCATGCTCCCCGGTGAGTGGCCGCGCGGGCTCGAACGGTCTCGTGGGGCTGACCGATGACGCGACCGGTCGTCGCGCGCATCACTGCCGCGAGTCTCGTCGGTGCTGCGCTCCTCGCAGTGCTGGCGCTCGTCGCCTACCGGGTGCAACCACCGCTGGGGCTCGTGCCGCTGCTGGAACCCCAGGGGCGTGCCTTCTGGTTGGCAGCGCTTTTCGTGTGGGTGGTCGGCACAGTAGTGTTTCAGGTGCTCGACCCGACCTCCCAGGTCGCAGCGGCCACAGCCAGTCGCCGTGGTGTTCGCTACGAGGCTGTGCCCGAGTGGCCGACGAGTTGGGGATACCCGTTCGTCACTCTCGTCGCTGGGGCCTTACTCTTGTGCGCGTACCATTCCGGACCGGCCGGGCTCGCCGTCGTGTTCTTCGGCTTCGTCGCGTTACTGACCGGATCGCTCGCTCGTCTCGCGCTCTACGACCCTCAACCGCGGATGCGGATCTTCGGCCGTGTCGTGTTCACGTTTCTGCTCTACTGCTTAGCGTTCGTGGTCTTCGCCATGATCTACGTGCACAAGTTGCGGAGTCTGTATTCGGCGACGGCGATCTTTCTGCTGGGCTCAGTGTTCTTCCTCCAGTTGACCGAGGCGGCTGACGTGCAGCTCGACCGTCGGGTCCTCTATGGGATGGTGGGTGGCATGGTCCTCGCTGAGGCCACCTGGGTGCTGAACTATTGGCCGGCGACCGGCTGGCTCGGTGGTGCCGTCTTGCTGGTGCTGTTCCATTGTCTGGCCGGTTTCGTGGTCGCACGTGTCGAGCGGACGCTCGGCTGGCGCACGGTGCTCGAGTACGGTGCTGTGGCTGCCGTCGCGCTCGTCGTCATCGTGTGGAGTATGCTGCGGATGCGAGGTGGGTTGTGAATAGTCTCGGCGAGGGTGAACTCTACGAACTGCTCCTGCGCCTCGATCTCCTCGAGGAGGTGCTCGAGGAACTCGACGAGCGGAATCTCACCTCGCTCGAGGAACTAGCCGCCGCACTGGCAAACGAGGTGGGGAACGAAGAGTTGCTGCAGTGCGTCGCCGGATTGCTGTCCCGCGGTCTGCGGACGGTGCACGACGTCGAGCGTGAGCTGGCCATGTTGGAGCAGGAGATCGAAGAACCGGGTGCGCCGGAAAGCCGATGGCTCAGCGCGAACTGAGGTGCGTGAAGGCGTCCGGGATGGAAGACCTCTTTTCAGCTCGCCAGCGAGAGTTGCAGCGACAGTTCGCGCCGCTCGCAGAGCGGATGCGGCCACGCACGTTGGACGAGATCGTCGGGCAAGAACACCTGCTCGGCTCCGGCAGTGTGCTGCGCCGGATGATCGAAGAAGACCGATTGGTGTCCTTGATCCTCTGGGGGCCACCCGGGTGCGGGAAGACGACGATCGCACGCGTCATCGCTGAGCGAACGCGCTCGGCCTTCGTCGCGCTGTCCGCCGTGACGGCGACGGTCAACGATGTCCGGAGGGCGGTTCAGGAAGCCAAGGAACGGCTCGGTCACTACGGTCAACGCACAGTCGTCTTCATCGACGAGATCCATCGTTTCAACCGGGCGCAACAGGACGCCCTGCTACCAGCAGTCGAGGACGGGACGATCGTGCTGATCGGTGCCACGACCGAGAACCCGTCCTTCGAGGTCAATGCGCCGCTCCTGTCGCGCTGTCGCGTGGTCGTCCTGGAGCCGCTGTCTGACGAGGCCATCCGAGCGATCCTCCGACGCGCGCTGAGCGACCGCGAGCGCGGTTTGGGAGACCGTCCCGTCACCGTCGATCCGGACGCCTTGGAGGCGATCGTGAACCTCGCCAACGGCGACGCTCGGACGGCACTCAATACGCTCGAACTCGCCGTGCAGAGTGCGCGCGAGGGGCGCGTGACGCTCGAGGTCGTCCGGCAAGCGGCGATGCGCCGCGCGAGCGTCTACGATCGGGCGGGCGATGCGCACTACGACACCATCTCGGCGCTGCACAAGGCGATCCGTGGTTCGGATCCGGACGCGGCACTCTATTGGCTGGCGCGGATGCTGGAAAACGGTGAGGATCCTTTGTTCATCGCTCGCCGCCTGGTACGTGCAGCGAGTGAGGACATCGGTCTGGCTGATCCCCACGCGTTGGTCGTCGCTGTGGCGGCCCAGCAAGCGGTCCACTTCGTCGGGATGCCGGAAGGGGCACTGGCGTTGGCTCAGGCAGCCGTCTATCTGGCGCTCGCCCCGAAGTCGAACGCGCTCTACCGGGCCTACGAGGCAGCGCGACGTGACGTCGCCGAGACCCGCAACGATCCGGTCCCCTTGCACTTGCGTAACGCGCCGACGGCACTCATGCGGGAACTCGGCTACGGCGCAGGGTATCGCTACCCGCACGATGAGCCGGACGGCATCGGTCGTCAGGAATACTTGCCCCCGCGCTTGCGCGGCCGACGATACTATGCACCGACTGACCGCGGCTGGGAGGCTCGCCTGCGTGAGCGACTCGCGACTCTACGGGCGCGGCGGACTGAAGCCGCAGAACCAGTGCCTGCGGATGAGGGTGAACCGTGAGCACGATGGAGATTCCGGTGCGTCACGACCGAGCGAGTGACGAGCTCCGGCCGGTGGAGATCGTGCCGGACTACCTCCCGTATGCTGAGGGCTCGGCGCTCATCATGCTGGGGAACACGCATGTCCTGTGTGCGGCGACGATCGAAGAGCGAGTTCCCGGATTCCTGGCTGGCAGTGGTCAGGGATGGGTCACGGCGGAGTACGGGATGTTGCCGCGCAGCGGCCGCGAGCGGATCCCGCGCGAGCGGACCGGGCCAGGCGGC
>JBEPZP010000121.1:0-7452 GCA_041640735.1 Thermomicrobium sp.
GTCGCTGTCGAGGGCGAAAGCTGCATCGACCGGCGGAGTCGTCGCAACCGTAGCCACTCGGGTCAGGGCTGCCTCGATCGGTTGCTGATCGAAGGTCACCGGCACAGACAGGCGCTCGCCGAACAGGCGCGCACGCAGCCATGCGCCGGAGTCCCGCCACAAGTTGCCGCTCCGGCCGATACCGTGCGCTCGTGCGACCGCAGCGTCGTAATCCCACTGCGGATGGAGATCTGCGACGGGCAGTACGATCTCATGCCCCTCGAAGCGAAGAACGAAAGCGTCGTTCTCGACTTGGGTGAAGGCGGCCGCGAGCTTCGTCCTCGCTTCAGCTGTGGTGAGACCGCCCACGTCGACCGTCCCGATGCGCACCCCCGGATAGATGCGGTCCCCCTGCGAGAAGCCGTACGCGAGAACGGTCGATGCCAGGACGAGCAATGAGCCCGCCAAGGCGAGAGCAGCCGTGGTGACCAAGCGACGGAGAGAAACGACCGGTACGCGGTTACCGACTACCTCGCGAAGTGATTCGGCGATACTCACAGGTCCCCCAACCCCAGAGTGTCCGGACATCGAACCGACGAAGAGTGTACCAGACTGGCATCCGAGAACGCCGGCACGGGGAGGGGGCGCCCTGTTCGCTAATCGGTAGCACGGGCGCACTGTCGACCGGTCTGTCCGTCATGTCCCACCTGCGCGCTCTGCACCGCGCGAGGCGCTCTTGCCGGCCCTCCCAGAGAGTGGTACGGTGCGAGTGCCGACAGCGTATCCTCACAGCGTGGTCTGGGAGATGCGGAACGAAACGGGGGATCCAGCCGATGTACGAAGTGATCCGCACGGAGAAGGCACCGCGACCGATCGGTCCCTATGTGCAGGCAGTACGGGTCGGTAACCTGGTGTTCACAGCTGGCCAGATTCCGCTCGATCCCGAGACAGGCCAACTCGTCACAGGCGGTATCCGCGAGCAGACGCAGCGGGTTCTGGAGAACCTGAAAGCTATCTTGGAAGCCGCTGGCACATCGCTCGACCGCGTCGTTCGGACCACTTGCTTCCTGGCCAACCTCGACGACTTCCCTGCCTTCAACGAAGTCTACGGTCAGTATTTCGGCAACAATCCTCCACCGCGAACGACCGTCCAAGCAGCTCGCCTACCGGCGGGAGCACTGGTCGAGATCGATTGCATCGCCGTCGTCGAGTGAGGTGGTTGCCCGCGAGGAGAGGATTTTGCTATACTGTGGCCGGTGAGGGTGAGTAGCTCAGCCGGTTAGAGCGCGCGGTTCACATCCGCGAGGTCAGGGGTTCGAGTCCCTTCTCACCCACCGGCTCCAATGGACGACCTGTGGAAGTGGCGCGGCTGACAGCCGCCGCTGTGTTACCTGACGGCACCGCATCCACCCACGACACGATCGATTCCTAAGACAGACGAGGAGGCACCTCCTGGCACTCCCCTGACGGAACGGTGCGGCGGTAATCCGGACACTGTGAGGTGGCGACATGGTTCGCGAACGTCCGATCGTGCTTACTGCAGAAGGCAAGGCTGCGCTCGAGCAAGAACTGGAGCACCTGCGCTCGGTCAAGCTTCCTGCCTTGCGCGAACGCCTGCAGCAGCTCAGCAACGAGGGAGATATCTCGGATAACTCGGAGTACGAGGACACGAAGGAAGAGCTCGTCCTGACCGAGGCGCGTATTCGCGAGATCGAGCACATCCTTCGCCGGGCACGCACGCTGGTCGAGACCGGACAGCACGACGAGGTGCGTCTGGGGTCACGGGTGACCGTGATCGACGAAGAAGGGGTGGCCGAAACCTGGGTCATCGTCAGTCCGGAGGAAGCCAATGCTGCGCAAGGGCGCATATCGATCGAGTCACCGGTCGGCGCTGCCCTGCTCGGGCAGCGTGTCGGGGCGACTGTGACCGTCCAAGCACCTGGTGGTGTCATGCGGCTCACGATCCAGCGAATCGACTGACGGAGCGCGTGCAACAATAGGAGGGCGCCGCGTCAGTGCGGCGCCCTCGTCGTTCGTCTCGCGCTCGCTGGCGGGAGGAGGATGTATGGCGCTCAACGATCAGCAGCGCGCTCGGCTCGAGAAGCTGCGCCAACTGCGTGCTCAAGGAATCGATCCCTATCCGCCACGCTCGTCTCGCACGGCGACGAATGCCGAGGCAATTCACCGTTTCCTCAGCCTCGAACCGGCCCTGGCCGGTGAGCCCGACCCGGAACCGATCACACTGGCCGGACGGGTCGTCTCGATCCGCGACATGGGGCGCACGGTTTTCGCGCACATCCGGGACGGCGACGCAGCCATCCAGCTCTACCTCCGCCGTGAAGTCACCGGTGACGACCAGCTCGCGTGGTTCAAGCGGTACGTCGACCTGAACGACTTCGTGGAAGCTGACGGGCACCTTTTCCGTACCCGTACCGGCGAAATCTCCTTGCAGGTGACCGCCGTCCGACTCCTCGCGAAGGCGATCAACCCGCCCCCCGACAAGTGGCACGGCCTCACCGATGTCGAGACACGTTACCGCCAGCGTTACGTCGACCTCATGACCAACCCGGAGACGCGCCAAATCTTCGTCACCCGCGCCCAGGTGATCCGCGCGATCCGCCGTTATCTGGACGAGCGCGGTTTCCTGGAAGTCGAAACCCCGACCCTGCAACCGATCTATGGGGGTGCGGCAGCTCGCCCGTTCACGACCTATTACCACGCCCTCGACCAAACGTTTTATTTGCGGATCTCCGACGAACTGTACCTCAAGAGGCTGATCGTCGGGGGATACGACCGCGTGTACGAGATCTGCAAGGACTTCCGGAACGAGGGGATCGATGCCCGGCACAATCCGGAGTTCACGATGCTCGAGTTCTACATGGCCTACGCTGACTACCGCCACATCATGGACATGTGCGAAGAGCTGATCGTCCACGCCGCCCGGGAGGCCGTGGGGACGCTCGAGGTCCAATGGGGTCCGCACACGATCGACCTGACGCCACCCTGGACACGTCTGTCGCTCCGGGACGCGCTCCTACGGTATACCGGAATCGACTTTCTGGAAGTCACCGATCAACCGACTCTCTACGCACGCGCCAAGGAGCTGGGAGCGGACGTCCAACCCTCGACCGTATGGCCACGCATCCTCGACGAGTTGCTCAAAACCTTCGTGCGGCCCAACCTCGTGCAACCCACGTTCCTCTACGACTATCCGGTCGCACTCTCCCCGCTCGCCAAGCGCAAGCCGGAAGATCCGCGCTTGGTCGAGCGATTCCAGTTGTTCGTGGGAGGCCTGGAGCTAGCGAACGCCTACACGGAGTTGAACGATCCCCTGGACCAGCTGCTCCGCTTCCTCGAGCAAGCGAGAGACCGCGCGCGAGGTGACGAGGAGGCGATGCCGATCGACGAGGATTACATCAATGCACTCATGTACGGTATGCCCCCCACCGGAGGCTTCGGTTTGGGCATCGATCGTCTCGTGATGTTGCTGACGAACCGGCAGACGATTCGAGAAGTGATACTGTTCCCTCAGTTGCGGACGAAACCGGAAGCGCTGGGGTTGACCGAGGCGCTGGAACCCTACCTCGACCTCGTCCCTGGGATGGCTGAACCTTCAGTCACCGATGACTCTGCGACCGGCACGCCCTCTGGGGAACTAGCCTCGGGAGAAACCGGCTCGCTCCAGCGCCGATAGAGGTAGCGGAAGATATCGCGCGCGACGGCTGCGAGCGGCACAGCGACGACCATACCCGGGAACCCCCAGAGGGCCCCGCCTGTGACGACCACGATCATCACGACGGCGGGGTTCATTTCCACTACGTGTCCATGCACGCGAGGAACCAAAAGATTGTTCTCCAGTTGCTGGATGACGATGAATGCTAAGCCGACCCAGACGAGCTGGCTGGGATCGGTGGCTAACGCGACGAGCACGATGACCATGAACGTCAGGACCGGACCGAGAATCGGGATCAGTTCCAGGACACCAGCGATCAACCCGAGGGCGATCGGCTGCGTGAGGCCGATCGCCCACATCGCTATCCCGGTCGCGACGCCGATGATGACACCCAGGAGGAGCTGCCCACGAATGTAGGCAGCCAACGTCCGGTCGACGATGCGGGCGATCGCCTGGACGTCTCGACGCCACGCCGGGGGCCACAATCCGTAAAACCACTCGGCAGCGCGCCGGCTATCTTTCAGCACGTAGTACATCCAGAACGGGACGAGTACCACCGCGGAAAGGAAGCCGATAGCGGCCCCGACGGCGCCGAAGGTGAGACGCATGGCGCGCTGGAAGGCGCTCAACGCCATCGACCACAGGTTGCTCAGCGCACCTTCGATTTGGTTGCGGATGTTCGGCGGGACGTTCGCTTCGTACTGCGCCAGCCAATCGTTCGCGAGGCGGGTTACGGTCGCCCAATACTCAGGAATCGATCGAATGAACTCATTGGTCTGTTGAATGAGCGGCGGCACGAAGAGTGACGCTGCGCCAGCCAGTACTCCCAGCGAAACGGCGTACGTGAACAGAATAGCCAGAGACCGAGCCAACCCTGGAAATCGCCGGCGCAGAGGGAGACGTCGTTCGACGACGTCGACGATCGGTGCCAGCAGGTATACCAGCACGGCACCGACGAGGAACGGGAGCAGTGCTCCGCGCACCGACCAGAAGATCCACGCCACACTGAACACGGCGAGGAGGACGAGGCCGCGTCGCAGCCACCGCCGGCCACTCGAATGGTTCTGCGTTTCCCATGTCACGCTCAGGCGCGCCATGTGCGCCTACCCCGCAGCCTCGCTGCGACCCTTGCGTCGCACGAGTTCGGCTGTCGCGAGCACGACGACAGAGAACACGATCAGCATCGAGGAGACAGCTGCGATAGTGGGGTCGATTTCCATCCGCAAGCCCTCGAACATCCGCATAGGCAGCGTCCGCCCGCGTGCACCCGCGATGAACAACGCGACGATCAACTCGTCGAAGGACGCGATGAAAGCAAAGACCGCACCTGCGAAGATCCCGGGGCTGATCATCGGCAAGGTGACGTAGCGGAACGTCTGCCAGGCGTTCGCGCCCAGACTCTGGGCTGCCTGCTCGAGCCGGATGTCGAAGCCGCGCAGTGTCGCAGTCACGTTGACGATGACGTACGGGATGGCTAGCACCGTGTGCGCCAGGACGAGCCCCCAAAACGTCTGCACGAGCTGCAGCCGGACGTAGAGACCGTACACCGCGATAGCGACGATGATCGTCGGCACGACGAGCGGCGAAACGATGATGAGATTGACGAGTTCTTTCCCAGGAAACTGCCCTCGCACTAAGGCCAATGCTGCAGCGACACCCAGGGTGGTCGAAAGCACCATGACGGCCACGGCGACGCGGATGCTCTGGATCGCCGCTGAAGTCCAATCGGCCCGTGCAAAAAAGTTTTGGTACCACTGCAGCGAGAAGCCGGGTGGCGGAAACGAGAGATACTGCGCGGAGCTGAACGACATTGGAATGACGATCAGGACTGGCGCGACGAGGTAGAACAACACGAGGGCACTGAAGAGCCCGAGCACGAGCCGTGTCCACGGAATACTGCGACGCCGCGGTCGTGGCTGAACGCTCGGACGCGGTACAGCTAGTGCTTCGACCCGTTCCGCCATCAGTACCTGCCCCCGAACATCTTGTCGATTCCGAGCAACCGGTTATAGATCGCCAGGATGACCAGTGTCACGACGAGCAAGACAGTCGCCAGGGCGGCGGCGAAGGAGAAGTTGAGTTGTGTCCGTATCTGTGTCTCGATCAGTTGCGCGATCATCATGTCGGTTCGGCCGCCCATCAGCGCTGGAGTGATGAAGAAGCCGAGCGCGAGGATGAAGACCAAAAGACAGCCGGCTGTGAGGCCGGGCAAACTGAGCGGGAAGAAGACGCGCAGAAACGATTGGAACGGCGATGCGCCGAGATTGGCCGCCGCCCGCAAGAGCGTTCTGTCGATACCTCGCATGACGGCATAGGTCGGTAAGACCATGAACGGTAGGAGTACGTGCGACATACCGACGAGGACACCGATCCGGTTGTACATCATCCGCAGCGGCTCATCGATCAGCCCGAGACTCAGGAGCCACTGGTTGACGACACCCTGCCGCTGGAGCAACACCATCCAGGCATAGGTGCGGACGAGGATGCTCGTCCAGAAGGGAATGAGAACGAGGATCATGAGTAAGCGCGCTGTTCGCGGTCGCAGCGTCGCCAAGAAATACGCCAAGGGATAGCCGAGGACGAGACAGATCAGCGTCACCTGCAAAGCGATCGTGAAGGTCGTCCGGAGCACACGGAGATACACGTCAACCTCGACGATGCGGCGGTAGTGCTCCAACGAGAGGTGACCATCGACGTACACCGAGGTGATGAGTAGACGCAGGATCGGATAGACGAAGAGGAGCACGAGCAGCGCCACAGCGGGCAGGAGGAGTACGACATACCCGAGCTGCCGTCGCAACTCCAGCCGTCGACTTACCGGGCTGGCGCGACGCGCTTCGGCAGCGAGGAGATCTTGAGTCGTCATCGCACGAGCTCCCCGGTCCAATCGAGGTCGGTCGCTCTACAACAGTAGTGAAACGCCGCCGATATAGCAAGGGGCTCGGGGGCACGATGCCCCCGAGCCCCACCAGACTGTTCTTACTTCGTTAGCCAGTCGTTGAAGCGCTCCGTCAGTGCGTCCAAGTTCTCGAGCCAGAACTCGGCATCGGCCAGGAGTTGCTTTTCCTTCTGTGCCGGCGCGCTCGGCAAGCGTGCCTTCAGTTCTTCCGACAGGAGATCGAACGCCTTCGCGTTCGTCGGGCTGTACGGGATGTACTTGGAGAGTTCCGCCTGCACCTCGGGGCGCGTGGCGAAGTTGATGAAGTCCATCGCCAATTCTTTCTCCTTGACGCCCTTCGGTACGATGAAGGAGTCGGTCCGCAACAGCCCCTCGTTCCACTGGATGGCGATCGGCGCTCCCTGCCGCTGTGCCGCGTCGATGCGCCCGTTCCAGGCCTGTGCCAGGTCGACTTCGCCGTCGGTGAGTAGCTGCGCAGGCTGCGCTCCCGCTTCCCACCACACCGTGACGTGCGGCTTGATCTCGTCGAGCTTGCGGAAGGCACGCTCGATCCCCTCGGCGGTGCGCAGTACCTGATACACCTGGTCCTTGGGGACACCGTCAGCCATGAGCGCGAACTCGAGGTTACCGACCGGGCCATCGACTTTGTCCATCGCCCGTGGCCCAGGGAACTTCTCCACGTCCCAGAAGTCGGCCCACCCCTGCGGGGGGTTGTCACCGAACTTGTCGGTTCGGTACGCCAAGATGAGCGACCAGTAGATGACCGCGACGTCGAATTCCCCAGCGACGTCTTCAAAGAAGTTTGCTTTGTCGACGATCGTGTAATCGATCGGCTCCAGATACCCTTGCCGTCCCAGCACCCGTCCCTCGAAAGTCCCCTGCTGGGCGACGGTCCATTCGA
>JBEPZP010000122.1:0-7434 GCA_041640735.1 Thermomicrobium sp.
GCAGCGATTCCCATTGCCGCTCCCAGTGCCAATCCAGCCAACCGGCTCAGCCCAACGCGGGCCGAGCACGTTCTCGCAAGCATGGCCGGCCGGGTCGATCTGATCCTCGATGGCGGTCCGACACCTGGCGGCCTCGAATCGACAGTGCTCGACCTTACCCGTACACCCCCACGCATTCTGAGACCCGGGCTCGTCTCGCCCCAAGAGCTTCGCGCCGTGCTGGGAGAGGTCGAGTTGCCGCTTGAAGCACCAGCAGTGCCCGGCCAGCCGCTGCCTTCTCCGGGGTGTATGCCCCGGCACTATGCGCCGGCTGTGCCCCTGCGGCTTTCTCGCACGGCGACAGAAGATGCGCGGGCACTTGCTGAAGCGGGGGCAACCGTCGGTCTAGTTGTCTTTGGCGAGCCGCCACAGCTCGGTCCCGACATTCTTGTGAAGGCCCTGGCGCTAGACGCTCGACAGGCGTCGGCGCGCCTCTATGCGGCACTATTCGAGCTGGAAGAAGCGGGCGTGGCGTGCATCGTCTGCGCCCTGCCACCTGCAGGCGATGAGTGGCTGGCGCTGCGCGACCGGCTCCGCCACCTCGCGCCGCCTGCCGCGCTCGGTCGCCCGGCCCCGACGCCGCTCCTGGCCGGGAGCGCGGTGGCCGGGAAGACCGTGGCCCTCTTTCCCGGTTGTCTCATCGACCGCCTCCTGCCCGAGATGGGCGAGGCGACCGTGCGGGTGCTGGAAGCCTGCGGCTGTCGCGTCGTCTTCCCGCTCGAGCAGCACTGCTGCGGGCTGGTCGCCAGCAACGCCGGCGACCGGGCACACGCGCTGGAACTGGCCCGGCAGACGATCCAGGTGCTCGAACAGGTGGAGGCCGACTGGATCGTGACCCCCTCCACCAGCTGCTACGGAGCGATCGCACAGGACTACCAGCACCTGTTCCGCGACGATCCAGCCTGGCGCGAGCGCGCGGCACGCGTGGCCGAGCGGCTGGTCGACTTCGTCAGCTTCCTCGACGGGGTAGCGCACCTGGGCCCGCAGCAGTGGACGCGCCCGGGTCCGACGGTGACGTACCACGACAGCTGCCAGTCGGCCAACGCGCTCGGGCTGTGGGAGCAACCGCGACGACTGCTGCGCGAGGTACTGGGCTGCCAGATCGTGGAGATGCAGGAATCGAGCTTCTGCTGTGGCTTCGGCGGCACGTTCAGCCTCGACCACCCGCGGCTGTCGGCCGCGATCCTAGAACGCAAGGTGCGGACGGCCACCGAGACGGGAGCCCCTATCGTGGTGGCCGACAACCCGGGGTGCCTCATGCAGATCCGCGGCGGCCTGCACGCGCGGGGGAGCACGCTCCGGGCGCTCCACGTCGCGGAACTCGTGGCCGAACGGCTGGCAGACCTCGCTGCGGCGAGCGATGTGCGTGACGGAGTACGGGAAACCCATGCACCGACATGACCACGCGCACACGCCGGCGAGCATGCGGGCGGAGTACAAGCAGCGCGCACTCGCCTGGGCGCTGGCGATCACGCTGACCTTCATGCTGGCTGAGGCGGTCGGCGGGTGGTTAGCCGGATCGCTCGCGCTCCTGGCCGACGCCGCCCATATGGCGACCGACGCTGCCGCGCTCGGCCTAGCCCTCTTCGCCAGCTGGCTGGCGCGCCGGCCAGCGACCCCAGCGCGGTCGTACGGCTTCTACCGCGCCGAGGTCTTGGCGGCGCTCGCTAACGCTGCCTTCCTGGTTGTCGTCTGCGCCTGGATCTTCTGGGAAGCGTTCGAGCGGCTGCTCCAGCCCCGGGCAGTCGATGCACCGCTCATGGTTGTGATCGCGGTCGCCGGACTCGCCGCCAACGGTGCAGCGGCCTGGGTGCTGACGCGCGGCGCACTGCACCGGCACGACGTTAACTTGCGCAGCGCGTTCCTCCACGTGGTCGGAGACCTGCTAGGGTCGGTCGCGGCCATCGTGGCGGGCGTCGTCATCTGGGCAACCGGGTGGACGCCGATCGACCCGCTCTTGTCGGCTGCGATCGGTCTCTTGGTACTGCGCTCTGCCTGGCACGTGCTGTGGGACTCGGTCGAGGTACTGCTCGAGGCGACTCCAGCGCACATCGACCCGGAAGCCGTCCGGGCCGCGATGCTGGCTGTACCCGGCGTCGCGGGTGTCCATGACTTGCACGTCTGGACGGTGACGAGCGGGTTCGTCGCGCTGAGCGGGCACGTCGAGGTCGACGAGACCCGCCCGTGGTCGGAGGTGTTGCTCGACCTGGCGCGGGTGCTGCGCGACCGGTTCGGGATCCTGCACGTCACGCTGCAGCCGGAGCACCCGGCCGCGCTGCCTGAGGCCTTCCGCGGCTGTTCGCTCGAGTCGCCGGAGGGACTGCGCAGCTGCCTCCTGCCGCTCACCGAGACCGTGGAGGCGCGTCACAGCTGAGCGGGTAGCACGAACACGCGCGGCGGCGGATAGCGAGGGCCGACGCAGCAGCCAAGCCTGGCGAGGCACAACCCCCGTCCTGTAGGGGTCGGGCGTGCCCGACCCGACCGGGTCAGGCGTGCCTGACCCGCCGGCCCGCCAGGGCCGGATACGGGCCAGGTACAGGGACAGCCGACGCACACCCTGGCGTGCACCTGGTCGATCCACACATCGACGCGCCCAACCCCGCGAGGTGATCCCCCGCGCCATTCGGCGCGGCCCGGCAGGGCCGGTTACCGCCACGCACACCAATGGCCGACACACCGCCGTGCGTACCCGGTCGATGGACGTGTCGAGGTGGCCGCCGTACGCAGGTCGTCCCCCCGCGCTCGGCGGGGCAGCCCCGGCGCGGCACGCCGCGCCCCGACACGATCACCCTGCGTACCGCGCCGGTGCGTACCACGACCGCGTGCGTGCACGAACCCATCCGCGCCTCTCGAGGAGCCAGGCGTGCCCGACCCGCTCGATCGCCCGGGCCGAGGAACGGTCGCACCCGACGCGCAACGCCCCAACGGTCACCGGTGGGACGTCCATCGCGGGCGCAGCGGCTTCCGCCCGGGGCGACGCGCCTTCCGCGGCGCTCGCCGTTCCGCTACAATCGGCGAGCAGTACTGGCTGGTACCGACAGACTGGAGGACGAGCGTGAGCGCCGGAGAGACCGTCAAGTTCCTCTTGACCGAGGCCGACCTCCCGACCCACTGGTACAACCTCGCCGCCGACCTGCCGACCTTGCCACCACCGCCGATCCACCCGGCCACGGGCGAACCGGTCGGGCCGGAGATGCTGGAGCCGCTCTTCCCGATGGAGCTGATCCTGCAAGAAGTCACGCGGGAGCGCTGGGTCGAGATCCCCGGGCCAGTGCTCGACGTCTACCGGCTCTGGCGCCCTACGCCGCTCTTCCGGGCCCGGCGCCTCGAAAAGGTGCTCGGTACACCTGCCCGCATCTACTACAAGTACGAGGGCGTGAGCCCAGCCGGGAGCCACAAGCCGAACACGGCCGTCGCGCAGGCCTACTACAACAAGCAGGCCGGCGTGAAGCGCCTGACGACCGAGACCGGTGCCGGGCAGTGGGGAAGCTCGCTGGCGATGGCCTGCGCCTTCTTCGGACTCGAGCTCAAGGTCTACATGGTGCGGGCGAGCTACCTGCAGAAGCCGTACCGCCGCATCCTGATGGAGACCTGGGGCACGCAGTGCGTGCCCAGCCCGAGCCCGGACACCGCCTCGGGACGCCGCTTCTACGAGCAAGACCCCAACCACCCGGGCAGCCTCGGCATCGCCATTTCCGAGGCGGTCGAAGACGCGGCCTCGCGGGACGACACCAAGTACTCCCTCGGGAGCGTGCTCAACCACGTCCTCCTGCACCAGACGGTCATCGGGCTGGAGGCGCAGCGGCAGTTCGAGCTGGCTGGCGACTACCCGGACGTCATCTTCGGCTGTGTGGGCGGCGGCTCCAACTTCGCTGGACTGACCTTCCCCTTCGTGCGGGACAAGCTCCAGGGAAAGGACGTCCGCATCGTCGCAGTGGAACCGACTGCCTGTCCCTCGCTGACCCGCGGCGTGTACACCTACGACTTCGGTGATACAGCGCGCACCACACCGCTCCTCAAGATGCACACGCTCGGGCACACCTTCATCCCGGCCAGCATCCACGCTGGCGGTCTGCGCTACCACGGCATGGCACCGCTGGTGAGCCACCTCTACGAGCACGGGCTGATCGAAGCGATCGCGTTGCCGCAGACGAAGGTGTTCGAGGGTGCTGTCCTCTTCGCCCGCGCCGAGGGGATCGTCCCGGCTCCCGAATCGGCCCATGCGGTGCGGGCCGCTATCGACGAAGCGCGACGCTGCGCCGAAACGGGCGAGGAAAAGGCGATCCTGATCGGCTTGAGCGGGCACGGGCACTTCGATCTGGCCGCCTACGAGGCCTACCTGGCCGGGAAGCTCGAAGACTACGAGTACCCCGAGGAAGCCGTCCAGGCAGCGCTGGCTGAACTCCCACGCGTCGGCCAGTGAGGGGACGAGCGCTCTCGCGAGCGGGCACCCACGTGAGCGGTGCCCGCTCGCGTTGCGCCTCGTGGCATGCTCACCGTTCGGTGGGTGGCACTGTTGCGGTGAGGACAGCACGCCGGTCGGCCGGTCACGACCGAGCGACTTCTCGTTTTGGATCTCTTGCGGTATACTGAGGCGACACCGGAGAGGGACAGTCCTGTGGCCGCGAGCGTCGAAGAGTTCCGCAAACTCCTCCAACTGATCGAGCAGCATCCAGAACTCCGCGAGGAGTTGCGTCGGTACGTCCTCACCGAGGAACTGCTGCGCCTGCCAGCAGCCGTCCAGGAACAGGGCGAGCGGCTGACGCGACTGGAGCGTGCGATCGAGGAACTGGCGGCGGCCGTCCGCGAAGTGATCGCCTTGGGACAACGCCACGATCAGCGCCTCGCTCGGCTAGAAGAAATCGCCGCGCGCCAGGAAGCCCTGCTCGCGCAGCACGGCGAGCGCTTGACACGACTCGAGGAGATCGCCGCGCGGCAAGAAGGGCGTATCGCGCGGCTGGAGGAGATCGCCGCGCGGCAAGAAGCTTTGCTCGCCCAGCACGGCGAGCGCTTGACACGACTCGAGGAGATCGCCGCGCGGCAAGAAGGGCGTATCGCGCGGCTGGAGGAGATCGCTGCACGGCAAGAAGCTTTGCTCGCCCAGCACGGCGAGCGCTTGACACGACTCGAGGAGATCGCCGCGCGACAGGAAGCCTTGCTGGCCCAGCACGGCGAGCGCCTCGCGCGGCTGGAGGAGATCGCAGCCCGGCAGGAGGAGCGTCTGGCGCGGCAAGAGGAACGGCTCGATCGGCACGAGCACGAGCTCGTCGAGCTCCGTCGCGTCGTGACCGAGCTCACAGAGGCGGTGCGCAAGCTCGTCGACAAGGCGGCCGAGCACGACCGCAAGCTCGACCGCCTGTCGCGACTCTACGGCGCGGAGGTGGAAGCACGCGCCGCGCAGCACGTGCTCGCCCTCCTGACGCAGGCGGGCTGGGTGATGCGGACACGGCCGCGTGCCCTCCCCGTCAATGGGGAGTTCGACCTCGTCGTCCAGATGCACCATCACGAGCACGGGACGCGCTGGGTGGTGGTGGAGGCGAAGTCTCGGCTCCATCCGCGCGACGTCTACGAGTTCGCCGGGAAGCTGGGTAGTAAGAAGATCCGCGCCACGTTGCGGAAGTTCGGCGTGCACGGCGCGGTGCTCCCGTACCTCTACGGCCGCGTCATCGACAACCAGGTCGACGCGGTCGCCGCTACCCAGGGTATCGGGCTGGTGGACGAGTGGGGCGAGGCGGTCGCGCCCAAGCTCCTGACCCTCGACTAGGACGGCTCGAGGAGCCGCCGCGCCTCCTGGAAGACCGCGTCGAACATCGCCTCGCTGAGCAGGCCCGTCTGCGTGTTGCGCCGGCTCGGGTGATAACTGGCCAGGAGCCAGAGTTCACCTGGCCGCCACGGGAGCGCCTCCCAGCGGTAGCAGGCTCCGTGCCGGAAACGCGGCACGGACGCGCTCGCTTCACCGACGGCGCACGGTCGACCCGCCCCCAGTGCGCGTAGCACCGTCAGCGCGCTCGCGAACGCGATCTGCCCCAGGCAGACGAGCACCTGTGCGCGCTCGAGGAGGAGGAACTCGCGCACGAGATAGGGTCGGCAGCGTGCGAGCTCATCCCGCGTCGGCCGGTTGTCCGGGGGCGCACACCGGCACGCCGCGGTGATGTAGGCGTCGCGGAGCTCGAGTCCGTCGTCGCGCGCGCGACTCAGCGGCTGGTTGGCGAACCCGGCCCGGTAGAGCGCGCGGTAGAGCCAGTCACCCGAAGCATCGCCGGTGAACATCCGCCCCGTTCGGTTCCCACCGTGAGCAGCCGGCGCCAAGCCGATGACGACCAGGCGTGCCGCTGGGTCCCCGAACCCGGGGACCGGCTTACCCCAGTACTCCTCGTCACGGTAGGCGCGACGCTTTTCCCGCGCCACCGCTTCGCGATAAGCGACGAGACGCGGGCACAGGCGACAGGACACGATCTCGGCAGCGAGGTCGCGCAGGTCTGCCACCGTCCGGCGTACCTCCACTCCAGCCACCCCTCACTGGTCTCCCAGTGTGCCAGCGCGCCCTCCAGGAGAGCGAGAGCCCGTCCGCTCCCGCGAGCGCCGCGGTGTACCGCGCGAGACGCCGCCCTACCCGTCCGGGCAGGGAGCGGAACGACCCCGGCGGGTAGGCGCGAACTATCCGCCCGGGCGTGTTCGGCATACCAGAACACGGCGACACTGGACGGCAGAGACGGGCGGAGTGCCCGGTGTGAGAACGGCACAGGAGGGACGAACCATGGGCGAGAACCGCGATCGACCGACGACCCCGTTCGGTCAGCAGAAGGTGAGCCGCCGCGGCCTGTTGGGTGCTGCGGCGGGTCTATCAGCCGGTGCCTTGCTGGCCAGCTGCTCCGTGCTCCAGCGCGGTGAGGAGACGCCGAAGCTCGGAGCGAGCGCGGACGAGATCATCAAGCAGCGGCAACTCACGCCGGAAGACGTGACGGCCGCGCTGATGACCTACGTGCCCTCCGGCAAGTACGACGAGTACCTCATGTTCTCCTCCACCGGTCACGGCGGTCAAGTGCTGGTACACGGTCTGCCCTCGATGCGGCTCCTTAAGGTGATCGCTGTCTTCGCTCCCGAGCCATGGCAGGGCTACGGGTACGGCGGCTCCACCAACGAAGTGCTGGAAGGCGGCTACTTCCGTGGCAAGCCGATCCTGTGGGGCGATACCCACCACCCGGCCCTGAGCGAGACCAACGGCGAGTACGACGGCGAGTGGCTCTTCATCAACGACAAGGCGAACGGCCGCATCGCAGTGATCGACCTGCGCGACTTCGAGACCAAGCAGATCGTCAAGAACCCGCTGTTGGTCAACGAGCACGGCGGCTGCTTCGTCACCCCCAACACCGAGTACGTGCTCGAGGCCGACCA
>JBEPZP010000123.1:0-7423 GCA_041640735.1 Thermomicrobium sp.
GACGTCTTTTTCACCTGGCTCACCACGCTCCCGCAGCCGTGGGTTCAGTTGACCGGTCGGCCGATCAGCGAGCCGTACTGGGTGGCCACGCGCGTGGAGGGACAGGAGCGGATCGTCCTCGTCCAGGCCTTCGAACGAAGGCTCGTGACCTTCGACCCACGCAACCCGGAAGGCTGGCGCGTCGAGTGGGGGAACGCTGGTCTCCACTACCGGATCTGGCGCGGCCTCGAGTCGCCGCTCCACCCCGACGATCTGGCGCTGGCGAGCGGTGTCCCTTTCGGTGAGGTTCTGGTACGGGCTGCTCGCACACACGGCCTCGATCCGTATCTCCTCGTCGCCCTCGCGGCCGTGACCAGCCGTTTCGACCCGCTGGCCGAGAACGCGACCGCACGCGGGCTGCTGCTCGCTCCCCGACAGCTCCTGGCGGACGAGCCGTACCCGCTCGACCCCACCCGCAACGCCCAACGCGGTGCCGCGTATCTGGCTGACCTCATCGCCCAGCGGGGACTCGAGCCGGGTTTGGCTGCCTACCTCGCCGCTGCCGGAAGCGATGCCACCGTGCAGGCTGTCCTGACTACCGCCGAGTCGCTGCGGCAACGCTATCCCGCTGGCGCCTCACCGCTCCGTGGCCTCCCGCTCGAGGAGATCGGTCGGGGCCATGCCGCTTACTACGATCCCAGCTACACCGTGGAGTGGTGGGAACGGACCCTCGCGGCCTACGCACGCTGGGGAGGTGCGGTCGCCGGAGCGACGCCGGACCCGAACGGTTTCTACTGCGTGCATCCGGACTTCCGGCCGGGGCAACGGCTCCTCTTGGTCGCCAACGGGACGGCGCTCTGGTGTACGATCGGGGACACGGTGGCATCAGCCCATGTCGCGTCGTGGCGGAGCCGCTGGGTGATCGAACTCTCGTGGCCGACCTTCGTGGCGCTCGGTTTGGACCGCAACAACGTCGTGACAGTCTGGGGACCAGCCCGCTGACCGAGCGCGGGACCCTGGATGGCGAGGAGGTAGCATGCCGAGCGCACTCGAGCACCTGTTGGCGTTCAACCAGTGGGCGAACCGAGCGGTGATCGCCCACTGCCGAGCGGTCGATCCAGAGCTGCTGGACGCACCGCCTCCGCCAGGGGTTTACGGAACGATCCGCGCGACGTTGGCCCACCTGGCCTCAGCCGAAGCAGCCTATACGGCGCGGCTGCGCGGCGAGGAACCAGAGCGCGTACCGGCGGATGCCGACCTCGACCGTATCGCCGCTGTACTGGAACGCACCGGGGAAGTCCTCGTCGAGCTCGCGCGGACGCTCCCCGCCGAGAACGTCGTCTCGTTCCATTCACCGACACTCGGCGCGGTCTCGGCGCCGGTCTGGGTGGTGCTCGCACAAGCCGTCGTGCACGGGTGCGACCACCGCTCGCAGCTCGCGACGCTCTTTACCCAGCTCGGCGCGCCGCTGCCGCCGCTCGACATCTGGCAGTTCGCCGGCATCCGCCGTTGAGCGACGCTCGTTACCGACGTGCCGAGACGACGCGCCGCACCGCGTCGATCGCCTGCTCGATGTCCCGGCGTGTCACGTCGAGGTGGGTCACTGCCCGGACACGATACGGTCCCACGGCACCCATGCGGACACCTTCGGACAAGAGCGCTTGCGTGAACGCCTGTGCCGTCATTCCGGTCTGGCGCACGTCGAAGTAGACGAGGTTCGTCTCTACCTCCTGTGGATCGATCGTGATGCCCGGGGTTTCCGCCAGCCCCTCGGCGAGCAGCCGCGCATTGGCGTGATCCTCAGCCAGGCGCTCGACGTGATGCTGCAGCGCGTAGATCCCAGCCGCTGCGAGGATCCCGGCTTGCCGCATGGCGCCACCGAACATCTGCTTGTACCGGCGAGCGAGACGGATCGTCTCGCGGTCGCCGGCCAGCACAGCGCCGACGGGGCAACCGAGCCCCTTGGAGAGGTCGATCCAGACGGTATCGACCTTCCGGCACCAGACGGCCATTGGGATACCTGTCGCGACGACCGCATTGAGCAAGCGCGCCCCGTCCATGTGGACCTTGAGGCCGAGCCGGTGTGCCGTCTCGCAGACCGCTTCGAGCGTCTCCAGTGGCCAGATCTTCCCACCACCGCGGTTGTGGGTGTTCTCGATACACACCAGTGTCGTCGGTGGGGTATGCACGCCGTCGCCTGGATCTGCTGCCGCCTCGACCTGCTCGGGAGTGAAGACACCGCGGACACCATTGACCAAATGGGTAAGGACCCCGCAGACCGCACCTGGCCCACCTGCCTCGGACGTGACGGGATGAGCCGTACGCTCGATGATGATGCGGTCGCCAGGCTGGGTATGCACCTTGATGCCGATGAGATTGCACATCGTCCCGGAGGGCAAGAACAGCGCAGCTTCCTTCCCGGTCAGTTCGGCGACCATCTCTTGGAGACGATTGACGGAGGGATCTTCGCCCAACTGCTCGTCGCCAACTTCTGCCTCGGCCATCGCGCGGCGCATCTCCGGTGTGGGTCGCGTCACGGTATCGCTGATGAGGTCGATCATCGCTCGCTCCTTTCTCTGCCTCTCCGGCGCCGTCCTGCGTCCGGCACGCCGCTCATTATCCGACGGAGCGAGGAAGCGTGGTGCGTGCACTTGCGCGGACTGTACCGATCCCGCGCTCGCGGCGAGCGATGGCGATGAGTATGACCCGACAGCGAGCCGGTACGGCTCGTCCCGAGTGCGACGGCGCTCCGTATACTACCCGCGAGAAGGCGGGGCTGGATGGGGGACACGAGCGTCGCTGCGAACAGCGCTGCCCGCGCGGCAGCCTGGCGGTTGTTCTTCGGATCGCTCCTCAACGAGGGAGCGATCGGTTTCTTCTTTACGTTGTGGCCGCTCTACATCGCCTCGCTGGGGGCGTCGCCGGCGCAGATCGGCTTCGTGATCGGCACGGCCGGTGTCTTGCGGCTCCTGTTCCTCCTGCCGGCCAGCTGGTTGATGGAGCGTCTCCCGCTCCGCCTGCTGATCGCCGGCATGCGGGGGATCGCGGCGCTCGGCTTCGCCCTCTGTGCGCTGGCTGGCGTCTGGTGGCACCTGTTCCCCGGCGTGGTCGCGATCAGCCTCGGCGTGGTCGCCTTTCCGGCGCTGAGCACGCTCATCGCGGGGCTGGCACGGGAGGGAGAAGAGCGAACCCGCTACTTCACCCTGATCTATACCGTCGCCCCCTCCGTCGCCACCATCGTGACCCCCGCGGCAGCCGGATGGCTGGCCGAGCGCTGGGGGCTCGCCGCCACCTTGGTCGCTGCGAGCGTCTGCACGGCACTGGCCGCGCTCATCTTCTGGACCGTTCGCGTTCCCACCGATGCCGTGACGACAGCGAACACCGGCTCGTACCGGCAGCTGGCTGGTTCGCGACCGATCGCGCTCTCGGCGCTCCTGATGATCGGCACGATCGGCGGGATCATGCTCGGCTGGGTCCTGGCCCCCAACTACCTGCAAGAGTTCCACGGCCTGAGGCTCGAGCAGATCGGTTGGCTCGGTTCCATCGCCGCGCTCGGCAGTACCGCCCTCAGCCTCGCCGTCAGCCGGGTGCGCTGGCTGCAAGATCCCTTCAACACGCTCCTGGTGGCCACCGGCGCGGTGACCGGCGGTTTCTTCCTCCTCTTGTTCGGGAACCACTTCGCTGTGTTCGTCCTCGCTTATCTCCTCCGCGGTGGTTTTCTCGTCGCCTGGTCAGCGTTCTACGCCGTCTTCGGCCTCATCACCCCGGCACAGCTACGCTCACGTGTCTTCGCACTGGCAGAGATTCTGGGTGGACTCGGTACCACTATCGCACCGTTTCTGGCCGGTCCGCTGTACGAACTCGACGCGCGACTACCGATCGTGGCCGGCCTCGTCTGTACCGTCCTCGTCGTCGTGTCCATCCGGTTCATCCGAACGGTGGCGCAGGCATCGCTCTCGCACGCCGACGCACTGCGGTGACAGCGATGGGACGCCCGCTGCGACGCCCGCGTCCCCCTGACCAACGGCTACGCCGTGCTGCCGAGTGGGAACGGTGGTTCGCCGGTGACTGTTCGAGCGACGCGTACCGGCGCGAGGTGACCGAGCGGACCGGTCTACCACCGCACCTGGCCTGGGAACTCGTCGCTGACGTCGCCGACCTCCTCGTCACACGCGTGCCGGCAGTGCTCGGTGTACCAGCACTGCTGGCCGTGACGACGCTGACCAGCCCCTCGCCGAAAGCGGCCGAGGCGAGCCGCGCGCTGTTTTCGGTCGTCATGGAGGAACTGGAGCCAGCACACGCCCGCACGCTCTTCGAGAGCCTCGCGCTGAGCTGGCAGGAGAGTCAGGCCCATTTCGACCACGCGAGCCGGCGGCGCATCGTGCGGACCGAACTCGAGGCGGTGCTGCGCCGCTTGCAGGCGAGCGGTGCTTCGGGAGTCGATGCACTCGAGGCCATCCTGGCCGTCCTCGAGTGAGCACCCAAGGTAGGAGAGGCGGCGTTATACTCTAGAGCACCTGCGCAGCGGTCCGGGAGCAGGGCGAGGCGGGCTGACGACCGCGCGCTGCCTCCCGCACAGGGAGAGTGGAGGGGCAGCGATGAGCACACAGCTGTTGCTCAGCATCGTTTTCCTGGTGCTCGTCGTCGTCTGGATCGTCGAACTCTATTGGGTCGCGAAAATGGCCGACGAGACAGGCCGCGACCCACTGCACTTCGTCTCCGGCGCTGCTATCTTCTTCGTCTTCGCCGCCCCACTGGCGATCGCCGCACCTGGCCTCGTCGAGCGGGTCGGCGACATGTGGGCTGCCGTAGTCGGACCGCTCGACGCTCGTGCCCGTGCCCGGCAACGGAGCGTACCGCGCCTCGTCATGCCGGGACGCACCGTCCTCCTGGAACAGGAGCGTGTCCGCATCGGCCGGTACCCGAACAACGACATCGTCATCGATCACCCGACCGTCTCGGCCTACCATGCCGAGTTGGTCCGACGCCCGGACGGTCGCTACGAACTGATCGACCGGGAGAGCCGGAACGGCACGCGCATCAATGGCACACCGGTCCGGCAAGCCATCCTCAAGGACGGGGATCAGATCACTTTGGGAGCGATCACTGTCCACTATCTGGAGGGGTCGAAGACGCTCGAGGCGCTGAACCGCGGCGGTGTGCCGCTGCGGCGACGCTGAACGAAAACGCCATCCGGCGAGGGCAACCGGATGGCGTTCGACTTCGACCGCTTACGTGCGAGCGATCAGTAGCTGCCGGAGAGCTGCCGCCGAGCGCGGAAGCAGTCCGAGCAGTAGACGGGGCGATCCTGACGGGGCAGGAACGGCACCATCGTCTCGCGACCGCAGTCGCTGCAGATCGCCGCGTACATGGGGCGATCCTGGCGCGGCTCACGCGGCTCGCGGCTGCGGTACGAGCCGCCCTCGCCGCGGGCGTTCCGCCGTGCGCGTGCCGCCGAGCGGCAGGTCGGGCACCGCGACGGCTCGTTCGTGAACCCCTTGTCGGCGTAGAACTGCTGCTCGCCAGCGGTGAAGACGAACTGGGTGCCGCAGTCGCGGCAGGTCAGGACCTTGTCGACGAACCCGAAACTCATCTCGTGGGACTCCTTAGGAACTCCTCTGGGTGAGCGTGACGCTCACCACCGGACCGATACTCACTCTAGCCTTGGGGATTCACCGCTGAGATGAGTCCGGGGACAGGCCCTCACTGTCACCTCGACCACGCGCGCGGTACCCTCGGCTATTGGAGTTACTATACCACAACCGACCCAGTCGGACAAGACCGGACAGCACGACCTGACCGCGCCGCTGACCATGGGGCGCGCCCTCCGGGAGCACGACCACGGAGTGAGGAGAGGACGCTGCCGAGACGCCCGCGCTGCCCTAGGCGCACGCCACTCTCGTCCCGACAGGGAAACGGTGCCTCAGCGGTCGGCACTTCCCGCCGCAGCCGTGTGTGACTCGTGGTCCCCGGCAGCCGGAGCCAGTACACCGTCCTCGAGTACAGGGAACGCCGCGGGTTGCGCGACGGCGACCGCGAAGACGAGCCAGTTGTGCGTATAGCGCTGCGCCTGCGGAACCCAGGACCCCGCGCAGGTCACGAGGACGAGTTCCGGGGGATGGCGAAACCCGACGAGATCGGGTGGCAGGGTAGCGGCATCGATCCGCACTCGCTCGGTCACTACATAGTGCACCTGGATTCCGTCCTCGCGTTCCACGATGACGCGCTCTCCCGCAGCGAGCCGGTGGAGCGCAGCGAAGATGCCGGGGCGCCCACCCGGTGCGTCGACGTGGCCCGCCAGCACCATGCGGCCAGGTCGGCCGGGGTACCCGCTCTCCCGATACCAGAAGACGACTGCCGCCTCATCCGTCAGCGCCAGCGCCCCGTCTTCATCGAGCGACACCGGCAGCACCGGTGCGTCGACGCCGAGCGAGGGAATCTGCACCCGCTGCGGCGCCGGCAACCGCGACGTGAGCGTGGTCACCACCGGAGGAGATCCAGCCGCGACGAGCTGATCGGCAAGCGCCACCGGTGTGACCGACGGCGGAACGGCCGCAGCACCCCCCGAGGCTGCCACTTCCTCCCGCTCGAACGGGAGGAGCCGGAGCGGTTCCACCTCGCGAACACGGAGCGAGGCAGGCCCTGCTGCATCCGCGAAAGCGTGCGGCGGGGGAAGGCCGGCGGGCAACGTGCGCTGCGCCAGCATCACCCCAACCGAGAAACAGACGAACGCAGTCAGCAGTAGCGAGGGTCGGACGAGACGCTCCATCGGTCGTCCGTCACGCGAGCGCAGGGGCGCGGAACTCCGTCGCGCCCCCGCGAGAGGCCCGCTGCCGGTCAGCGCGAACGCGCGACGACGGCGCGGAGGCGACGAGCCAGTCCCGGCGTGGCCACACCCACGAGCGCGGCCAGAACGGCCAGGAGGAACCAGCCCGCGATGAACGCGTCCGTCGCGGCGGCGGTCGAGCCGAGACCAGCGCCGATCGCGCCGGGTGTCGGCCCGAGGCCGGTGATCTGCTGGAGCACCAAGCGGAAGGAACCATCCTCGAGCGAACCGATCGCATAGACGATGGTGGCGACACCCGCTTGCACCGTGAGGTCGACCGGGCCGAACACGACCGTCGACTGACCAGCCGGGACGAGGTCGACCGGGTAGGTGCCGCTCGGAACCTCGCCCTTCGCCTCGTTCGGATTCGCCAGATTACTGAAGATGACGTTGCCGCCCGCGCGGACATCGACCGCCGGGGCTTGTGCCGTGTGGCGGACGATGACGCGTCCCTGACCGGCGGGGATCGGACTGACGTCGTTGGCGAAGAGCGACAGCGTCGGCTGGCCGTCAGCTGTCAAGTGCGCGACGACCGTGACGTTGTCACCGCTCCTGAGTGTCGCCTCGGCGGAGAGCACCGGCGGGCTCGCCGGGTCGCTACCGGCCGGGCGCACCGCT
>JBEPZP010000124.1:0-7397 GCA_041640735.1 Thermomicrobium sp.
TCTCGTCAGCTTCGATGCAGCGGAATGAATGGTGCCGATTTGCCTACGGAAAGCGAGGGAGGCAATGCACAGGACCACGCTGCGCGCGCTCGCGATCGCGACGCTCGTGACCTTCGCCGGTGCGGGCATCGCCCTCGCTGGGACGACCACCGGCACCTGGTGCGAGTCAGTCGATTCTAGGGTATGACGACGGTGCGGAGCTTGCGGGCGATCCCCGCGCTCGCCTTCGTCGCTGGAGGCGTCGTGCTCCTCGGGTTCGCCGGCTGGTTCACCTTCTGGTCCTTCCGCACCGACTACCCCGAGGCACGCTTCGACTCACGCGTCTATGCAGTGATAAACACGTTCTACGCGCTCGTCTTCCTCGTCGGAGGCATGGCTCTGCGCCGCAGCGGGCGGCCGGGCGGCTGGTCGCTGTGGCTCGCACTCCTGGGCTTTCTTGCGCCTGGGCTGTACCACCTGGGCTTGTGGTTGTACGACGGTGCGGCTGCCGGTGAGCTGCGTCCCGCGCGGCTCGCCGAACAGCTCTGGTCGATCTACGGTCCACCGTTCTTCGTGAACCCCCACCTCGTCCTGTACGGGTGTGCCCTGCTGGCCGTCTCGCTCCTCATCACGCGTCGTGGGACGACCGCAGCCAGGAGCCGGGCGGCATGAGTCGCTCCGCTCGGCTCCCCGCCAGGCCGCTCGTGCGTGACATGCTCGGCGGCCTCTGCCTGGGAGCACTCGCCCTGGTGGTGAGCATCCTGCTCGTCACCCCCTCACTCGCGACCGGCCAGCCGCCGCACGCTGGCTTCTGGTCGCTCGCACGCCTAGGGGCTAGCGGCCTAGACTTGACCGACCCGGCTGACGGCGCATACGAGCTCGCCACTGTAACGCTTCCGCCCGGAGAGCGGTGGTACGTCTCCGTTGCGCTCGCCTACCAGATCGAGCTCGACCCAGCGAGCCCGCCCGGCCAGCTCTCGCTCTGGGACGAACGTGCTGGGGCCAGTGCGACGCTCCTGCGGCTGCGCTGGCACCCGACCTCCACGGGTGGCTACCTGGAGTGGGACACGCTCGACCTCTTCCGCGGGCTGCGGCGCGGTCTCGTACTGGGCCCCGCATTGACGATCGTAGTACACAATCTCGTCCCGGACGACTGGCGAGCCCCGGAGAGTGCGCCACTGCGGCTCTATATCGAGCGCCGTGGCCCCGTCCGCGTCCAGCGACTCATCGTCTCACCTGCGTCCGGTGTCGAGCTCGCCCGGCGCGGGCCTGCCCGGCTCGACCTCCTCGCAGTCGTCGCTCGCCAGCGCACCGGTACTGAGGACCGGTTCACGGTGCACGTGCTCGGGCATAACCCAGGGCGCGAGCCGCTCGAGGACGTCGTCCTCCGCCTCAGGAACGAGCAGTGCCCGACCACGGTGATCGATCCAGCGGAGCAGCGGTGGGAGCGTGTCGAGCGACAGCTCGTGACGCGGTTCCTGCTCCAGCATGCGGCGTCGACACCCTGCGTCCTCCTGCTCGAGTGGGGTGCCCGGGGGAACAGCGGGGTACTGCCAGTGACGGTGCCGGGTGGTGGCAGATGAGTGCGGGGACGCAGCACCGACTCCAAGTTCCCCGCTGCAGCCTCTCGGCTGTGCGCCGAGGTTCGTCGGCCTTCATCCGATGGGCTCGCCTAGTCCTCGGCGGGCTCGTCCTCGTCTGGTCGGGTGGACTGTGGGCCTGGGCTGGTTGGCTCCTCGCCGGTCCTCCGACCTGGCTCATCCCCGAGGCGCCAGTCTCCGTGAGGGAACTGGTGTTCTGGTGGATCGGGAACGCTGCGCTCGCCAGCTGGACTGCCTGGTCGTTCCTGAGCGGGGCAGCTTCAGCCTGGCATCGGGCGATCGCGGCCGGCCTCGTGGGGTGGGCACCCTGGCCGCTTCGCCTGGTGCTCGAACGTTGGATCCTCCTCGGCACACCCGTCTTCGCTGCGCCGATCCCGGACCTCGCCCTCCCCTGGCCGTTGCGCTCCGGCTGGCTGGCGCTCCTGTTCGTGAGCGCACTGTGTCTCTTCCTCGAACGTCGCCAGCGCACTACTGGCACGCGGTAACGGTCGAGCTGCCGCGCACCGGCTCGTAGCCGGCACACCGCGTGCGGGCACGGCGCGTCGGTGCGGTTCGCCCACGGGCCCTGGTTGCGCCATCATCGAGCCGGGAAGACAGAGGCACAAAGGGGGTGACCATGGCTCACGACGCCCGCGCCGAGGCTCACCCGCGCCCGCAGCCGGAAACGACCTGCGTGCAGGCCGGACTGCGCCCTACCCCCTCGGTGACGGCACCGCTGGCGCCACCGCTCTGGCAGACCGCCGCCTTCGCCTACCCCGACCTGGAGACGATGGAGGCGATCCTGGCCGGCGAGCAGCCAGGCTACGTCTACGCACGCTATGGACTGCCCAACCACGAGCAACTGGAGCAGGCCCTGGCGACCCTGGAAGGGGCGGAGGCGGCCGTCGTCACGGCCAGCGGCATGGCGGCCATCGCGGCCACGCTGTTCGCCCTGCTCGCGCCCGGGCGGCGCGCGGTAATCGACACCCACGTCTACCGCGGCACTAGGCTCCTGGCCGAACTCGATCTGGAGCGCTTCGGCGTGGCGGTCGACTTCGTCGACTGCGGCGACCTCGCGGCTGTGGAGGCTGCCTTGACTCGCCCGGCTCAGCTCGTCTGGGTGGACACCGTCACCAACCCGACGCTGCGCGTGCGCGACCTGGCGGGGCTGGCCGCGCTGGCGCACGCTCGGGGCGCACTCCTAGTCGTGGACAATACCTTCGCCACGCCCTGGCACTGCTGTCCGCTCGCCTGGGGAGCCGACCTAGTGGTGCACTCGACGACCAAGTTCATCGCGGGGCACCACGACGCCAGCGGCGGGGCGGTGCTCGGCCGCGCCGACCTCCTCGAGCCGATCCGTCGCCAGGTGATCCGCTTCGGGGGACGCAGCGGCGCGCTGGACGCCTGGCTCGCGCTGCGCGGGTTGGCCACGCTGCCTGCCCGGATGACCCAGAGCAGCGCGAGCGCGCGCTCCCTGGCCGAGCGACTGGCAGCGCATCCGGCCGTGGCGTCGGTCTCCTACCCCGGTCTGCCGTCGCATCCGGAGCATCAGCTGGCGCAGCGACTCTGGCAGCGTGGCTTCGGCGCCGTCGTGTCGTTCTCGCTCGCCGGGGGCACCAGCGCAGTGGCGCGGTTCCTCCGCCAGCTGCGCCTGGTGCGGTTCGCGGAGACGCTCGGCGGGACGGTGACGACGGTCGTCCATCCCGCGACGACCTCGCACCGGGCGCTCAGCCGCGCGGAGCGGGCCGCGCTCGGCATCGACGACGGTCTCCTGCGCCTGTCGGTCGGCCTCGAGCACCCGGACGACCTCGCGCACGACCTCACGGCAGCGCTCGACGCAGTCAGCCGCTAACGCTCTCGGCTGTCGGGGGCGAGCTGCTGCGCGAGGTCTGCCCAATCGGCCAGCGCTGCTGCGCGGTCGTCCGGCGTCTCGCGCTCACCGTACCGGGCATGCAGGTAGCGCTCCGTCAGGTCGTGGAGGGCACGGGCGACGCTCGGCATCGAGGCTGCGACGCGCTGCAGGAACTGCAGCGGGGTCTCGCTCGGCTGGCGGCGGAGCCCGTGTCGAGCGAGGAGCAGCAGGGCGGCACGGTAGGCGGTACGCACGTCCACCGGCGGCTGGGGGCGCGGCGGGAAACGCGCGCCGGGGAACCGCCAGCGCAGGCGAGGGAACTGGAGAGCGAGGCCCGCTCCGCTCACGCGCTCGCGCACCTCGCTGCCGGCCGGGACGTCGGCCTCGGTGCGCAGTCGGCGCCAGGCGGCAGCGATCCAGCGGACGAGCAACGCGAGCAGGAGGGTGGCGAACAGGGCAGCGAGGAGCTGCCAGAGCCAGCCGGGCAGGTCGAGCGCTGCCAGGCTCTCGCGCCCGCGGAGGAGCTCGGGCAGGCTCGGCGGGCTCGGCGGCTCCGGCGCCGGCCGGTCTCCGAGCTGACGGAAGAGCCAGACCAGCACGCGCAGGACGTACCAGACGAGGAGGACGACTGCGACCGTGAAGGTGACGGCTACCGCGACGAGCAGCGTGAAGAGCCAGGTCACCGGTGCAGCCAGCCAGTGCCAGACCGCCGGGCCGGCGAGCGCGCTCAGGAGCGCACCGGCGGTGAAGACGGACAGCGTGGCGAGTGCGGCGTGCGTGAGGACGCGTCGATCTGCGCCACTGCTCGGAGCGGCGAGGCGAATCGCTTGGGCCTGGACGAGCGCTGCCAGGAGCAACCGCAGTGCGAGCCAGAGCGGCACGCTCACGCGCAACGTCGCCCACACCGCGGCTGCAGCGGCTCCGCCACTCAGCGCTGCGAGCGCGGTGACGCCGGTGAGGAAGACGAGGTCCCGCACCACGACCCAGCGCAGATATGCACCCTGAAAGGGGTGCGGCTCGCTGGCGAGGGAGAGGCCACGCCACCAGGCGAGCGCGCTGAGCAAGAGGAGGCCGACGGTACCGGCATCGGCCGACAGGACGGCCGCGAGGAGATGGAGGGGACCGAGCGGGTCACGCTGGCGCACGCTCCACCAGGCCATCAGCCAGACCAGCCAGGCGGCCACGCTGGCGAGACGGGCCAAGGCGGGATCGGTGTCGCGCCGGGCCAGCCAGCGCCCCCAGGTGAAGGCGAGCAGCCCGGTCGCGGCGACCGCGAGCCAGCTCGGCGCCCGCGCCGGATCCCCACCGAAGGCGACCACCGTCCAGCCGATCCAAGGGACGACAGCCAGGGCCTCCGCCATTGCCGCAGCGACCGGAAGCGCGAGGGCCAAAGGATCACGTGACCGACGCATCGGCGACCCCCAGTTCGTACACCGCCAGGCCGCGTTGCGGGGCCAGACCCGACGGCACACCGACTGCGACGAGGGCAACGGCGTACCCCTGGCGACGCAGCGCGAGGAGCGTCCGGCGCAAGGGATCGGTCATCTGGGCCGTCACGAGGACGATCGTCGCACCCTGCGGCAGCACCCGAAGCTCGCTACGCAGCAGCGTCTCGATGCGGTAGCCGGTGTGGGGAACCAGGAGCGCGAGCGCTTCCAGGATCCGCTGCAGCTGACGCCGGTGCGACGACGGGAGGATACGGATGAAGCGCTCGCCACCGGCCAGCGGTGCATTGACCCAGAGACCGACCTGGTACCCAGCGTCCAGTCCCCACTGCGCGAGCGAGGTGCAGAGCGAAATCGCCCACTCGAGGTCGTGGGGACGGACTCCTTCCCAGAAATACTCGAAGGTGTTGACGTCGAGGAAGAGGGCGACAGTCGGGCTGGCCCGGCGCTCCAGGACGCGAACCTGGAGCTCGCCAGTACGTGCCGTCGCGCGCCAGTGGATCCGACGCGGCGGATCGCCCAGCTGGTAGGGTCGGACGCCCCGTACCTGGAGCGGGTCTTCCAGGAGCGGCCGCAGCGGCGTCGCCTCGCCGAGCGGGTGCTCGGCCGGTAAGCCGAACGACGCCAAGGGCTGCAACTCCGGGTAGACGACGAGTTCGCTGCGCACCGGTCGTTCCGCGCGGGCCCGCGCGAGCCCGAACGGGTCACCGGTGACCAGCGTCGCCGGGCCGAAGCGGTACAGGCCGCGGCGGAGCGCCCGCGCTTGGTACCGACGGCGCACACGCTCGCGTGCCCCCACGCTGAAGAGCGTCCGGAGGAGACAGCGGTCGGACTTGGGCGTGCGCTCGAGGTGCACACCCTCCACTGCCAGCTGCGCCGGAAACTCGTCCTGCACTTCGACCCACGGGAGCGGGAGCAGCTTAGCGTTCTCGAGCACCAGCTCGAGCGTGACCGGCTCTCCCGGGAAGACGCGGGTGGGATACAGGACGCGGCCGTAGCGCACACCGGCGAGACCGAAGCGCAGCCAGAGCAACCCGACCGCGCAGAGGAGCCCGAGGGTGAAACCGCAGAACGCCAGCACGGGGCGACCGAGCGCGACCGCAGCCAACCCGACGAGCAGCCCCGTCACCAGACCGGTCGGCAACAGTTCCTCACGCTCGACCGGCAGCGCCGTCGGCGCCCGCTCCACGGCTACGCCTCCTCGACCGGTTCGACCGGCACCGGTACCTCGTCGAGGATGGCCTGGAGGACAGCTTCCGGCGTCGTGCCGTGCAGCTCAGCCCGCGCCGTCAGCTTGAGCCGGTGGGCGAGCACGGGGAGAGCCACCGCGCGGATGTCGTCGGGGACGACGAACGTGCGTCCTGCCAGCACAGCGGCGGCTTGGGCAGCGCGGGCCAGCGCGAGCGTCGCCCGCGGGCTGGCGCCGAGCTCCACCTCCTCGTGCTCGCGCGTCCGCCGGACCAGCGCGACGAGGTAGTCCAAGGTCGCCTGCCCGAGGAACACCCGGCGGACGTCGGCGATCGCCGCGACCAACTCCTCGGGGCGCGTCACCGGTGCGAGCTCGAGGAGCGGGTCGCCGCCGAGGAAGCGGCGGACGACCGCGGCTTCGTCCTCCGGCGTGGGATACCCCACCCGCAGGCGCATGGCGAAGCGGTCGAGCTGCGCTTCCGGCAAGGGGAACGTCCCCTCGAGTTCGATCGGGTTCTGGGTCGCGATGACCAGGAACGGTTCGGGGAGCCGGTAACTCTGGCGCTCGACCGTCACCTGGCGCTCCTCCATCGCTTCCAGCAGCGCGGACTGCGTCCGCGGTGTCCCGCGGTTGATCTCGTCGGCCAGGACCACGTTGGCGAAGACCGGACCGGGGTGGAAGACGAACGTCCCGCGCGTCGACTCGTAGACCAACGAGCCGGTCACATCGGCCGGGAGGAGGTCGGGGGTGAACTGGATACGACGGAACGTACCACCGATGGTTTGACAGAAGGAACGAGCCAGCTTCGTCTTGCCGATGCCGGGCACGTCCTCGATCAGGACGTGTCCGCCGGAGAGGACGGCGACGAGGAGGAGTTCGACCACGTCGCGTTTGCCGACGATGACGCGCTCGACCGCGTCCCGCACGCGGACGAGCAGGGCCCGGAGCGCTTCAGCACGTTCCTCGGTGAGGCGCTCGACCGTCGGGAGTTCGGGCATCGTCATCGGTGCACTCCTTTCGAGCCAGAAGCTGCGCGATGAGCGTGCGCACGCCGCTCGCTGTCTCCGCGTGGGCACGCTCAGCGAGGACGAGCCGGGCACGGGCGGGATCGATACGCACGAGCGCGCAGAGCGCCGCTCGCCGCACGACGACGGCACCGGAGCGCGCCGCCTCGACCAGCGCATCCCATGCCGCGGGGTCACCGATCCGGCCGAGCGCTGTGGCCGCTGCCGCCTGCACGGTGTGGTCGTGCTCCCGCTCGCGCAAGGCAGCGATCAGGGCCGGCACGGCGGCACGTGTCCCCCGGCGGCCCAGGACCGTGGCGCAGATTTCGGCGACATCCGGGCGCGGGT
>JBEPZP010000125.1:0-7397 GCA_041640735.1 Thermomicrobium sp.
TCTTCCCCAATGCGCTCTCGCCGCTCATCGTCGCCGCGACGCTCGACGTGGGCTGGATGATCACTGCCGCGGCCGGACTGAGCTTCCTCGGCTTGGGGGCCCAGCCGCCGTTGCCCGAGTGGGGCGTCATGCTGAGCGATGGACGACAGTACATCGGAGTCGCCCCGCACCTGGCCCTGGTGCCCGGCCTGGCGATCTTCTCGGTCGTCCTCTCGCTCAATCTGGTTGGGGACGGGCTCCGCGATGCGCTCGATCCCCGGCTGCGCGGTGCGCTCTGAGATGGATGTGGAAGGAGGACTGCATGCGGGTGGCGACCTTCTCCATCGTAGCGGCGGATCCGGTAGCAGGCGAGTTCGGTGTCGCCGTGGCGTCCAAGTTCCTGGCCGTGGGTGCCGTGGTCCCCTGGGCACAGGCAGGAGTCGGGGCAGTGGCGACGCAGTCGTACGCCAATGTCTCGTTCGGCCCACGGGGACTGGAGTTGATGGCCAGCGGGCTTTCGGCGAGCGAGGCGTTGGAGCGCTTACTGGCCGACGACCCCCAGCGTGAGCTCCGCCAGGTCGGTCTGGTGGACGCCCGCGGCCAGGCGGCGACCTTCACCGGGAGCGGTTGCCACCCGTGGGCGGGTGGCCGCACCGGTCCTGGGTATGCTGCCCAGGGCAACATCCTCACCGGACCAGAAGTGGTGGACGCGATGATCCAGGCCTTCGAGGCGACCGAGGGCCCACTGGCAGTCCGCCTGCTCGCTGCCCTGGCTGCCGGTGACCGGGCCGGTGGTGACCGGCGCGGTCGCCAGTCGGCTGCGCTCCTCGTCGTCAAGCCGGGCGGCGGCTACGGCGGCTATACCGACCGGTATATCGACCTACGGGTCGATGACCACACCGACCCGGTGGCGGAGCTCGAGCGCCTCTACCGGATCTGGCGACTCTACTTCGAGAAGCCCTCGCCCGAGCAGCGGCTGCCGTTGCACGGAGACCTCTTGGTCGAGCTCCAGGAGCTGATGCGCGTGCTCGGCTACTACCAGGGGCCGGCTCACGGGCAGTGGGACGAGGCCACGCGTCAGGCCTACGCGACACTCATCGGCAACGAGAACTTCGAGGAGCGGATCCCGCTCGACGCCGACTGGATCGACCGTGCCGTCCTCGAGTACCTCCGCGACCTCGCTCGCCGGCGGCAGGGTGGGTAACGCCGGACACTCGAGAACCGGGGCAGCGGTCGCGCGCCAGCGGGGGGCGTCGTTTCACCACAGGCCGCGCCGGCGCACGTACCAGATACCGAGCGCGAGCAGAGTCAATAAGGCACCGACGAAGACGAACCAGCCCCACCGGCTCTCGGAACCAGGGATCCCGACAAAGTTGACACCCCAGAGTCCGATCACGATCGAGACGACACCGAAGAGACTAGCGAGCACGGTGAGGCGGCGGATGCCGATCTCGGTTCGCGCCTCGCGTCGGAGCCGGTAGGCCTCGATTGCCCCGTCGATGTAGTCGCAGACGGCCGTCGCCGTCTCGATCGCCTCGCGCTGGTTGGTGGTCACGTCCTCGAGCATCGTTGCTTCGGCGGGAAAGTGACGCGCCAAGCGGCGGAGCACCTCCTGTTGGGCGACTCCGAGACGACGCACGGCCAGGAGATCGCGGCGCAGGATAATGAGGCGCTCCAGCGTGGCCAAGCTTTGCAGTTCGTTGTCCGGGTCGAGCTGCGCCTCCAGCTCCTCGGCCAGCTCGGCGCTCCGCAGCGTCACGGTCAGGTGCTCGTCCACCAGTGCATCGATCGCCAGCGCAGCCAGCCGCGGCCCGTTCACGTCTGGATCGTGGAGTGCATCGCGGAGCCGTTGCTCGACGAAGTCGATCGGCCCGCGATGGGTCGTGAGAAGGTACCGCTCGCGGATCAGGAAGCCGACCGGGCTCGCATGGAGACGCGGCTCGTCGCCTTCCTCGAGCCGGAGCGCAAAGAGGATCACGACGGCACCACCATCCGGCAGCCGGTCGAGTTTTGGCATGCGCGCTGGCTGAAGGAGATGCTCGATATTCAACGAGCCGAGGGCGAACTCGTCGTGGAGGAGCGAGACCGCCGTCGTGTCCGGCGAAGCGATATCGATCCACAGAATGTTTGTCTGCCCGAGGTTCTGGGGAAGCTCGCTGAGCAGGTGCGCATCCGTTGTCCAGGCCCGGACGGTGAGTCGGTGCGGCTCGAGGATGCGTGCTTCGTACTCCCCCGTGAGTCGCCATGTCCCAGGTGCCTGCCGCTGCTTCATCAGCCGGAGCGGCGGCAGTCTCAGAAAGCTTCGTGCCGGTAGGGAACGCGCTGAGTCTGCGGTCTCGACTGCTCCCATGACGCGCCCACTCCTCGGTACGCACCGGGCCCGCCCACCCTCGCGCTCAGCATACGTCAGGTTCACGCGCGGTAGGAGTGTCGGCAGTCCGGAAATGAGCTGCGATGGCCTCTTACTCGGGACGACTGTCCTGCTGGGGCTTGACACAGGCGCAAAATGGTTCTAATATTCTAACCATACAGGGTCGCCGGAATTGGATATCGACGAGCGAGGGTGCGCGTGGCTGGTTGGTTCGATCCCTCGAATGGGTTTCCCAAGTATCGCCAGCTCCAACAGGTTCTCGAAGCCATGATCGCGGGTCTGCGGCCCGGCGAACCGATCCCGCCGGAGCGGGAACTGGAGCAGCGGTTTGGCGTGAGTCGCGTCACCGTGCGCCAGGCATTACATCAGCTCGTCCTGGCCGGCCGCCTCGAGCGTGTGCAAGGAAAGGGTACCTTCGTCGCCCGGCCCAAGCTTGAGCAGGTCCTCGCGTTGACGTCCTTTTCTGAGGAGATGATCCAGCGAGGGATGCGTCCGGGGAGTCGCATGCTCGGCGTGCGCAGTGTCGCGGCTCCGGCGGACCTAGCCGACCTCCTCGCCTGTGCGGTCGGGCAACCGCTCATCGAGCTGCGTCGTCTGCGACTCGCGGATGACGACCCGATGGCGTTGGAGACGGTGTACCTGTCTGCTGAACGCTTTCCCGCCTTGCTCGAGGCAGATCTGACCGATCGGTCGCTCTATGCTTGGCTCAGCGAGCGGTACGGAGTCGAGCTTGCGCACGCACGGCAGACGATCGAGGCGACGGTGCTCGGCCCGGAGGAAGCTTGCTTGCTGGAGGTGCCGGTCGGTACCCCGGCCTTTCGGCTTGAACGCGTTTCCTACGATCGGCGTGATCGACCCGTCGAATTCGTCCGGAGCCTCTATCGCGGCGACCGGTACAAGTTGTACGCCCGGCTCGAACGCCCCCGGTTCGGTAGTGAGAGGGTGGACCAGCGATGATCGAGCGCCTGGAGTCTCCTGCATCTTGGGGGCAGCTCGTGAAGGGCTTGGTGCGCCGACCTGTTGTGTCGCACGCTCTTCGAGTGATCCACCGCATCTCGCGCGCCTATGTCCTGCGCCGCTCGCTCAAGGCCATCCTAACCGTCTGGATCGTGGTGACGGCCACCTTCTTTCTCGTGCGCCTCATGCCCGGTAACCCGGTCGAAGTCTATATCCATACCCTCATCTCGCAGTACGGCTTTACGTACGACGAGGCAGCGAACCAGGCGGCATCCCTCTTCGCGTTCGATCCCAATCAGCCGCTGGTGCTCCAGTACCTGGACTACGTGCGCTCACTCGTTCGCGGAGATCTCGGGCAGTCGCTCGTCTCTCCGGGGACGCCGGTGTCATCGATTCTCCTCCGGTACCTTCCCTGGACACTCTTCAGTGCTGGTCTCGGACTCTTCTGCAGCTTTGTCCTGGGACTCTCGCTCGGAATGCTCATGGCCTACCGGCGTGGTAGTGTGATCGATCACCTGCTGACTGCTCTCGGGTCGTTCTTTCAGGCCGTGCCGAACTACCTGGTTGCCATCGTGTTGATCGTCTTCCTCGGGGTGCAACTCGGGTGGCTGCCGGTGACCAAGATGCGCGGTGCGGTTTCCCCTGGGCTGCAACCGGGGCTGACGGTGGCGTTCGTCACTGACGTGCTCTACCACGCGGCGCTGCCGGTCCTCACCTACGTGCTCACGACGATCGGCTCGTGGATGTTGCTGATGAAGTCGTCGACGCTATCCACACTCGAGGAAGACTACGTCACGGTCGCTCGGGCACGCGGACTCTCCGATGGGCGCATCATGCGCGCCTATGTCGGCCGCAATGCTGTCCTCCCGCTGTTCGCGCAAGTGGCCATCGCTGCTGGATTCGTGGTCGGTGGCTCGGTCGTCATCGAGCGGATTTTCGTCTACGAAGGGATCGGTTTCTTGCTCCTCGATGCCATCAATCGCCGTGATTACCCCTTGATGCAGGCGATCTTTCTGGTGATCACGGTCTCCGTCATCGGTGCCAATCTCCTGGCTGATCTCCTGTACAGTCGGCTCGATCCACGCATCAGGCGGCAGACTGCGGAGGGCGAGCGATGAGCGTCCAGAACGGGTTGCCGCGTCGTCAGCGATCGGTGCTGGGAGTCGTTGCTGCCTGGCTCGCCGACCTCTTCCGGCATGACAAGGCTGGTTTCCTCGGTCTGGTGAGTGTGGTGTTCTTCGTCGGCCTCGCGATGCTCGGACCCCTGATCGTTCCCGAGCCGGGGAAACCGGACGTCACGAAGATCTACCAACCGCCGAGTCTCGAACACCCACTCGGGACGGACTACGAGGGGCGTGATGTCCTGACCCAGGTTCTCCGAGGTGGTCGCTCGATCATCCTGGTCGCAGTCTTGGCAGCCTTGCTGTCGACCGCGATCGCCATCACGTTCGGTTCTCTGGCGGCCTACCTCGGCGGGACTGTCGACTCGGTTACTGGGCTTGTGACCGATGTGATCTTGACGGTCCCGCAGTTCCCCCTGCTCGTCGTCCTCTCCGCCTTTGTCAAGCTGGACCGACCCTGGTTGCTCGCGCTCCTGATCGGTCTCCTCTCCTGGCCGACACTCCTCCGAGCAGTGCGAGCGCAGGTGCTCTCCCTCAAGGAACGGGAGTACGTCGAAGCGGCGCGAGCGCTCGGCTTGAGTACCTTCCATATCTTGTTCGGCGAGATTCTGCCCAATATGGCCCCCTATATCGTCATGAGTTTCACCATTGGCGTCACTGCGGCGATGTATGCCCAGGTCGGTCTCTACTTCCTGGGACTGGCACCGCTCGCTGGTGAGAACTGGGGAATCATGCTCAATCTTGCCTGGATCCGTGGCGCGATCTTCTACAAGAATTCTGTTCTGTACATCCTCGCACCAGTCTTGGCTATCGCGCTCTTGCAACTCTCGCTCGTCACTGCCGCGCGTTCGCTCGAAGGGTTGTTCAACCCACGCCTGCGGGAGTCCTGAGGTGATCGAGGTGCAGCAAATGCTTCGCGAACCGGTGCTCTCGGTGCGTGATCTCGTGATCCAGTACGAGGGGGAGGGTGGAATCGTCCACGCGGTGCGCGGTGTGCACTTCGACCTTATGCCCTACGAGAGTCTCGCGCTGATCGGCGAGAGCGGCTGTGGGAAGACGACGCTCGGTCTTGCGCTCATGGGGTTGCTCCCCAAGAGTGCCCGGATCGTCGCTGGTCAGATTCTCTATCGCACGCGTGACGGTCGGGTCTATGACGTCGTCCGCCTCTCTGGTAGGGAGCTCCGTGATTTTCGCTGGAAAGAATGCGCGATGGTGTTCCAAGGAGCCCTGAACGCTTTTAATCCCGTCCTCAAGATCTGGGATCAGGTGTTGGACACCGCGAGAGCACACGGCCTCCGCGACCGCACACGCGTCCGCGACCAGTGTGAGCGGCTGCTCCGACTTGTTCAGCTCGATCCCGATCGGGTCTTGCAATCCTACCCGCACGAACTGAGCGGGGGCATGCGCCAGCGCGTCATGATCGCCTTGAGTCTCCTGTTGGAACCCCGGCTCGTCATCTACGATGAGCCGACGACCGCCCTCGACATCCTCACCCAGCGCGCGATCATCGAGGTCCTTCGCTCGCTCCGCCAGGAGCTCGGCTTCGCGATGGTGTTCATCTCCCACGATCTCCCGCTCGCTGCTGAACTGGCTGACCGAGTCGCCACGATGTACGCAGGCCGCATCGTCGAGCTCGCTCCGGTTCGTGACCTCTTCTACCAGCCACGGCATCCGTATACGCGGGGACTCCTCTTCGCTGTGCCGCCGGTGAGCGGTCCACTCACGACGGTTGCCTCTATCCCCGGTTCACCGCCGAGCCTCGCGACGCTACCACCTGGCTGTAGCTTCGCACCGCGCTGCGAGCTGGTTACGGACCGCTGCCGAAGCGAAGATCCACCCCTCTACACGGTGGGTGCGGACCATTGGAGCGCATGTCACCACTGGTCGGTGGTGTCTCTCGATCGACGGACGGAGCGACTGGGAGGATCCAGTCATGCCTGAGCCGCTCCTGGAGCTGCACAGCGTTTCCGTCCACTTCCGGCGTGGCCGTGCGCTCCTCCGTGCGGTCGAGGAGGTCTCGTTCCGTTTGGAACCAGGTGATGTCCTGTGTCTCGTCGGTGAGAGCGGTTCCGGGAAGACAACGCTGGGCAAGGTTGCCGCTGGTCTCCTCCGGCCGACATCCGGGAGCGTCCGGTATCGCGGGCAAGATGTCTGGCACCTCGGGGCGAACGCGTTCCGCCGTTTCCGCCGTGCCGTGCAGATCGTCCACCAGGACCCGTACGCTTCTTTAAACCCGTTCCACACGGTCGCAGATACATTGGTTACGCCGCTGCTCCATCACGGAATTGCGCGGAACCGGGCCGGTGCCGTCGAGCGGGCTGCGCGCTTGCTCGAGCTCGTTGATCTCGTGCCTCCCGAACAGTTCCTCCCCAAGTACCCCCATCAGCTGAGTGGCGGACAGCGTCAGCGCGTCTCGATCGCCCGTGCACTGACCGTCGAGCCCGAGCTGATCGTTGCCGACGAAGCCACCTCGATGGTCGATGTCTCGATCCGGGTGAGTCTCCTCAATACGCTGCGCCGTCTCCGGGAGAATCTGGGAGTAGCGTTCCTCTTCATTACGCACGACCTAGCGATGGCCAAGTACTTCGCCTGGCAGGGCCGGATCGCTGTCCTCTACCTCGGCCGAGTCGTCGAGCTTGGCCCGACTCCGAGCGTGATTGGCCATCCGCTCCACCCCTATACCCAAGCGCTCCTCGCGGCCATCCCCGAACCGGATCCCGAGCTTACCCGTCAGAAGGCGAAGCTGCTCCTGCGGAGCCTGGATATTCCCAGCTTGACTAACCTGCCCTCCGGATGCCCGTTTCATCCGCGTTGCCTTCACTTCGTTGCTGGGCTCTGCGATGTGGAGCGGCCCCTGCTCGCCGCAGTAGACAGACAGCGCGCGGTTGCCTGTCACATCGTGCAGAAGGAGCGGGCCGTGTCCGATACGCTGCAGTCGAGCATGGAAGCACCGACATTGGGCAACGACG
>JBEPZP010000126.1:0-7375 GCA_041640735.1 Thermomicrobium sp.
ACCGCGACGGTACCGTGACGGAGGACGGGCCAGGTGGCGTGTTCGTCGCGGTCGTGATCCCGGAGACCAACCACGCGGTGGCTGACGTCTTCTGGGAATTCTTGCAGAGTGAGGGACTGGTGTGGGAAGGCAGCGGGCCACGCGAAGGGAAGCTGTTCGATCCGATCTTCTTCGCGACCGGCTTGCCGATCACCGAACCGTACTGGGCGACGGTGAAGGTCGGCGGTGAGTTCCGCGACGTGCTCGTCCAGTGCTTCGAGCGGCGCTGTTTGACCTACACACCCAGTAATCCGCCCGAGTGGCGCGTGGAGATGGGGAATGTCGGGCAGCACTACTTGGCGTGGCACGGTGAGTGGTGAGGTCAGCGTTCTCCGACCGCCGGCGGTGACAGCGGCTGCTCCGCAGGGCGTCTGGGTCGTGGTGGTCAACTACAACACCGCCGACCTCGTCGAGCGTTGCTTGACTGCACTGCGCGGAAGCGTGCTGGACCGGCCTTGCACGGTGTTCGTTGTCGACAACGGCTCCCGCGACCGATCCGTCGAACGGGTGCGTGAGCGGTTTCCGGAGGCGGTGGTGCTGGAAACGGGAGCGAACGTGGGATTCGCGCGAGCCAACAACGTGGCGCTGCGTCGCATCCTGGCGCTCGTCCCGGAACCGTCGCGGCCGGCGCACGCGGTGCTGCTCTTGAACTCCGACTGCTTCGTCGAAGCAGACACGATCCAGCGCCTGGTCGGCGTGCTCGACCGAGAGCCGGATGTGGCAATCGTGGGGCCCAAGCTGTTGCTTCCGGACGGTCGCCTCGACCTGGCGTGCCGGCGGAGCTTTCCGACCCCAGTGACGGCCCTCTGGAAGCTCGCGGGACTCGCGACGCTCTTTCCCCGCAGTGCTCGATTCGCACGCTACAACCTGACGTATCTCGACCCGGACCAGGCGAGCGACGTGGACGCGGTGAGCGGCGCCTGCATGCTCGTGCGGCTCGAGGCAGTGGCAGAAGTGGGGCTCCTGGAGGAAGCGTTCTTCATGTACGGGGAAGACCTGGACTGGGCTTACCGCATCAAGCAGCGCGGCTGGCGCGTGCGGTACGAGCCAGCTGCGCGTGCCCTGCACCTCAAAGGGGGATCGTGGGGACGCCGCGATCCTCGCGTCCTCTGGGAGTTCTATCGAGCGATGGCGCTCTTCTACCGCCGGCATTATGCGCCGCGGCAGCCATTGCCGCTGCGTTGGCTGGTCTATACGGGGATCGGCCTCCGCTTCGCTGCGGCGCTCCTCGCCCTCTTCGTCCGGCGGCTGCGACGGTAGCACTCAGTCCAGCGCTTGATCGGTCTCATCGAGGGTGCGCTCGATGGCCCAGGCGAGTTCTTCGCGCTGGCGTACTGCCTCGGGATCGATTCCGAGCGTGTCTTCGAGCAGTACGACGAGATACGTGTCGAGGGCCAGAGCGGCGAACGACGTCTCGGGGTAGCGTGCCGACAGCGCGTCGGCACACTCCTGATCACAGGCGACCAGGACAGAAGCACTGCCGAACTCGGCGGGTGCGTCGATGCTCCAGAGGACGAGGCCGGTCTCGGCAGAGACGAGGTCTCCGCACTGATCGCAGCGGACAGCCGGGACGAACCCCTCGGGTTGAAGGTGCATGACGAACGGCATACGGTAGACTCCTCGGCACCGGTGTGGTGCGCAAGTCGAGAGGATACCATGAGGCGCGAAAGGGGATGTCACCGTGGTCGTCGAGTTCGGGCGTCTCCTCGTTGCCGGCCTCATCGCGACGATCGTGTTGACGGTGGTGTTGCGCGGGAGCCAGCTCCTGGGTCTTACCCGCATGGATCTGCCGTTGATCCTCGGCTTGTGGGTGACGGCCGAGCGCGAGCGCGCGAAGTTTCTCGGTGTCTTCGTGCACATTCTGGTCGGCTGGCCGCTGGCAGGGTTGTATGCCGCGCTCTTCTGGCTCATCGGTGGGGCATCCTGGTGGGTCGGTGGACTGGCTGGTGCCATCCACGCCCTGTTCGTTCTCCTCGTCGTCCTGCCTAGCTTGCCGGGCGTCCATCCCCGGATGGCGAGCGAGCGGACCGGACCCGATCCCACGCGGCATCTGCAGCCGCCGGGGCTGGCGGGGCTCAATTACGGAAGGCGGACGGCTGTCGCGACGGTGATCGGACACGTGCTGTACGGCATGGTGCTCGGATTCCTCCTCAGTCTGCCGTGATTCAGCGCGCCGCGCTTTCGAGCGGACGCCGGGTCGCTGTGGCCTCCTCGAGAGCCAGGGCGGCGCTGATCAGTCCGATATGGCTGAAGGCTTGCGGAAAGTTTCCGAGATGTTCGCCGGTTTCCGGGTCGATCTCCTCGGCGAACAGGCCAACGTCGTTCGCACGACGCAGGAGGCGTTCGAAGCGCTCGTGTGCCTCCTCAAGACGTCCCACGCGGGCGAGCGCCTCGACGAGCCAGAACGAGCAGATCACGAAGGCTCCTTCTGGGCCGGCGAGCCCGTCTGCCCTGTGATAGCGGTAGACGAGGTCGCCGACGGTGAGCTCCTCGAGTACGGCATCGACCGTGCCGATCACCCATGGATGGTCGGGAGGCAAGAAGGCGTCCTGGAGCGCTAACCAGAGGAGCGACGCGTCCGGGTCTCCACCTGGGAGGGCGACGAAGGCGTTTCGACGCGGATCGACGCCGTACGTCACCAGCCAGCGTTCGATCTCCGCCGCCGCTCGCCGGTAGCGTTCGAGCGGGAGAGACACCCGATCGTGCTGGGCGAGTCGCTCCAGGTGGCGGAGGCCGACGAGGGCCATCACCTTCGAGTGCACGTGGTGGACGCGACCGGAGCGCACTTCCCAGATGCCGTCGTCCGGTTCCTGCCAGCGCCGGAGGATGACGTCAGCCAAACCCCGGAGGAAGCGGTAGTCGTCGCTATCGAGCCTTCGTCCGAAGGCCCGATATTGGGCGAAGGCATCGATCACTTCGCCGTACACGTCCAACTGGAACTGACGGGAGGCATCGTTGCCGACCCGGACTGGACGACTCCCGCGGTAACCGTCGAGGTCGACGAGGAGACGCTCGGGAATGTGCGGATCGCCGTACACGGTGTAGACGACGTGCAGCTCCGGTTGCGTAAGGCGCGTGGCGTGCAGAATCCAGTCCACGAACGCATCCGCCTCCTCGTGAAACCCGAGGCCGAGGAGAGCGCGCACAGTAAAAGCGGCGTCGCGGAGCCAGCAGTACCGGTAGTCCCAGTTGCGGGGACCACCGATCCATTCGGGAAGCGAGGTGGTCGGTGCAGCGACGATGGCGCCCGATGGTGCATAGGTCATCAGTTTGAGGGCGAGAGCGCTCCGCTCGATGGCTTCACGGTAGGGGCCGGTGTAGGTGCAGCGAGCGATCCACTTCTGCCAGTATTCCGTGGTAAGACGCTCAATGGTATCGAAGAGTTGTGGAAGCGGCAGCTCGACCGGGGCCTCGTCGGCATAGGCGAGCGCGAAGTCGGCCGTTTGTCCGGCTTCCAGAACGACCGTTCCGCGCACGACCGACCCGCGTCGCTCGAGGGGGACGCTCGCGTACAACACCGCAGCACTGTGTCCCCAGCCGTACTCGTACCAGGAACCAGCGAAACCGCGGAGTTCCGGAGTCCAGCGACCGAAGCGCGGTCGCAGGCGCACGGTCACGTCGAAGGCGACGCGACCGCTCTCGCAGCGGACACGGCGGATGAGGAGCGATTGCGCGAGGGGATACACACGCTTCTGTGCCTCGGTGAGTGCCGGGAAGAAGTCGACGAGACGGAGACGGCCGCTGCTGGTGGTGAAGTGGGTTTCGAGGACGTTCGTGCGTGGCCGATACAGGCGAGTGCTGCTCCGCACGTCGTGGGGCAGGATCGACCAGAAACCTCCGAGGTCGGCATCGAGGATGCGCGAAAACACGGGATCAGAGTCGAAACGCGGAAGGCACAGCCAGTCGATCGAGCCCTCCCGGGAGACGAGTGCAGCGGTGCGGCCGTCGCCGATCATGGCGTAGTCGGCGATCGGTGGATAGCCGTGCGGTCGCAGCATGCGAGACGACCTCCTCATCTGTGCTACGATGCCATGCTGACGATCGGCGTGCCGCGAGCAGCGGCGATATTCGGAAGGATATCGAGTCGATGGAAGAGCGTGAGCGCTACGTTCTCTGGGAAATGACCTGGCCGGAGCTGGAAGCAGCGATGGGAGAGATCCGACTAGTCGTCATTCCGGTCGGGTCGACAGAACAGCATGGCCCACACGCGACGTTCGCGACGGACAGTGTGCGGGCGTACGAGTTCAGCGTGCGCCTGGCGGAGCGCTTGTATCCGGAAGTCTTGGTGGTGCCGGTGCTCCCGTTCGGGGTGTCGCCGCACCACATGGCCTTCCCGGGGACGATCACGCTTTCGGCGGAAACCTTCATGCAGGTGCTGTACGAGGTGGTGGAGAGCCTGGCGGAGCACGGGTTCGAGCGGTTCCTCTTCGTGAACGGACATGGCGGGAACCGCCCGGCCCTGGAATTACTCGTACAGCGACTGCGGCGCGAGTTGGACGTGTTGGCAGCGTGGGTGTCGATCACCGAGCTCGCGAACGACGTCGTGCAGCGGGGGAAGGTCGCCGAGGTGATCGGGCACGCCTGCGAGAGCGAAACGAGTCAGCTCCTGTATCTGGCTCCGTGGGCGGTGCGTGAAGATGCCTTGGCCCCCGGCGAGCTCCTGGAGCAGGCCTACCCGCATGCCTCCTGGTGGGGCCCCGTGCATGTCGCCTACTCGTTCGACGAAATTACTGCGAACGGCGCGTTGGGCGATGCCCGGGCTGCGTCGGCGGACTTCGGCGAAGCGATCGTGGAGACGGCTTTGAACCGGCTGGCAGAGTTCGTGGAAGCATTCATCGAGGGAAGCCCGTTCGAGGAACTGGAGCTCGAGGAGGACGAGGAGGAGTGAGGTCGAGCGGAGGACGGAGCGAGCTCACGACCCGGGTGCCGAGCGGGCAACACTCACCGCTCGCGGGGAAGCGCATCGCCTTCATCGGGTGTGGCGTGATGGCGGAGGCGATCGCCGCCGCGCTTTTGCGTACCGGAATGGTCAGCGTGCACCAGCTCACCGGCGGTGAACCGAACGCGCGGCGCCGCCAGGAGTTGCTCGCGCGGTTGGGGATGGAAACGGTGCCTGACAATGCCCGTGCCGCCCAGGGAGCCGATCTCATCGTGCTCGCGGTGAAGCCACAGACGCTCGATGCGGCGATGCGGGATCTTGCGGGTGTACTCCAGCCCGAGCAAGTCGTGCTCTCGATCGTGGCGGGTGCGACCTTGCAGCGACTCCGGGAAGGGTTGCGCCACGAGCGTGTGGTGCGTTCGATGCCGAACACGCCCGCGCAGATCGGTTACGGCGCGACGGTCTGGTGCCCGGCCCCAGCGGTGACCCCCGAGGACGAGCGACTGGTCGTCGCCGTGTTGGAAGCGATGGGTATCGCGCTGCGGGTGACCGACGAAGACTTCGTGGACATGGCGACGGCATTGAGCGGGACAGGCCCGGCCTACGTCTTCCTGATCATGGAGGCGTTGATCGATGCCGGTGTGCATCTCGGCTTTCCGCGGAGCGTCGCTGAGCAACTCGTCCAGCAGACCATTCTGGGGTCGGTGCTGTTCGCGCAGGAAACGGGTAAGCACCCAGCCGAGCTCCGGAACATGGTCACCACGCCGGGTGGGACATCGGCAGCAGCGCTCTACGAGATGGAACGCGGTGGGATTCGGACCGTCATCGCGCGGGCGGTGTGGGCAGCCTACCGTCGGGCCAAGGAACTCGGGGCTGGGCGACCGAACGGCGGCCCGAGCGATCTGTGAGCCTTCACTGGAACGAGCGGCGTGTGGGCACGATCTTGAGGATGTGTCCACTGCCACTGTCAGCGAGATAGAGTGTGCCGTCGAGCCCGGTCGTCAGGGCTACCGGCCTTTGGAACCCGCTTCCGAACGCCGCGACGGTGGCTCCACGACCGTCCGGATTCGGGACGGCCCGAAGCAGGGCGCCGGTGGTCTGGCGTGTGCCCCAGAAGAAGAGCGTGCCCGGGATGGGATCGGCCCACAGTGGCGCGGTATACGCGAGCCCGCCGATAGGCGTATAGCCGGGTGGGAACTCGAGGTACGGTGTCGCGGCGACGCTTCGACCGCTGAGGTCGAGCCGAACGACCCGGGCGTCGCCGTCGTTCGGCTCGACCAGGGCGAAGAGTACCTCGCCCCAGGTGAGGAGCCGCCGGAAGCCAGGCGGTGCTGGCCCGATAGGGACGATCTGGTTCTCGCGCAGCGTGTAGATCGTCGGTGCACCGGTAGTCGCGTTGGTTGCGCCGACGACGTAGAGGTGGCCGCGGTCGTCCGCGACCGGTGCCCCGGCTGGCCCGGGGAGCGGCTGGAACGGTATGGGTAGGAGTTCCGTCCGGTCAGCGATACCGTCGCCGTCGTCGTCGCGGAGACGGGTGAGTCCACGGTCATCCGTCACGTACACCCAAGGGCCGGCCGTAGCGACACCACGGGGCTCGACGAAGGCTGAGGCGAAGGTGGTGAGACGCGAGGCGCGGCCGTCGGCGTCCTCGGCTGTGATCATGAGGAGCGTACCGGTAGCGGTCAGGACGAGCACATTGCCGTCCGGAGCGATGGTCAGATCGATCGGATCGCGGACGCCGTCGAGGAAGAGTCCAGCGCGGAAGCCCTCCGGAACACTCACCGAGACGGGAGAACCGGGCTGGGGGGCGGGCCACAGCTGCGCGGGGTCGTTGCCGTAGCGCCAGCGGTAATAGTGGCGCCCAGTGTTGGCGACAGTGAAGCGCTGATCGACGGGAAGGGACGGCGTGTAGACGAGGATACGGCGCTCGAACACCTGGATGAGCGAGGGGAGGAGAGCGTCTCCGCGCCGGTAGAAGGCCCACACCGGCTCGCTGATCGGGAATCCGAAATATTCGATCCAGGCATCGGGGCCGAGGGGTGAACGATCGAAGAGTGCGACGGTGACGTCCGGCAAATTGTGACGCGTCGTAGTGATGTAACGGCTGGCGCGCACCGGAGCCGGTGGCTCGGACGTGCGGAGCGAGCCGTCGGCGCTGATCCAGACGTCGATCGGTTGAGCGCCCGCTGTGCGGTCGGGAGCTGGCTGCGCGACGAGGACAGCGAGTGCGGCGTAGGTGGGGACGCGGGGGTCGGCGAAGCCGCCGTCGATCGGGATGTCTGGGGGAGGCCGTCGGACGTAGAGGTCGCTCCCGATCGCGATCTGCCCGATCGTCAGTTCCCAGGCGAGGCGTCCCTGGGTCAGAATGGTCCGAGAGCCGCTCGCCGGTGTGGTGAGTTCCATTCGACCTCGGTCGAAGTACTGGACCAGGCGACGCCCACCGGAGGCATCGGCGTA
>JBEPZP010000127.1:0-7354 GCA_041640735.1 Thermomicrobium sp.
AACCAAGCCCGACCGTTCTCGCGCTGTGCGAGGTCGGCGAACACCTCCTGCCAGCTCCGTCCCTCGACGAAGGCATCGGCCACGCCGAGTTCGACTGCGCGCTTGGCGAGCGCGCGCAGTTCCTGGTCGGGGCGCATCATCGCTACGTCGATGCCGGAGACCATCAGGGTGATCTGCTGGTCCGGGATCTCGGGGAAGAAGCGCTTGCAGAACTCGTAGAAGGTGAGGTAGGCAGCGAAGCCGATCATCACGATCTCGCAGTGGATCTGGGCGATGCGGAACAGGCTCTCGATGACCCGGTTGTAACTCTCGAAGATCGTCATCGAGGTGCCAATGCCGCGGTGCGCGAAGACGAGTTCTTCCGGCTCGATGTCGGGCAGTTTGGGGAACGGGATCTTCTTGAGCGCCTCGATCTCAGCGATGACCCGCTGTTTCCAGTCCTCGTAGATCGACGCCCAGTGTTCGTAGTAGTGACCAGCTCGCCGTTGGAAGAGGACCGCGCGCTCTTGAACCGTTTGGGGATCGAGCACCGGGATGCCAGTGATATAGACGTACCCATTGAGAACGCGGAAGTCGACCCCCATCGCTGGCGGGATGCAGAAGAAGCGGGCGTTCATCTCGCCGATGGCGACATAGAACGCCTCCGCGGTGATGACGTCGAACGGTGAGATCGGCTCCGGAAAGTGCATGCCGTTGTAGAACCACAGGCGTGATTCCTCGAGTTCCCGGCGCTTCTCGGAGAAGCGCATATAGGCTGGGTACATCTCCTCCCAGCCTTCGCAGCCAGCGGGTGTCTCGACCTCGAACGGGCTCGGGAACCGCAGTGTCCCACTCATACGCTCCTCCCGCGTCGTTGTCACGGTCCAACCGCTACGCGCGTTGCCGATGCGGCCTCGCCCTTCCTCCGCTACGCGACGCGTGCCCGCCGTCTCGTCCTCATCCTCTGCTGCTGCTCGCTGCGAGCGTCGGCCGAGCACCGGAGTATCGGGAGCGCTCGTCTGCGTGATGTGCGTCCACGGGCCGTCTGCTGAGCTTCAGTCTTGAAGATAGGAGGTTTTACCAGAGGTGTCAAGAGACAGAGCGTTCGTCGCGTTGCACGGGCGACCGTGCACGGTCCGACTGGTTTCCTCGACGGACAGGGGATGACGCACGAAGCACTCGCACTAGGAGGGCATGAGGTACCGAGCGACGGTACCGCGGGGACGGGGTACCGGGGCGAGTGGCCAGGGAGGGTGCCGTTCGCCCCGGTGCGTCGCGATTCAGTCGGCTGCGGCGCGCAGGCTCTCGGCCGAGCGCTCGTAGCGAGCGGTCACGACAGTATGCAAGCCGCCACGGATGTTGAAGTCGGCGATCACGGTCATCCGTCGCGGCTCGAGCGTCCGCACGAGGTCGTCGAGGATCGTATTGGTCACTTCCTCGTGGTAGTGTCCCTCGTTGCGGAAGGACCAGAGGTAGAGCTTGAGCGACTTCAGCTCGACGATCCACTGATCCGGCACGTAGCGGATCGTGATCGTCGCGAAGTCGGGCTGGCCGGTCTTGGGACAGACGCAGGTGAACTCGTTGGTCGTGATCTCGATCTCGTAGTCCCGTTCCGGCTTCGGGTTCGGGATGCGTTCCAGTTCCTTGCTCGGTTGCGTCGGCATCGGTCGACCTCCTCGTCAGATCGCGCTGTACCGGAGCAAGTGTAGCGGAGAGCGGAAACGCGGCGACCACATCACGCTCAGCGAGGCGGGCGCTCTCGGCGGGAGACGGAGAGATGCGTGGTCCGGTGCCGCGTCGCTCACCGGGGTGGCGGTCAGGTGTGCGTCTACATCGATCATCCATCGGTTTCGGTGCTCGCACCGTGCTCGTCGAGCACGAACGACCAAATGCTCCCGCCGACATCGGCTGCGTATCCGTGCGCACGAGCGGCTTCCGGTGCGCCGTACAACGCGACGATGGTGTGTTCGGGGCCGTCTCCTGCGAGTGCCCGCAGCTTGCCTTCGGCACTGCACGACCAGAGCCGGTTCCCGGAGGCCAGGAACCAGTCCGATCGGCCCGACCGCCCGATCGCTGAAGCCGGGCTATCCAAGCGACCGACTCGTGCGATGCGTGGTCGCTCCAGGGGGCGTTCGACGAGCCAGACGTCCGTCTCGGCGACCACGAGGAGGGCGCTCCCGTCCGACGACCAGAGCAGGCGGACCATACTCGCTTCCGGCAGTCTCTCTGGCCATGGACGGTGCTGCCAGGCTCCTTCCAACCCTGGGAGCAGGCTCAGCGTGTGGCGGAGATGGTCCGCGTCGATCGCCAGGAGCGCGAGCGTCCGGCCGTCGGGGGACAGGGCCGCTCCCTGCACCAGCGCGAAGCGATCGGTTTCCACCGTCCGCCACGTCGAACCGCTGTCCGTCGAGATGTGGAGGGAGACGAGCGGCTCCAGAGTCTCCCGCAGTGCGTACTCGACGAGACAGACGATGCGTCCATCGTCGCTCGTGAGGAGCCAGCTCGACTCCGAGAGTTCCTCGATCTGGCGGACCGATTCCCAGGCTCGTCCGTCTTGGGACCGGAGGAGTGCATCCAGCGCTACGGCGTAGAGCGGGCCGCTGGAGCCAGCGGCGAACTGGGCGATGCCGCGGTCGAGGGTGATCGACTCCCAGGTTGCGCCGTGGTCGGACGAGCAGAGAACGGTACCGGAATAGTCGGCGACGAGGAGGTCACCAGTCGCGCGGATGACGATCCCGAGAGGGAGACGGCCGTACAAGCCTGCATTCCACTCGAGCCAGCGCCCGGCTCCGGTGTCCCATCGTAAGCACCCGGCGGCGAGCGTCCCAGCCACGAGGAGGTCGGGGTCAGGCACGGCGAGACTCAAGACCTGGCTGGGGAGATCCGGGAGCCGTTCCCAGTTCTCCCCACCGTCGAGCGAGCGGACGATATGCCGGTCGATCGCTGCAGCGAGTACGTGCCCGGTCGGATCGGTCGCCAGAGCGTTGCACGCGCCCTGCAGCGGAAGTTGTGCCGGCTGCCAGGTGCGACCACGGTCGTGCGAGGTGAAGAGTCCCTCCCCGCTACCGACGCAGAACACGATGCGTCCCTGAGGGGCGAGCGCGATCGCTGCGCACTCTAGCCCCATCGGCGCGGTCTCGAGGTCGTGCCAGCTCCAGCGCCGCGAGCGGTTGAGGAAGAGTCCCTCCTCGGTCACCAGGAGGGCTGTTCGGTCTTCTGGAAACCGCGGTGAGAGCACCAGGTCGAGGATTTCCAGTTGCAGCGGCAAGCCTGCCTGGGCGGGTTCCCAGTCTGTGCCGGCGTTGGTGGAGACGAGCACACCGTCGAGCTGGTCGGCCACCACCACGATGCGGCGTGGTCCGTCCAGAGCCGTTCGTACGGCGACGATCGCGCCGCCTTCCAGACACCGTTGCCAGTGCCCGTTCGGCTGTTGTCGAAAGAGGCCCAGGGGCGTCACCACATAGCGGTCACCCCAGGGGGCGAGTGCCACCGGGTTGGCGAGTTCCAAGCGTCCCCAGGAGGGAGGCGTGGTGAGCGCTGACCACGTCTCGTCCGTTCGCAGCGCGAGGAAGGCACCGCCAGCAGTACCCGCCAGGATCGTTTTACCGTCCGTGGCCAAGGCCAGTACGGCTCCGCCGGCGACGCGCGCGAGCCGGCGCCAGACCACACGGTGGAGTGATGCCATGATGACCTCGCTTTCTACGGTTCAGCGCTCGAAGCTGGCCAGGTGCGATGCACGAGGACATCGGTGGTGAGGAAGCTTCGAGCCAGACTCCAGCTGGCGCCGACTGCTGCCTCGAGGACGCCGAGCGGATCGAGCAGGCCGGTCGACCACGGGTCGACCCAGCGGTCGGCACAGAGATCGTAGACCAGAGCGGGTGCCAGGGACAGGGTCCGATGCACGATCGGCGCTGGATCGCGCCCGGCGTTCGCGAGGAGGACACGCAGCGGTTCCAGGAGCGCCTGCTGCACAGCGCGGAACACCGCACGGGTTCCGGCGGAAGCGTCGGTAGCTTCGTGCGCGAGCGCGCGGGCAGCGACGGCCAGGCTCGCTCCCGCGCCGGGAACGAGGCCGCGAGCCAGCGCGACCTGCAGGGTGCGAGAAAGCCGTTCCAGCATCGCCAGGCGGAACTCGCGTTCAGTCGGGGTGGCGGCTCCGACGCGCAGGTGGACGTAGGCCCCGCGGAGGCGAGCCAGGCGCTCGCGGGCACGGCGACGGCTCTCCTCGTCCTCAGCTGCGGCCAGCTCCGCCTCCGCCAACGCGATCCGTCGGCGGAGTGCGACGCGCTCACCGCGTCCGCCGAGGATAGCGAAGGTCCAACGGGTGACGAGCGCCTGGCGAGCGCTGCCGAGGTGCTGGATCCGAAGGTCCGCCGGTCGTTCGCCGGCCTGGCGCCGGATCGGTATGCCGCCGGTCAGTGCAGCCAGGTCTTCCAGAATCCGCGTCTGTTGCAGGCCAACCGAGGGGGCTGCGACGGCGGCGAACTGCTGCAAGATGCCGCGGGCGAGGTTGGTCGCCAGTACAGCCGTGGCGTTGCCAGCGAGCTCACCGGCGACCAGGAGGAGGCTGCGGATCCGAGCACGAGTGCAGCATTCCAGCAGAGGGACGACGTGCTCGGCCTCGGTCAACTCCCAGTCCGTCAAGACGATGCGGGGCTCGATGAGTTGCCAGGCACCGGTGGTGGTCGGCAGGAGTTCCGGTGCCAGGACGCGACTCTGCCACTGGACGCCTTGCACCAGCTCGACTCGTACGTCCGTGCTACTGTCAGGATCGACCAGGACGATTCCCTCGGGACCGACTGCCTCCAGCGATTCCAAGAGGGCGAACGTCGTCTCGTCCGGAAGTCCTAAAGGAGCGACGAGCCCTGCGAGATGCGTGAGGTCGTCCACCGGACGGGCCGATGCCTCGAGGACGGTGCGGATGCAGGCTTCGCTGCGATCGAGCGCCGGCAATAGTTCCGTTGGAGTGAGCCCAGCGTCGAGCAGGCGAGCGAGCTCGCGCAGCAGTCGGCTAGCCAGCACAGCGGTCGTGGCAGTCCCGTCGCCAGCCTCCTCGTAGACGCGCCACACTTGGTGACGGAGGAGCATCGCGCCAGCGTTTTCGAACGGGTCGGGGAGGCGAAACGTGCGCCGTGCGATCAGGGCAGCGCTGGCAAGGACTTCCATCGTTCCCGGTTTGCGCACACTCTCCACGACAACGGTACGGCCGAGCGGGCCGAGCGTCGGGGCGAGGAGGCGCGCGAAGGTGGTACAGCCCGCGACGAGTGGAGTCCGCGCGGCATCGCCGAAGCGCACGCGTCTCGTCGTCATCGCAGGATCTCTCCCGACTGCGAAGTCCGGTCGGGGGACGCACGGTGGCGTCCCCCGACCGGAGCGACCTCACGACAGTCTCGCGTGCTGGTCACGAGTTGGTCTGGGCGCGCAAGCGGGGGTCGAAGTAGTCGGCGAGCAGGTCACCGATGATGTTGAAGCAGAGGATGAGGAGCGTCACGACGAGGCCGGGGAAGATCACCATCCAGGGCGCACGTGTGAAGTAGAGCGCGGCGGCGCCGGTCAGCATGTTACCGAGCGAGGGGTTCGGGGGCTGCACGCCCAACCCGAGGAAGCTCAGGCCGGTCTCCACGAAGATGGCCGCACCGAGGTTCAAGGAGGCGAGCACCGCGAGCGGGCCGAGACAGTTCGGGAGGACGTGGCGGAACATGATGCGCCAGTGCGATGCTCCCAGTGCGCGGGCTGCTTCACAGAAGAGCGAGTCGGACACGCGCAGCGCTGCTGCACGCATCACTCGTACCCCGACCGGGATCAGCGAGAGGCCGACAGCGCCGACGAGCTGGAGGCGGCCCGGTCCGAGGACGGCGACGACGACGCTTGCGACGACCAGTGAGGGAATCGCCGTAATGATCTCGACACCGCGCTGGAGGACGAAGTCGAGGAGTCCGCGGCGGTAACCGCCCACGAGACCGAGCAACGTCCCGATCATGGTCCCGAGGAGCCCGCCTGGAATCGCGATGAGGAGCGTCGTACGGAGCGCGTACAGGACGCGCGTGAAGACATCCCGCCCGAGCTCGTCGGTACCGAAGGGATGCGTCGCCGATGGCGGTTGGAGGCGTTCAGTCGGATTGGTCGCGGTGGGGGAGCGCGGCACTACCGACGGGCCTACGATGCCGCTCCCCAGGACGATGACTAGGGTGGTCGCAACTAGGAGGCCGATCCACGGGACGCGACGACGAGTGACCGCTGGTCGCTCGCGAGCGATCGGTGTCGCGACTGCTTCCGCCATATCCTAGCCCCTCTCGCGTAGTCGGGGATCGAGGAAGGAGCAGACGATATCGGTGAGCAAGTTGATCACCACGAATGCTGTGCCCAGGATCAATACCGCGATCTGGATCACTGGAAAGTCGCGGCGAGCGACTGCCTCGACGAAGAAAAGCCCCAGCCCTGGCAAGTTGAAGGTCGTCTCGACGATAACCGCCCCACCGAGGAGGTAACCGACGCGCAGTCCAGAGTAGGCGACTGTCGGTGCGAACGCATTGCGGAGGACGTGCCGGAAGACGACGACCGACTCGGGGAGGCCTTTCGCCCGCGCGACCTGCACGAACGGCTCTTGCAGGACTTCGAGCACGGCGTTACGGATAAAGCGCACTAGACCGGCAGCCAACACGAAGCCGAGGACGAGGACCGGGAGCGCGATCTGCTGGAGATGCGTGCCCAGGTCCTGCGTCGGGGGGACGAGCCCGAGCGGGGGGCGCCAGCCGAAGGTCAGGAGGACGACGATGAGGACGAGCAAGCCCAGCCAGTAGGCCGGAACTGCCGCGGCGACGAAGAAGAAGACGCGCGTAAGCCCCTCGGTGAAGCGACCTCGTCGCAGCGCACTGAAGAGCCCGAGCGGGAGGGCGATGAGCCAGGCCGTGAGTTCGGAGAGCAGTGCCAGCTCGATCGTGAGTGGTAACCGCACCCGCAGCTCATCCGCAATCGGTCGCCCGGTCACGTACGACTTACCGAGGCCGCCGGTCACGAGGCCGGACAGGAAGTCCACGAATTGGACGATCAACGGCCGATCGAGCCCCAGTTCCTGCCGCACCTGCGCCACTCGCTCGGGATTGATGGTGATAGAGTATTCGCCGCCGCTTACAATAAGCGCAGCAGGATCTCCCGCAGTCCGAATAAAGGTGAACGCGAGGAATGTCGCTAGTAAGACTGTAAAGAGCCCACCGATCGCTCGGCGAATTAGATATTGTATGAACATTTACGACAAGCCCCCTTTCGCGCCTTTGCTTTCCTTGCAACTTCATCTATGGATTGCGAAGCCAAGTAGTTGCGTGCTTTTCGGTTAGGCTGAAGTTTGGTTGCGGGAGCCAACCACCTATAGTGTCTT
>JBEPZP010000128.1:0-7326 GCA_041640735.1 Thermomicrobium sp.
ACCCTGGGTAGCGACCGGAACGGTACGCCGTCTTGTCTCCATCGACCACATCCGGTAGGCTCGTTCCCAGCCGACCTGCCCGTTCTCTGGAGCGTACCGTGACCGGATCGGCCGGTCGCACTGTGGCAAGAGCACAGCGGTCGCGCGCTGTCGGCACCGTACCGGATACGACGCTCTGGGCGGTGCTCGCTGTCGCGCTGACCACCGTGCTCGGCCTGCAGGCAGTGCGGGTCTTCGTCTCCGATACGGTCTTCGTCGTCGACCAGAGCCGTCGCACCCTCCTCGCGGTACTCATGGGGGCCGCCTTCGCCAGCCCGCTGCTGGCCCCGCTCGTGAGCGCGCTGACTCGGGGACGACTCCTCCAGCTGGCAGCCATCCTCCTCGTCGTGGCACGACTCGGCCTCCAGTTCGTCGAGTGGCCACTCGGCCGCATCGTGCTGGGAGCGCTCGGGCTGGCCGCCAGTGGCTGGCTCTTGATCCCGCTACTCCGCTGGCGCGCTCGCGCTGGACTGGGGATCGTCGTCGGCATGGCGCTCGACCTTGCGATCCGCCTCGCGCGGGGTACCGTCGACCTCCCCTGGATGCCTGGCCTCGGGAGCCACCTCGTCACCGGCCTCCTCCTGGCCGTGTTCCTCGCGACCGTCTTCTTGGTCGCGACCGATCGCGGGCCGCTCGAGCCGCGCGGCGCCGTCGGTTTGGCGGCCCTCGGCCCAGCGTTCGGCCTCGCGCACCTGGTCGTGACCAACCCCGGCTTCGCCGTCGTGCACGCCGAACGCTCGCTCGTCGGAGCGGGCGTCGTCCTCGCCCTCGCGCTCCTGGCCGGTATCGTGCTTTCACCCCTCGTCGTCCGGCATTGGAGCGGGTGGATCGGCGCGACCGTGCTCGGTGGAGCAGGGTTCTGGCTCGCCTGGGGGAGCGGTTGGCTGGCGACGCTCGGGATCCTCCTCGCCGGAGCGGGCTGGACGCTGCTCACGGCGATCGCAGCGATCGGTGGCCGGGTCCAACGCACACCGGCCAGTACCGCCCGCGCCGCTCTCGCGCTCGCCGTCGGTCAACTGATCCAGGTAGGGCTCCTCTTCCGCTACTTCACGGCGACCGGGGACCGCACCATCGTTCTCGCGCTGTGGATCGTCCTCGCACTGATCACTGCGCTGGAGTGGCCGCGGGGATGGCCAGCGGGCACGACCGCGCTCCTCCCGCACGTCACGCTCGCGGCACTGGTCCCGCTGGCAGGCGCCACGCTGTGGCAAGCAGTGGACACGCGCGTCCGCCCGCCGGCGACGATGCTGGGTGCGGACCTGGTCGTGATGACGTACAACATCCAGTCCGGCTACGATCGCTCCCAGCGCTGGAACCTGGAAGCGACAGCCCAGGTCATCGAGGCGGCGCAGCCCGATATCGTCCTGTTGCAGGAGGTGAGCCGCGGCTGGCTGGTCACCGTCAGTGCTGACCAGCTCACCTGGCTCGCGCGTCGTCTCGGCATGCAGGCGAGCTGGGGGCCAGCGAGCCGCGATGGGCTGTGGGGAAACGCCATCCTCACGCGTGGGCAGCCGCTCGAGACGAGGGTGATCCAGTTCCGTCAGACGCAGAATCTCCGGCGGAGTGCGGTCGCTGTCCGGGTGGGAACCACTCAGAGTACGATCTGGGCCGTCAGCACCCACCTGGACAACCCGCGGGAGGCGACCGCAGCCCGTCTCGATCAACTGGAAGAACTCCTCGCGTTCGCTGCGCCGTTGCGTCCGCTCGTCTTGGGTAGTGACCTCAACGCCGACCCGGAGAGCGCAGAGATCGCCCAACTCCTCGCCCACGGCTACCGCGATGCAGCCGCGGACATCGGAGCGGTCGCCCCGACCTCAGCCGATGGGAGACGGATCGACTACCTCTTCGTGAGCGAACCCCTACGCGTCCTCTCCGGCCGCGTCCCTACCGCCACCGCGTCCGACCACCGACCGGTCGTGATACGGATCGCATTGGAGTGAGGCAGGAGCCCCTGGGTACCACGAGGCAGTGCAGCCATCGCCCGCTCTGACGTGCGTCATGCCAGCAACGCGCACGTCGAGCACAGCGTGCGCTGACTGCCCCTAGCAGGGTTCGGGAGACGGACAAACGGCAGCGGACAGGCTCAGCGGAGCGAGCCGACACGGGCAGACGGAGCGAGCCAGCGCAGCGAGCGACTGAGTCACGAGAAAGGTCGACATCCATCCTCGCTCACGCTCGGTCGAGCGAGACGTTCAGTCCTACCAGGGGCGCCGAGGAGGCAGACTGCACTCGCCGAGCAGGCGTCGTCCCCCGAGCGAGGCACCCTTGCTCGGGCGCGTACGGCCTGGTACGCTTTCTCGCGTCGGGTGATGGAGTCCACCCAGAGCTGGACGTTCCAGCTCGAACCGCCGTCGACGGCTGATGGCTCCTGTCCGTGAGATGCGGGCAGGAGCCGTTCGTCGTTGTAGGCCCTCCCCGCGAGCGCTCGCAGACAGGAGCGCATCGGAACGAGAAGGGAGGTACTGGGGTGGAAGGCTTGTGGTTCACTGCCGCCGTCTGGATGGCGCTCGCGCTCGTCGCGAGCCTCCTCTCGATCCGTTTCGGCATCTCGGTCGCCTTGATGGAGATCCTGCTCGGTGTCGTCGCCGGAAACCTCTTCCACCTGGCGACGACCGAGTGGATCAACGCCTTGGCAAGCTTCGGTGCTGTCGTGCTGACCTTTCTCGCTGGCGCCGAGATCGAGCCGGAAGCCTTGCGCCGGCACCTGAAGCCCAGCCTCGCGATCGGCTTCGTGAGTTTCCTCGCTCCCTTTCTCGGGGCAGCAGCGTTCGCCCGCTTCGTCCTCCGCTGGGGGCCGGACCAAGCGTGGATCGCCGGCATCGCACTCTCCACGACCTCGGTCGCCGTCGTCTACGCCGTGATGGTCGAGACCGGACTCAACCGGACCGACCTCGGCAAGCTCATCTTGGCAGCGTGCTTCGTCACCGACCTGGGCACGGTCCTCGCGCTCGGACTCCTCTTCGCCGCATTCGACCGCTGGCTCGTCGTCTTCGCAGCCGTTACCCTCGTCGCGCTCCCGCTGGTACCGCGCGTCACCCGCTGGTTCATCGCCACCTGGGGAAGCCGGGTCAGCGAACCGGAAGTCAAGCTGGTACTGATCGTCCTCTTCGCGCTGGGCTGGCTCGCGACGCGTGCCGAGAGCGAGGCAGTGCTCCCCGCCTACCTCGTCGGCCTCGCCATGGCGAGCGTCTTCGCGCAGGAACGTACCCTCATGCTCCGCATGCGGACGCTCGCATTCGCACTCCTGACGCCGTGGTACTTCCTCAAAGCTGGACTCTACGTCTCCCTCCCAGCGCTGATCGGCGGGCTAGGCCTCGTCCTCGGATTCCTCGCTGTCAAGATGGTCACCAAGCTCATCGGCGTCGGCCCGCTCGCACTCGCCTTCGGGCTCGGTCGCCGCGCAGCGACCTACACGACGCTCCTCATGTCGACGGGGCTCACCTTCGGCACCATCTCCGCCCTGTACGGCCTCAACAACGGGATCATCGACCGCGCGCAGTACACGGCACTGGTCACGGCAGTCATCGGCTCGGCGCTCGTCCCCACGTGGATCGCCCAGACGTGGTTCCGCCCCAGCGTCGAGGAGTCCGAGGAAGGCGAGCCAGAGGCAGTCGCTACTGCACCGGCACGAGCGGAGGAGTAACGCCATGTACCGGAAGATCCTCGTCGGCTTCGATGGCTCGGTGGGAGCCAAGGCCGCGCTGCGGCACGCCATCGTCCTGGCGCAGACGTTCGGGGCAGAGCTGTGGGCAATCTCGGTCATCGAGGTTCCCCGCTGGGCCACAGCCACTGTGGCTGAGATCGACGAACAGCGTCGCCTGGCCGAGCAAGAGCTTTCGCGACTCCAGGAGGAAGCGCGGCGCGAGGCGGCGGAGCATGGGCTCGACCTGCACGTTATCACGCACGTCGGCCACCCGGCACAGCTCCTGCTGCAGGAGGCCCAGCGCGGGCGCTTCGACCTCCTCGTCATCGGCCACAGCGGGCATTCCGGCGTGTGGGGCACGTTCCTGGGGACCACCGCCGACAAGGTAGTGCGGCACGCTCCCTGCAGCGTGCTGGTCGTCCGCTGGTGAGAGAGGTGCCGCGACGCGGAGTACCGTCTGCGGCCTGGCGTCTCCTTCTCGGTCACCTCTCCTCAAGCGCTTGTCCACCTGGCCACTTCGAGCGATCCGCACGCCCGCGGCTGCGTTGCACGAGCACGCCGAGCGCGTCCGTGTCGAGCAGGGTTCTGCACACATCCGACACCACGCCGGTCGTCGTCGAGCGCTGCGGGGAGACTCGGAGATCAGCCAGCAACACCGGTGAACCACTCGCAACCGAGCATCCGTTGCAGCGCGGCGCACAATGAAGCAGATGGTTACCGCTGGGCGTTCGGTTGACTCGTCAGCGGGAAAACCGCCATGCGAGCACGCGCTCACCGCTCACACGCGCGTCGCAGCGTTCGAGAGCGCCCAGCAGCCTGGCCTGCCACGGCTGCCGAGCCACGTCTCCGAGTCGCGGCACCCTACGCGTCTCTGGCGAGCCAGTAGGACGGCAGGGGCAGCAGCGAGCCGCCCCTGTCTCGCTCCCTCGAAGACGTGCGTCCCCCTATTGCCACACGAAGGTCTCTTGCACGCAGGCGGTCGGCGACGTCATCCAGCAGACATTGATCGGAACTGTCTGGAAAGCCAGGCCCGGCAGGACGACAGTCGCCGTGCCAGCGGCGTTCGTACTCGCCGTGAGCACCAACGCCGGGTTGCTGAGCACGTTGACTTGGATCGATTGCCCAGCCAGCGGTTGCCCATCAGCGTCGACGATCTGGGCGACGATGATCGTCGCAACCGTGTTGGCGTTCAACGTCCGCCCCCAGAAGACGCGCATCACCGGTCCCGCCGTCGTGACGTCGAATGAAGCCGAGCCGTCGGCTTGCACGTCGTAGTTCACGTTGTTGGTCACCGCGACGACCTGCCCGTTGCCGCTGCTCACGCGCGCCTGCCCCTGGAAGTCGCCCGGCAGGCCCGCCACGTTCGGAGCGTAGACAGTGACCGCACCCAGCGCTGGGACAGCGGGAAAACCGATACCGAGTGCGGGTTGTTGGACCCCAGCCGGGTTGTAAAACTGCACCGCCGCGTTCGTCGCCGACGAGCCCGTATTGAAGAGCTGCAAGCCGCTCGTATCGTTCCCGCTGGCACCCGCCTTCTGGAACAGCGCCGCGCGCAGGACCGGTGCAGTGACCGGCCCATGGATACCCATCGTCGTCAGTGCCTGGCCGACGTCCTGATCCTGCCCAGTGTACTTGACCGCATCGACGGATACGACGATCGGCTGGGTACTGGAGATGACCGCCTGTGCCAGCTGCCCACCAGCCCCAGTAAGGTACGCGAACTGCATGCCGTTGGCCGGCACCGGTGGCAGCGTGCTGGTCTGGAGAAGCGCACCGCTCGTAGCGTAGTAGCTGATCGTCACCGTCGCTGGAGACGCTCCCGCATTGGTCACGGCGATACCGGTATTCCAGTTGAAGTAGCTCCGGAAGACCAGCGGCACGGAGACCGTGCTGCCGAGCCCCGTCGCCGGCCAGGCAAGGTTGGTCAGCGCCATGTTGACCGGCGTCCCCCACGGCTGCTGCGGCTTGATACGGTCGAGCGTCGCCGCTAGGTCACACCCCGAGGCTTGCACGCGCCCGGTCCCCAGCCATCCAGCGGGTACGCCGGCCGCGCTCAGGTCTAGATGCCACGTACCACCGGCGGCGATCGCCTGCGTGAAGCTGTGCGTCAGGGCGCCGCTCGGATGCTGGTACAACTGCACCGTCGCGCTGCAGGACACCGGACCGTAGTTGGTCAAGTGGACGACGGTCCGCCAGCCGTTGTAGTTCGCCTGCGCGATCGGCAAAACCAGTGCGTCACCCACTGCGTGGTCGCGCGACGCCCCACTGTACCCGCTCACCATCAGGTGGCTCGTTCCTGTCCGCGCGTTCACCGAGGGGACCGGCGCGACCAGCTTCACCGCGACGCTCAACCGCGCCGGTCGGCACACAGCGCTGTAGCTGGCCAGCACTTGGTAGGTGCTCCCGGTCGCTGGGGCGTTCCCTCCAGACGTCCAGTTGACGAAAAGCGTGCCCATGACCTGGTTGGTGGAGTAGTCGCCAGGACTATTGAACTGAGTCGTCGTCTGGCTCACGACCACGTTGGTCACGGTCACACCGCTCGGTACGCCGAGCGGCACCGCATCGCTCGACCCGGGACCGCGCGTCACGACGAACTCCTGGACCGCTTGCTGCACGCAGGCGCCACTCTCTTGACCGCGAACGACGAGTCCTCCTCCCGGGTTCGCGCCGAAAAGCGACACGGCAGCGATCGCCGTCGAACCGTTCGCGTTGAGCGTCGCGCTGGCGAGCGGATTCCCGGCGGCGCTCGTGACGACGACCGTGACCGGAAACGCGTTGGCGTTCGCGACCTGGAGCACACCGTGCCAGGGGCCGGTCCCAGCGATCGTGTCGTTGTTGGGAAGGTACGGGACGACGACGTTCTCGGAGACCTCCCACCGACTGCTGACCGGTACCGTCGGCGACCAGGCCGAAGAGGCACCGACCGGTTGCACGCTCGTCACAGCGAGTGCGACGATGAGGCCGACGACGAGGAGGAGACGCCACAGCCGCGCGCGCACGGGACACTCCTTTCATCACCGCTTACCGCACCGACGAGCACCGGCGCACAGGAGACGTCGCTCCTCGCGGCACTGCACCGACGCTGCGGACAACGACTCACCTATCGACGAGCACCGGACCGTACAGGAAAGATGCGCGGATGCGTGCACGATGCTCTTACCGAGAAAAACGGGCGACCACTCCGATCGGTTACACGCGATGGTACCGCAAACCGGAGCGGAGCGACAGCCACCGAGGCACCAGCACCCCACGCGGCCCCACGTGGGCGCTCCGCTCTCTCCGACCGCGTGCTAGGGAATGACCAACCCTCCTCCGCCCCCGTCGACGCCGGGCGCGCCGCCGCAGTCCGACCGTCGACAGGGATAGCCGACCGGGATCGGTGTAGCGCGCCCTGGCCCGGCGCGCGAGGAGGCGGGAGCCCTGATCCTCCCTGCGGACGAGCGCTCCTCTGTCGGGAAGGTAAACACCGCCGTGCTCACGCCAGCCGGATCGCCTTCGGTAGAGCGGTTGCCGCCAACCCTGCCCGCTGGCCAAGCTGGCTGCCACCTCCTGCTCCGTCAAAACGAAGAGATCGACTGGCACCGGCAGCGCGCGCAACACCTCCAGGCAGCAGGTACGCACTTCCTCGCGATCGGCGTCGTCGC
>JBEPZP010000129.1:0-7297 GCA_041640735.1 Thermomicrobium sp.
TCGCCTCCGCATCCTCGATGGAGGATGGACACGGTGGGTACAGGAAGGACGACCGGTCTCGTCCGACGAACCGGTGTGGCCAGAGGCGCGGTTCACGCTGCCGGGCCCTGACCCCGACTCGAGTCTCATCGTCGATGCCGATGACGTCCTGGAGGCTCTCGCCGATGGGACGGCGGTGGTGCTCGACGTGCGGCGGCTCAGCGAGTACACCGGTGAGGAGGTGCGCTCGCGCCGCGGCGGACACGTTCCTGGTGCACGCCACTGGTTCTGGCAGCACAGCCTGGACTGGGACAACGACCGGCGCTTCCTGCCGTCCGAGCGCCTCGTGGCGAGCGTGCGATCGCTAGGCATCCTGCCGACGACACCAGTGATCACGTATTGTCACGGGGGTGTTCGGGCTGCCCATGCAGCGCTCGCGCTGCGGTTGGCAGGTTTTCGGGATGTGCGTGTCTACGTGGGTAGCTGGGCGGAATGGGGGAACCGCGACGATCTCCCCATCGCCCTCGGCTACCCCGGCCCGTCGTCATGCTGACGCCTTCGTCGCCAGAATGCGTTCGACCAATCCCCAGCTGCGGCGCTCGGCCACCACGATCCGGAAACCGAGTTCTGGGAGGAGGTCGAGCGGCTCACGCAAGAGGTGATCGTGCGCGAAGCGCACCGTCAATGGATCGAGAGCCCGTTGGATCGCTCGGATAACCGGGCTGGGGCTGCGGACGTGCTCGACCAGGACGAGGCGGCCAGCCGGGCGGAGGACGCGCTGCGCCTCGCCGAGTGCTCGACGATGGTCGGGAATCGTGCACAGGCTCAGGAGAGAGACGACGCAGTCGACACTCTCGTCGCGGAGGGGAAGGCGCTGTGCGTCGCCGCGCACGAGCCAGACTCTCGCCCGGCTCTGGCGGGCGCGGCTGCGGGCTCGCTCGAGCATCCCCGCACTCAGGTCGAGTCCGATCACTGTCGACTTCTCGCGGTAGAACGGAAGCGTGCGCCCCGTACCGATAGCGATCTCCAGAACTGTTCCGGTCGCCTGAGCGGCTGCCCAGGCACGCCAGTCACCGAGCAACCAGTGCTCGATCCGATCCAACACATGGTCGTAGATGCCCGCGATGCGATCGTAGTGACGCGCGAGTGTCGTCGGTTCCTGGTCTGTCGACATGGGGCGCCCCGCCTCGTCGCTCGCCGCTGAGTGTACCTGGTCAGGTGGCCGCGAAGCCGGTAGGCTTGCAGCGTGGCACAGAGGAGGTGTCGTGCAGGATGTGGTTGATCGTACCGCTGATCTTCGCGCTCTCGTGGCGGACGACGCGGCGTCTCGGGCAGGCATTCAATGAGACTGTGGCCTGGGTGGTCGGGTACTTCGCGACCGCGGGTGTCCTCTGGCTCGCTGACTTCGGCGGCATGGAACTGATCGATACGCGCCCCAACGGTCCCGGTGCGCTGATCGCGGTCCTCGGCGGATTCGTCGGGATGTTCGTCAGCCGCTGGCGATGGAAGCGGCGCGGGGGGCATCTCGAGCCGCGGCGCGAGGTGGTACGTGACATCGCGCGTGGTCTCGGCCGGTTCAGTGCGAGCCGGCGGGGCACTGCAGGCGCCGCTCGGGGAGGAATGGCAGCCGGGCATACGACGGACGATTTCTCGACGGCTGCGGGGCGGCTGCTCGGCCGCGCAGCAGCGAACGTGCTCGTGCCCGAGTTACGGCGAAAGAATCCGTGGATGCGTGCCGTGCGTGCTTTCGTCGCTGGAGCGCGCTCGCAACGGAAATGAGGATCACCGGCGGGAAGGAGCGCCATGGAGGGGGAGCGACGACTGCCTAGCCGTGAGGAGGCGTGGGCCCTCGTGCGTGAGTACACGACGCAGCCGCACCTGTTGCGGCACATGCGGGCTGTCGAAGCGGCGATGCGCGCGTACGCTCGGCGCTTCGGTGAGGACGAGGAACTCTGGGGCTTGGTCGGTCTCCTGCACGATTTCGACTACGAGCGGTACCCGAATATCAGCAGCGAGGGGCATCCGGTCGTCGGATCGCGTATCCTCCGCGAACGCGGTTATCCCGAAGAGGTCATTCGCGCGATCCTGGCGCATGCCAGCGAAGTGACGGGTGTTCACCCCGAAACCCGCATGGAAAAGGCACTCGTCGCTGTCGATGAGTTGACAGGGTTTCTCGTCGCTGTCGCGCTGGTACGGCCGACCAAGAGTATCCTCGACGTCGAGGTCTCGAGCGTCAAAAAGAAGTGGAAGGCTAAGGAGTTCGCGGCAGCGGTGAACCGTCGGGAGATCGAGCACGCGGCCGAGGCGCTCGGCGTGCCCCTGGACGAGCACATCCGCGTCGTCCTGGATGCGATGAAGGAGATCGCTGAGGAACTCGGGCTGGGACGCAGACCGCTCGAGACGTGAGACCGGGCATGGGACGATTGAGGGGCGGATCTCCGCGATGATCCGCCCCTCAATCGTCTGGTGATCACCCTGTCTTGATCTCGGTCCAGAGTCGGTCGAACTTCAGTGCACCTTCCTCGCCGACGTCCTTGATCCACTGCAGGCGCTGCCAAACTTCGGGTGGCGGATACACGCCAGGGTTCTTGAGCACTTCTTCGTCGATGTAGCCCTGTTCGCGCGCCGTCTTGTTGGGGCAACCGTACATAATGTAGTTGGCGTTGCGTCCGGCGATATCCGGCCGGTTGAGGAAGTCGATGAAGGCCATGGCAGTGTACTTGTGTGGCGCCGTCTTGGGTACACAGAGATTGTCCTGCCACACTGTGCACCCCTCGAGCGGGATGACATAACGCAGACTCGGCTTTTCGGCTTGCGACATGAGGGCGTCTCCGGTCCAGATGTGGGAGATCAGCGCCTCCCCGGCGACGAGTAAGTCGTCGTTGTTCTGGCTCGAGTAGGCGAGGACGTACGGCTTTTGCGCCAGGAGGAGTTCCTTCGCTTTGGCGAGTGCTTCGTCGCTGGTCTCGTTGATCTCGTACCCGAGGTACATGAGCGCAGCCCCGATCACCTCGCGTTGGTCGTCGAGCATCACGACCTTTCCCCGTGCTTCGGGGCGCGGTTCGAATACTTCCTTCCAGCTCTCCAGGTTGTCACCGAGGACGCTGGTGTCGTAGCTGTAGCCGGACGTTCCCCACATGTAGGGCACGCTGTAGGTGTTTTCCGGATCGTAGTACGCCTTCAAGTTCGCTGGATCGATGTGCTCGATCGTGCGGATGATCGAGTAATCGAGTGGCTCGAGCATCCCGAGGTTGATCATGATGCTGACCATATAGTCCGACGGCACGATGACGTCGTAGCCTGTCGCGCCGCCCAGCAGCTTGGCCAGCAGATCCTCGTTCGAGGCGTAGGTGTCCATCGTGACCTTGACACCGTACGTCTTCTCGAACTCGGTCAAGATCTCGGGATCGATGTACTCGGACCAGTTGTAAAAGTTGAGTTCCTTGTCCAGCTTGTTCGGGTCGATGTAGTCCGGGAGTGCGCCGGTCGCACCGGTCGGAGTCTCTGCTGCCGGTGTCGGTTGGGTAGCTGGTGCTGGGGTCGCCTCACCACCCTGGCAGGCGGCGAGCAGACTTGCGAGAACTGGCGTACTCAGGCCGACGAGGGAGAGCCGCCGGAGAAGTTCGCGTCGCGAAAGCCGTCCCTGCTGATGATCGCTGAGCCAGCGCTGCATCCGCCAGTGGTCCATCGAGTGCCCTCCTCACGTTACGTCGAACGCCGTCGCTGGAGCGCCAGTGAACCGAGGACGAGGATCATCGAGGCAAGGAGCATGACTGTGGAGAGTGCGTTGACGTCCGGTGTGATACCGCGGCGCACGCGCCCGTAAATTTCGAGCGGCAGGGTGGTCGAACCGACGCCCGCGTTGAAGAAGGTGATCACGAAGTCGTCGATCGAGAGCGTGAAGGCGAGCAGCGCACCGGCGATGATGCCGGGCATCAGGAGCGGTAGGGTCACGTACCGGAACGTCTGCCAGTCGTTCGCACCGAGGTCCTGGGCTGCCTGCTCGAGCGTGCGATCGAAATCGGCCAGCCGCGCGCGCACGACGACCGCGACGAAGGGGAACGAGAAGGCGATGTGCGCGATGGTGATCGTGCCGAGCCCGAAATTCAGGCGAAGACCAAAGAGTTGGTCAAGCCACTGGAAACAAAGGTTGAAGAAGACGAGGAGGGCGATGGCCATCACGATCTCCGGCACGATGATGGGCAGGTACATCGCCCCTTCGTAGAGGCGCTTGACGCGGAAGCGGGTACGCTCCAGTGCCAGGGCGGTCAGCGTGCCGATGATAGTGGATACGATCATGCAGACGAGAGCGATGACGAGGGAGTTTTGAGCAGCGATGCGCACACGCTCGTCGTGCACCATCCGCACGTACCAGTCGAGCGTGAAGCCCATCCACACCTGCATTTGGCGTGAGGCGTTGAAACTGAAGATCGACATCACGACGATCGGAGCATACAGGAAGATGAACGTCAGCAACACGTTGAGCCACAAAACGCTCCACCCGACCGAGAGCCGGCGTCTGGCGGGCCGGACAGTGGCGAGCGTCTTGGTGGTTGCCGGTACGACCGTCATATGCGCCGTGTCTCCCCCAGGCGGAAATAGAGCATCGTCGCCGCGAGAACGATAGCCATGAGCACGAAGGAGATGGCGGAACCGAAGGGCCAGTGGCGGACCGTCAAGAACTGCTGGTTAATGAGGTTGGCGATCATGACGACCTTACCGCCACCTAAGAGATCCGGCGTGACGAATGCGCCGACCGACGGAATGAAGACGAGGATCGAGCCGGCCAGCACGCCTGGAAGCGTGAGCGGCAGTAGAACGTTCCAGAAAACGTGCCACGTGTTGGCGCCCAAGTCTTGCGCTGCTTCGACCAGCGTGAAGTCGAACTTCTCGATCGATGCATAGATGGGAAGGATCATGAAGGGGAGGTAACCATACACGAGCCCGAGCACGACGGCGAACGGGGTGAAGAGCATCGTCAAGGGGCGCTCGATGATCCCCAGCCACTGCAACGCGTTGTTGATGAGGCCGTCGGCGCGGAGCAGGAGCATGATCGCATAGGTGCGGACGAGGAAGTTGGTCCAGAACGGGACGAGTACGAGTACGAGCAAAGCGTTGCGCCAGCGCCGTGGACTGCGCGCGATGACGAAAGCGAACGGATAGCCGATGACGAGACAGATGACGGTCGTCAGGAGCGCCAGCCAAACGGAGACGAGAAACACACGGATGTAGAGCCAGTCGAAGAACCGGACATAGTTTTCGAGCGTAAAACTCCAGTCGACCGCTCCGTAGGGCCCGCGCCGTGCGAAGCTGTAGGCGAAGACGATCGTGATCGGAAGCAGGAAAAAGACGAGCAACCACAGGCCACCCGGCCCAGCGAGCAACAGGGCGCGCAGGCTCTCCCGCTGACGGACCGCGTCGCTCAGGCGTTGCAGCCAGCCAGCGCCGCGCTCGCTCGGTCGAACCTGCTCGACGATCGCCACTGCTGGAGTCCTCTCAGTCCACTAACACCCGGGCTGCGTCTGGAGCCCAGGAGAGCGATACTGCCGTCCCGACGGGCAGCTGCTGTTCACTGTCGAGGCGGTTGCGGTCGTTTTGGCTCCGCACGCGCACCGTCGTCGCATCGTCGATGCGCACGACGTAGAACGTGTCGGTGCCGATGTAGATGACTTCTTCGACCCGACCCGTCAGTACGCCGTTGGCTCCAGGAGCCTCGACCGGGAGGATCCGCATCTTTTCCGGACGAACAGCCACCGTCACTTCGCTCCTTGCCGCAAGTGGCCGGTCGATGGGGACGCGGAGTCGCCGTCCACCCGACAAGAGAACCGTGGCCGTCTCGCCGTCGATTTCGTCCACCTGTCCGACGAGGAAGTTGGTCTCACCGATGAAGTCAGCGACGAACCGTGAGGCAGGCCGCTCGTAGATCTCGACCGGTGAGCCGACCTGGAGGACGCGACCGGCATTCATGACCGCGATGCGGTCCGACATCGTCAACGCTTCCTCTTGGTCGTGGGTGACGTAGATGAAGGTGATACCGACGGTCATCTGGAGATGCTTGAGTTCCAGCTGCATCTCCTTGCGCAGCTTGAGGTCGAGCGCACCGAGCGGTTCGTCCAGGAGGAGGACCCGCGGCCGATTGACGAGCGCGCGCGCCAATGCGACGCGCTGCTGCTGACCACCGGAGAGTTGTCGCGGATAGCGTTCCTCGAAACCGCTCAGGCGTACCAGTTGGAGGGCCTCGCGGACACGGTGCGCGATCTCGTCGCGTGGGACGCGCTTCATCTTGAGTCCGAAGGCGACGTTTTCGAACACCGTCATATGCGGGAAGAGGGCGTAGTTTTGGAAGACGGTATTGACGTTACGGCGGAAGGGGGGCGTCTGTCCCATGGGACGCCCTTCGATCCGCACCTCCCCCGAGGTGGGATGTTCGAAACCGGCGATCATCCGCAGCGTCGTCGTTTTGCCGCAACCGGAAGGGCCCAGGAGGGAGAAAAACTCTCCCTGGTAGATCTGAAGCGAGACCCGGTCGACCGCGACGACGCCGTTGTCGAAGACTTTGGTCACGTCGACCAACTCGACGTCGATGGGGCGATCCAATTGTCCGAATCCTCCCATGCCGCTCGTTTGTCGTCTCGTGCTGGCCAAGGTGAACAGGCCACGAAAGTATTCTACACCGAACGGTGACGCTCGCGGCAAATCCGTCGCAGCCGTATGTCTGATTCGTTCCCAAGGAGCGGCCAGGACGTCCGCTGGCGGACGATCTCCGCACTCGGGTACCAGTGCTCCCGGGCTTGACCCACGAGGTAGAGCGAGCCAGTGACGAGTACGAGATCGTCTGGCCGCGCTAGTTCCAAGACGACGTCGACTGCTTCACTGACGTCCCGGATCGGGACGGCCGGCGTGCCCAGCTGTTCGAAGATACGTGCCAGTTCGAGCGGATCGGCCGCCGTCCGCAGCGTCGCCTCCGGAGCAGTGGTGATCACCAGATCGACGTGCGGTGCGAGCATCGCTGCCATCTCAGTGGCGTCGTGGCCGTCCAAGACGCCGAAGACCGCGATGCGCCGTGCAGGTCTGGGTAGGTCCGCGAGCGCCGAGAGGAGGGCCTGCAGCTTCTGCGGATTGTGGGCACCGTCGAGGAGGACGGTGGGCTGAGCTTGGATGACCTCGAAGCGGCCGGGAAAACGCGCCTGGGCCAGACCGAGCATAATGGCTGTGTGCGATCGCTCAGACGGCCAACCGAGCGCGCGGAGGACTGCGATCGCCAGCGCAGCGTTCTGTGCCTGGTACCGGCCATGCAAACCGAGGCGATAGCGCTGCC
>JBEPZP010000130.1:0-7274 GCA_041640735.1 Thermomicrobium sp.
CAAGGCTCGCCTGATCTGCTGGTGGGTGACGAAGCCGAGCTCCACCAACAGATCGCCGAGACGTCGCCGAGCCGGGCTGACCGCCTGCAGCGCCAAGGCCTGTTCGAGTTGTTCCTCGGAAATGTCGCCGTTCTGCAGGAGTATCTGACCCAGCCGCAGCTGCACATCGTCGCTCGAAACAGCCGCGACCCGCCCGCGGTCCAGAAGGAGGCTGATCTCTTCCAGCCGCGTGCGCAGCGTCAAGCGCCCGGTTTTCCCTGCCCGCATCAACGCCTGCAGCAGGAGGTGCAGCGGAAGGTCACTCAGGTCACCGTAGATCGGCATCGTCCCTCGCGCTTTCGCGATCGAGCACCTCGACGGGAAGCAGACAGCCGCTCCACGCCAGGCACTGCTGGACGAGCCCCCGGACCTCGTCCCGTTCGAGGTCGACCGTCAGGAGCGCCAGGCGCAGCGTCTGGCTACTCACGTCCTCGAGGCGGCAGGTGACGACTTCCGGTATGCGCACGAGTGTAGCTCGTGCGCGCGCGAGCCCCTCGAGCGAGGTCGGCGCACCGATCAACACCGTCCAGCGCCGGAGGAGTGGCAGGCTGCGAAACGCTTCGATACGCTCGGGGACAGGGAACGTCCGGCAGAGCCGCTCCTGCGCCGCCGCCATCACAGCCCGGAGGATCGCCCGACGCCAAGCCTCGGTGGTCGGATCCAGCACGAACGGGAACCACGAACCACCTCGCCCGCCTTCCACTTCGATCCCGACCTCCGTTCGGGCGAAGGATACCGGAACGAGGTCGGAAGGGCGAGCCCACGTCAAGGGGCCGTCGCGTATTCTGCCCGCGGACGCTCCGTGTCACCGGCGAGCCGCCCCGTGCTCACCAACCAGTGCAGGAAGCGCAAGCATGCTAACTGCTGTGGCGCCAGTTCGACGATCTCCTCCATCGGCCGCACCGTCACCGGCGTTGTCCGCCACCCGACCGCATTCAGGAGTTCCGCCACGACGGTACTCGGGGAACCGACCAACAAGCGCTCGAGGGAGAGCGTCACAGTGGTGCCACCCGTCAACAAGAAGTGGACACGATCACGTTCGAGGCACCACCCGGTCAGCGGGAGTCCGGCGGAGCGGACAGCGTTCAGAACGATCGTCAGTGCTTCGCGGTATTCACCCATGGCTCCACCCCTTTCGGTTACCCTTCTCCCGCAGCGCTCAACGTCGCCAAGAGATTCGCCAGTGCAGCATCCGGTGTCTCTCCTTGCGCGAGCGGTGGGCAACGGAGTTGCCGCCGCCAGTACTGCAGGACGAGGCACGAGTTCGCCGCCTCCGCCGGCAACTGCGACGGCTCGCAGGCGACCGCAACCCAGCGGGGACGCTCGTCGACACTGCAGGGATCACGGAAAATCGTAATCGGCCACTGCTTGAGCAGGTGCTCCTGGGACACCATCGCCCGTTCCTCGTTCTTCCGGCAGGACTCGTCCGTTTATGTATGATTCTCGGCAGCCGGGCCACGACACGCTCTAGGCCATTCGTCCCAAAGCCCGCCTCCGGCGCTGAATGTGAATGTACACGAGTACGTACGCGACCAGTGTACCTCTCTGGTCAGCCTCCGTCAACCCCCTCAGCCCAGTTCCAGCACCACCCTGTCCAAGGGACACTGCTGGTGCCGGACCGGGCGGGCGAGTCGCAACTCCTCAATCGCCCATCAGGAACTCTGATGAGCCTCTCGGCGAATCAACGGAAAACAGGCACAGCGGCGAGGCGTCCACGGACGAGCAGGCCAGCGGAGTCAGTACGGCGACTCCACCGGCCTGCTCGTCGCAGCACACACGTTAGGCGTGGCGCCACTCGGGCGGGCGCTTTTCCAAGAACGCGCAGATACCCTCGCGTGCGTCCTCGGCCAATGCGTTCAGCGCCATCACTTCCATGGCGTAGGCATAGGCGAGGTGCTCCGGCAGCTCCAACTGGCGGTAGAACGCCTGCTTGCCGAGACCGACGACATACCGGCTCGCCGACGCGATCCGACGCGCGAGTTCCCACGTTGCCGCTTCGAGTTCCTCGAGGGGCACGACGCGGTTCACCATCCCCAGCTGCGCGGCCTCCTCGGCCGTCATCGGCTCACCGGTCACGAGGAGTTCGAACGTCTTCTTCGGCGGCAGCACGCGGCTCACGGCGACCATCGGCGTGGAGCAGAACAACCCGATCTTCACTCCTGGCGTCTGAAACCGCGTGCCCGCTGCGGCGACGATCAAGTCGCACGTCGCGGCGAGCTGGAAGCCAGCCGCGGTGGCCACACCCTGTACTTGCGCGATCACCGGCTGCGGAATGCCGCGGATCGTCTGCATGAGAGTCGTACAGACCTGGAAAATCTGCCGCGCTGTCGCTGCATCGCAGCTGGCGAGCTCGTTCAGATCATGACCGGCACAGAACACCGGGCCGGCACCACGCAGGATGGCGACGGCGATCTCGCGGTCCTCGCCGATGCGCCGGAAGGCATCGGTCAGCTCCTGCATATGGGCGATCGAGAGCGCGTTTCGCTTCTCCGGACGGGTCATCGTGACGACTGCGATGCCATCCCGCACCTCAGTCAGGATGTAGCGATAGGTTCCGAGCTCGGTCGCTGTCATAGCCAACCCCCTTCCGGCGCCAGGTCACCGTCCCGGTCAGTCGTCAGCCGGCTCACCCGCGTGGCCATCCGCTCCAGCACTGACCAGCTCCCGATCCACGTCATCGGGTCGGAACGTCTTGGCGTGCCCGCGCCAGCGCTGCGCCTCCTTGTAGATGCACCGGTTCATCACGACCGCCAGGCCGCCTTCGGTCGCGATGCGTGCTGCCTCCGGGCTCACGACACCTTCCTGCAGCCACAGGACACGCGCCCCGTGCGCGACCGCCTCCCGTGCGATCGCCGGTGCATGCTCGCTCGCTCGGAACACCACCACGACGTCCGCCCGGAAAGGCAGTTCGCCGAGGCTCGCATACGCTCGTTCGCCGAGCACCTCCTGGACCAACGGATTGACGGGGATGATCCGGTATCCGAGCCGCTTCAGCTTCTGGGCGACCCGATAGCTCGGCCGAGCTGGATCGTTGGAGAGCCCCACGATCGCGAGTACCAGCGGCCGGCGCACCCCGTCCTCGTCGACGAAGGCCCGCGTGCAGACCGAGCGGATCACTTGCTCATCGTTCACGACCACCCGCGCCGTCTCGTCGCGCGTCCGTCCATCGCCCGCGGGCGCCAGGCCGGTCGCGACCCGCAGGGCGCGGTCGAGGTCTGCCTTGAGGTCTTCCACGTGCTCGATACCGACCGCTAGTCGAATCAGGTCGTCACCGACACCAGCGGCGACCCGCTGCTCCGGCGTGAGCTGCCGGTGCGTCGTGCTCGCCGGATGGATGATCAGCGACTTAGCGTCGCCGACGTTCGCCAAGTGCGACCACAACGCCACCGAGTCGATGACTTTGATACCGGCCTCCATACCCCCCTTGACGCCGAAGACGACCACCGCGCCGTAGCGGCCTTCACGCAAGTACTTGCGTGCCAGGTGGTGCGACGGGTGGTCGGGTAACCCAGGATACGCCACCCACGCGACCGCCGGGTGGTCCGCCAGCCAGCGGGCGATCTCCAGCGCATTGGCGCAATGGCGATCCATCCGCACGTGCAGCGTCTCGAGCCCCAAGAGCAGGAGGAACGCATTGAACGGGCTCATGCAGGCGCCGACGTCGCGCATCATGTGTGCACGGAGCTTCGTCACGTAGGCGAGGCTCCCGAAGTCCTTCCAGTACGAGATGCCGTGGTAGCCGGGATCCGGGTCGACCAAGCGTGGGAACTTCCCGTTCCCCCAATCGAAGCGCCCGGAGTCGACGACCACGCCGCCGATAGCGACGCCGTGCCCGCCGATCCACTTGGTCGCCGAGTGCACCACGATGTCGGCACCCCACTCGATCGGCCGGCACAGGTACGGGGTCGCGAAGGTGTTGTCGACGATGAGCGGGATACCATGCTCGTGGGCGATCTTCGCCACTGCCTCGATGTCCAGGACATCGAGGCGCGGGTTGCCGATCGTCTCGGCGTAGATGCACTTCGTCCGTTCGGTGATCGCCCGGCGGAAGTTCTCCGGATCCGAGGGTTCGACGAACCGCACGGTGATGCCGAGATCGGACAATGTATTGGCGAACAACGCGACTGTGCCTCCGTAGAGGCTGCTGCTCGCCACGACCTCGTCACCGGCCCGCGCGATGTTCAGGATAGCGAGCGTCGTGGCCGCCTGACCGCTCGAGGTCGCGACCGCGGCGACACCCCCCTCGAGATAGGCGACCCGCTTTTCGAACACCTCCACCGTCGGGTTACTGATACGCGTGTAGATGTGCCCCGGTTCGTCGAGGTTGAAGAGCTGCGATGCGTGATCAGCATCGTGAAAGACGAACGACGTCGTCTGATAGATCGGTACCGCTCGGGCACCGGTCGCGGGGTCCGGCGCCTGGCCAGCGTGTACCGCCAATGTTTCGATCGCGTACTCGCGGAAAGGATCGCGTTCCGTCGTCAAGGCTCCTGCCTCCTCGATGCCTCTCGTGCCCGGCCCTGTGCTGCTGCCGAACACCTGCGTCTCTTCGCCAATCCTACCCCATCCAGGCCGACCCGAACCCCTTGCCATCGGATCACCAGGGAGGCACCTGCCGCCCCTGGCGGTTCGGGCCCCAAGCCCTCGCTAGTGGATACGCTTCTCGTACCCAGCCCACTCGCGTTCGCGCAGGACGAACTTCTGGATCTTCCCGGTCGACGTCTTCGGCAGGCTATCGACCAGTTCCACCTGCTTCGGGCACTTGTAGTGCGCCATCCGCTCGCGGCAGAAGGCGATCAGCTCCTCTGGTGTCGCCTGCATGCCGGGCTTCAAGACCACGAACGCCTTGGGCACCTCGCCCCACTTTTCGTCCGGGATCCCGATGACGGCACACTCGAGGACCGCCGGATGCTGGTACAGGACACGCTCCACTTCGATCGTCGAGATGTTCTCTCCCCCGCTGATGATGATGTCCTTCTTGCGGTCACGCAGTTCGATGTATCCGTCGGGATGCATGACGGCGAGATCGCCTGAGTGGAACCAGCCACCGGCGAACGCCTTGGCCGTCGCCTCCTCGTCGCGGTAGTACCCTTTCATCACGTTGTTGCCGCGCATGACGACCTCGCCGAGCGTCTGGCCATCGGCCGGGACGTCGCGCATCTCGTCGTCCACGACGCGGAGCTCGGGAGCGTGGATGTACCCCACCCCCTGCCGCGCCTTGAGCCGCGCCCGCTCCTCGAGCGGCAAGCTGTCCCACTCCTCGTGCCACTCGCACACGATGTGAGGGCCGTACGTTTCCGTCAGCCCATAGACATGGACGATGCGCGCCCCCATCGCTTCCATCTGCGCGATCGTCGCAGGCGCCGGCGGCGCGGCGGCCGTCAGTACCGTCACCGGCCGCGGGAAGCGATAGTCCGGGCTCGGCCGTCCTTGCAGGAGCATGATGAGGACGGTCGGCGCTCCGCAGAAGTGGGTCACCCCTTCCGTCTCGATCAGCTGATAGATCCGAGCTGGATCGACCTTGGGCAAGATCACGTGCGTTGCGCCGATGCCGGTCACCGCGTAGGGGAAGTACCAACCGTTGCAGTGGAACATGGGGAGCGTCCACAGATAGGCGCTCTCCGGCACCAAGCGCGCCTCGATGATCTCCCCGAGCGCGTTCAGGTACGCTCCGCGGTGCGTCACCATCACGCCCTTCGGACGCCCCGTCGTCCCGCTCGTGTAGTTGATGCTGAGCACCTCTTCCTCGTCACGCAGCGGATAGACCGATGGTTCCGGTGAACCCTCAGCCAACAGCGCTTCGTACTCCAGATCAGAGACGGGCGAGCGCTCCGGTGCCACATCCCCGTGCCGCGAGTCGATATCGGTCCAGACCACCAAACGAAGCTCCGGCAACGCCTGCCGGATCGGCTCGACGAGACCACTCAGCGCCCCGTCCAAGATGAGCGCCCGCGCTCCCGAGTGCTCGAGGATGTACCGGATCTCTTCGCTCGAGAGACGCACGTTGATCGGGACGAGGATACCCCCCATCTGCGGGACGGCGAAGTGCGCTTCGAGCGCCTCCAAGCTGTTGCGGCACAGCACCGCCACACGGTCGCCGACCGCCAGGCCACGGTTGCGCAGCGCGCTCGCCAGTCGATAGACGCGTTCCCCGAACTCGCGGTACGTCAAGCGACGCTGACCGTCCACGATGCCGACCTTGTCGGGGAAGACGTGCAACGTCCGCTCGAGCAACATGAGCGGTGTCAAGAGTGACCGGTACGGCGGCAAGCCTTCCCACTGGGGTCGCGACCAGAGGCGTTGGAACAAGGGCTGCATCTCGATCCGCACGGCTCCCCCTTTCGTGTTCGTGGTGCGATTGGCTCGGTGACCGGAGCGCTGGAGCCCGGTCACCGAGTCGGACTCTCGTCAGGTTCCGCGTCGCAATTATTCTCCCTCGCCGGTCGCGACTGCCGTTCCCGGCTGCTCCCAGAGCCGCTGGCGGGACGTCTCCGGCAGGAAGAGCAGGCCGACGATCAACCCCAGCAGCGGCAGCGCGATCGGATAGACCAGCGCCCACATCAGGTTGCCAGTAGCCGTCTGCACCCAGGTCGTCACGTAGGGCACCAAGCCCCCGCCCCAGCCGTTCGCCGCGTTTTGCACCACACCGAGCGAGGTGTAGCGGATCTGCGTCGGGAAGTACTCCGCCAGGAGCGCCGGGAGCGGCCCCCACACCATCGCTGGAATCACCATCATCACCATCACGGTCAGCGCGGCCGGCCAGTACTGCAGGTCATCCGGGCGGGCGAACCGGCCCAGGAGCGTGTACAACGGGTAGAAGCCGACGATAGCCAGCACGAACCCGCTGAGCACGATCGGCTTCCGACCGATCCAGTCGGACAACCACCCCATGAAGACGTGCAGCACAGGTGCCAGGATCAACCCTGGTAGGAGGATCTTGTAGGTCGTGATCAGGTCGAGCTTCTGCGCGGTCTGCAGGAAGAAAACCGCCCAGAAGATCGCCGTGTACCAGGCCACCGCTTGTCCGAACGAGACGGCAGCCGCGATCAACACCCGACGCAGGTTTTCACCTGTGAAGGTGACTTTCAACGGATTCCGCACTACGGCGCGCTTTGCCTTGAGCTCGGCGAACATCGGCGTTTCCTGCAGCCGCAGTCGGACATGCAGGGAGATCACGACCAGGACGAGCGACAGCAGGAACGGGATGCGCCAACCCCAAGCCCGGAAGGCCTCCT
>JBEPZP010000131.1:0-7169 GCA_041640735.1 Thermomicrobium sp.
GTGGCTCATGCTCCGAGCGCAGCGGTATCGGTGCCTGCTCGGCTCCGCGGGCTGACCGGTTATCGGGGGCAACTTCCTGGTACCGTGCGGCGCCGGGCGCTCCAGCGCTCGTGCGCACGGGTTGCGCTGCGGTCCTCGAGACTGTAGCGTCGCTGGATCGAGTGTCGCCCTCCGCGCTACGGCTGCGCGCCCTGTGCCGCACCGGTGCGCTCGGTTGGCGGCTCATCGACGATCGCCAGCGTGTCTTCAGGGCGGAGTTCGTAGAAGGCGAGGCGCAACCGCCCTGGCTGTGTCGCGAGCACCTCGCGGAAGATCTCGATAGCTTCCTGGGCGAATGCCCGCTTGCGCTCGGCGGGGAGCGGCTCCTCGCGTGCGACCAGGACTTCCAAGAACGGCATGGTCGAACTCCCTCATCTCCTTCCCGACTAAGCGTACCGCGAGATCTCGTCTTCAGCGAACCCCAGGCATCCGCAGGAAGAGGGATACAGGTGCTGCCCCGCCACCACCGAAGAACCGGTGAGTCGCGGTGGATTCGAGGATGCGGTACCACTCCGACGGACGCACCGTGCGCGATATCGACTGAGTAGGAGACGGAGCCGAGTGGGAGTATCGATCGATCGAGGTCGGAGGTGTTCGATGGCCCGTGGACAGCTCCTCACTCGGCAGGGATCGTCGCTGTTCGAGGCCGACGAGAGGCGAGGCGTCAGCAGGGGCACAGAGCAGGTGAACAGCCGTGAGAGCGCAGCCCGTACAGCACTGGCCAGCTGCCGTGAGGGGGCTCTCAGGCATAGATCCATGCTGCTCGGACGCACGATTCATCGACCCGACTGGACGTGGATGCATTCGACCGACACACACCGACGATGATCGGTCGCTGTCTCTCGGGTTACTACTGCGTGTCTGGCGACAGAGGGTGAAAAAGGCTGGCGGGGTTCCCCCGCCAGCCTGACGGTGCGGCTAGTCGTCGGCGCGAGCCGGTTCGGCGGCCTCGACCGGTGGGGTGCCGTAGAGGAAGAACTCGGCTGGCAGTGGCGAGCCGAACCAGATGATCCCCTTGTCCAGCTCTTCCTCCCGCCAGGTGATCGGCTGCCAGGCCGGGTCGAAGATCAAGTAGCCGGCGTCGCCGAAGAGCTCCACCCGGTTGCCGCCCGGCTCGATGACGTACATGAAGTAGGCCTGCGAGATTCCGTGCTTGCCCGGTCCGGCCTCGATCTTGATGCCGACCTCGCTGAAGACGTCGGCGATGTCGGAGAGGTGCTGCGGGTAGCCGTACCAGTAGCAGACGTGGTGGAACCGTCCCTTGCCGCCGGCCTGGTCCATCATGAAGGCGATCTCGTGCACCAGCGGGCTCACCGACAGCCACGCCCCTGCCTCGCGGCCGTTGTTCAAGAGGATGTGCTCGCGCAGGCGGAAGCCCAGGACGTCCATCATGAACTGCTTGTTCTGCGTCACGTCGCTGGCCAAGAGGTTGACGTGGTCGATGCGGCGGACCGGCACCCCGCGTAGCGGGCGGCGCTGCGGCCGGTTGATCAGCTTGGTCTTGGCCTCGGCTGGGGTCTTGTAGTACTCGACCTCCCAGAGGAGCTCCATCGGGTGGCCGTCGGGGGTGTGGAAGCGGTAGGCCCGGCCATGCCCGCGGTCCCCCTCGATCCAGCCGTCACCGAGCCCGGCTGCCTCCAAGGCTTTGACCCGGCGCTCGAGTGCCTGCGGCGAGGTGGTGCGCCAGGCCACGTGCCCCAGCCCGGGCATTTCCCGCTTGGTCACCTTGAGGGTGTGGTGGTACCAGTCCTCGTAGGCGCGCAGGTAGACCGAGTCGCCGACCCGCTCGGTCTCCTCGAGGCCGAGGAGGTCCTTGAAGAACCAGAGGGTACCGTCGAGATCGGGTGTGTAGATCTCGACGTGGGCGAGTTGGGCGACATCGAAGATCGGTTCCGGATAGCCGTTCGTGCTCATGGGACTCCCTCCCACTGCAGCGTGCTGCTGACCAACTCCTGGGGCGTTTCCGCCCGCGTGGGTGCCGACCCCTGCGTTCGGCTCGTTGCTCCTCCTGCCGGAACGACCGACCGGACGGGAGACCCGCCGGAACCGTCCGGCTGGTCGTTACGGTCATCCTTGCTGCTCGAGGAAGCGTTTGAGTACCCAGCTCACATCGTCGTTGTTCACGAGATCCGGTGCGAGCCAACCGTCCAGGTCGTACTCGGCCATGCACTGCTCGGCGAGCCCACGCATCCGCTCGGCGGTGCCGACCGCTTCGGCGACGACGAGGCACTCCAGGCGGATGTTCTCGTGGTTACCGGCGTAGTTGCGCTCGTACAGCTCGTGTCGTCCCGCGAACTCCGAGATGGTCGCGTCGTAGAGCAGCTTCATGAGCTTGACCCGGTCGTGGGCATCGACGCCGCCACTCCCCCGGACATACTTTTCGAGGTAGGGGCGCTCGGCCGGGTTCGCAAAGTCCAGCGCGTGGCTGGGGAGGTAGATGAGGCCGCTGGCCACAGTGTCGAGGATGATCTGGCGGACGCGCGACCAGGCGGTCGGTGCCAGCACGCGGTAGGCCATGCCGTATTCGAGGTTCGGGTGCACGTAGCCATCCGTCCAGGGGATCGGGTGGCGAGCCATGGCATCCGTGATGGCCCAGAAGAGGTTGCGCCAGGCGATCACCTCGCCGACCTGGGCTTGCACCCCCCGGTAGTCCTTGGTCCCGGTGACGGCAACCGCCTTGAGCAGGACCCCGGCGATGAAGTCGAGCTTGACGGCAAAGCGGGTACAGCCGTGGAAGGTGAAGCGGGGGATGAAGCCCGAGGCGGGGAAGAAGTTGTTGACCTTCTCCACGTCGGCGTAGACGAAGACGTTCTCCCAGGGGACGAAGACGTTGTCGAAGATGAAGACGGCGTCGTTCTCGTCCAGCCTGCTCGAGAGCGGATAGTCCCACGGACTGCCCATGACGGCGGCGGTGTACTCGTAGCTCGGCCGGCTGATCAGCTTGACGCCAGGGACGTCCATGGGGACGGTGAAGATGAGGGCGAACTTCTTGTCCTTGATGGGCAGCGGGCCGTAGTGGGCGATGAAGTTGTAGTGGGTCAGGACCGAGCCGGTGGCGACCACCTTGGCGCCCGAGACGTAGATGCCGCCGTCGGTCTCGCGCTCGACGTGCATGTAGACGTCACCGACCTCATCGGGTGGGCGGTTGCGGTCGACCGGCGGGTTGATGATGGCATGGTTCCAGTAGAGGACCCGTTCCTGGCCGAGCTTGTACCAGCGGCGAGCGTTCTCGCTGAACGGCTCGTAGAAGGCGGCGTTGGCTCCGAGCGTGCCCAGGAAGCTGGCCTTGTAGTCGGGACTGCGGCCGAGCCAGCCGTAGGTCATGCGGGCCCACTCGGCGATGGCGTCGCGGGCTTTGAGGAGATCCTCCACCGAGCGGGGGGCGCGGAAGAAGGGGTGAGTGAAACCGCCGTTGCCGGTGTCGGTCTCGACCGTCAAGACGTCCTGCTTGGCCGGATCGTGCAGGGCGTCGTAGAGGCGTGCCACCATGCGGGCGGCGTTGCGGAAAGCGGGGTGAGTGGTGACGTCCTTGACGCGCTCGCCGTAGACGTAGACTTCCCGCCCGTCGCGGAGGCTCTCCAGGTACTCCTCGCCGGTGAACGGCCGGGTGGTAGCAGTCACAGCCATGACGTACCTCCGTGGCCTGATGGCCTCGTCATGATTCCGTTGTATCCGGCGGGTCCCGATGTCTAGTATACGGGTTATCGGACGACTTCTGCAAGCACGAAGTTCCGATATGTTGAACGCAGGTCACGGTTTTCCGCCGAATCGGATCCGATCGACGGTTCAGCTATGAAGAGGAGCAGCAAAGAGCGGGGACGATGCGGGCGAATCGGCACGTGGCGGGAGCCGCTGCGCAGCGGGGAGATCCCTCGGGCAGCGGCGGCTCAGCGGCGACCCAGGTTGGGTGCGAGCCGATCCTGGAGCACCGCGAGGTCGACGTCGGAAAAGCTCCGTGCCGAATCGAGTGCGAGGGACGCAGCGTGCGCCGCCGCCACACCCATGGCGAGGCAGGGCCCCATGACGCGGACGCTGGAGAGTGCCAGCGGGTCGGCATCGAGGCAGCGACCGACGGCCAAGACATTGCTGAGCTCGAAGGGAAGCAGGGCGCCGAACGGGACAGTGTACGCGTGTCCATCCGGGAAGGGCTGCCAGCGGTAGTCAGCGGCGGAATCGTGCAGTTCGATCGGCCACGCTGCCCGTGCGACGGCGTCGGGAAACCGCCGGCCGCTCACGCTGTCCTCCACGGTGAGGGTCGTGTGCCCGACGATGGTGCGGGTCTGGCGGATGCCGGGAAGGCCCAACCGGCGCAACCGTGCCTGACCGAAGACCTCCGGATAGTGGTCGCGGAGCAGGCGAGCTGCTCGCTCCGCCGCAGCCCGGGCCGGCCAGGCGGCGCGCCAAAACGCACGGGGATGGAGCGGTGTTTCCTGGTGCGTCGCGTTCAGGATGGCCAGTCCTCGTTGCGGCAGGGGGAAGACGCGTGAGTCGCGACGGGTGAGCCCGTACGCCTCGGCGTACGAGGCGAGCAGCTCCTCCGCACGCCGCGCGACAGCGACAGCAGCGGCGCGCTCGTCGGGCAGCGCCACGTGCTCGAGGATCGCCATCTGGGTGCCGTAGACTGGTGTCTCGCTGACCCGGCAGGGTGCTCCGGCTAGCCAGCACAACGCCGCGTCGCCCGAGGCGTCGATATACCACGGCGCCTGGACGAGAAGAGGACCGAAACGAGTGGCGAAGGAGACCGCCAAGATGCGGTCTCCTTCGCGCTCGACGGTCTGCGCGACTGCGCCGGGAATGATCTCCACCCCGGCCGCGACGAGCATGTGCTCGAACACGCGCTCGAGTTCGCCCTCGTCGTAGACCACGATCGTCGTGCGCGCGCGACGCGAGTACATCGGCCACGCCGCACCGCGTCGGCTCAGCTGCGCCAGGAGTTCTTCGGCGAAGAGAGGGGTGAGGAGTTCCTGCTCGTCTTCTGGGCCACAGGAGAACAGTCCGGCGATAGTGCCGATGGGGACGCCCACCGCTTGGCCACCGACCCACGGCGCGGCGTCCAGCAGCGCCACCCGGAGGCCGAGCCGTGCTGCCGTGACGGCACACGCCACCCCGCTCATACCGGCGCCGACGACACAGAGGTCGACGCGGAGCGTCTCCGGGGTCGCTGCATGGTAGCGTTCGATGCGGGTACCTGGGACGGTGGTCACGCCGCTGTCCTCTCCGACCACCATCACACCTGTCGAGCTGCTTCGTCCAAGTAGCTGAAGTCGACCAGCTGGTCGACCGAGATCGTTTCTTTGATCTGACCGAGCTCGGTCCAGAGTGCCTGGTATTCCTCCAGGAAGGCGATTTGGAAACGACCGTCGCGGGCGATCGGTGGCCACGTCATGCGAGCATAGAGCTGGTCGTCCTTGAGGGGTGTGTACTTCTTGAGCACCTCGGCGATCTCCTGGCGCTTGGTGGCGTCGCCGCTGCGCTCGAAGTACCAGGCGACGCCGCGCAGATAAGCTGCCAGGAAAGCCACCGCGAGCGCTCGGTCCTCGAGCAGCCGCGGACCAAAGGACAGCACGTTGAGCGGCAGGCCGATGCCGGCTGCCTGCGCGATGGCGGGGCCATCGACGAGTGCCTGGGCTGCGCCGAGTTGCTCGAGGGCGATCGTCACATACGGCTCGATCAGGAAGCCGGCAGCGACGGCTGCGTTCTGGAGCGCAGCCGGAACGTCAGGTGCGCGGAGTGTCTGGATCTGGACATCCTGGAGGCTCAAGCCGTGCTGGGCCAATACCTTTTTCGTCTCGAGGACATCGCCCCCGCCACTGGTAAGGAGAGCGATCTGCCGCCCGCGGAGGTCGGCGACCTCGCGGACTTCTCCCGATTCGGCCAGTGACTTGGGGACGCCGATGACATGGAAGTTTCCGAAGTCCTCGGTAATCACGGTCTGCGCGACCACGATCTTGAGCGCGACTCCTTGCTTGATGCCGTTGACCAGGGCCGCACTGATGCCGCCTCCTACGAGGTCGAGCTGGCCGGCGCCGAGGAGCGAGATCGCTTGACCGGGATCGAGCGTCGCCGTGATGAGCTCGACGGTGATTCCGGCCTCTTGGAACATCCCCTGGTCGAGTGCGATCAGGAATGCCGCGTCGCTCGCGGTGAGCGCGATGCGCGCTTTGACGGTGCTGGCGGCACCGACCGTCGGGATCGGCGTCGCAGTGGTCGGCGTCGCAGTCGGTGTGGCCGGGGACGTTGCAGCGGTCGGTGAACTAGCGCTGGCCTGTGTGGGTGTGGCTTCTGCCCGTGGGGTGGGCGTCACGCTCTCGCCACCGCAGCTGGCCAAAAGTGCGCTGGCTGACACCGTGATGGCGCCGGCTGCTACGGCGAGCCAGCGACGGCGCGTCAGACGTTCCATTCTCTCGTCTCTCCCTTCTCCCGCTCTATCTCTCCCGCTCTATCCAGCGCATCGGTCGCCGATTCGGCGACCGAACGTGGCACAGTGTACGAGAGATGGGTGCGGTTGCCAAGCCGGTGCGCAGCAGCGCTGTTTTCGGCGGCTCCGCTGGCAGCAGAGGTCTGGAGAATTCGCACCGGCTGGCCGAAAAGAGAGAGCGAGGAGGCGTAGCGGGTAAGAGCTGTGGCACCGTCGCCGCAGCAGGAGAGAGGCGGACACATTCGTCCTAAAGGGGGTTGACAGCCGAGCGACTCCATGCTATCGTGATATCGCGATATCGAGGAGGCCGGGCCAGCGGGTATGGGCGAGTTGCTGGTAGGCCGGCCGGCGCTCAAGCTGGATGTCGCAATTTCGGTGCCGCTCGATCTGACCTCGGTCATCTCGCTGGTCTTTCGGGCGACCGACGGACGACGGTTCGAGCGTTGGCTGGTCGAAGCGCGCAAAGCGCTCGGGACGGAATGGGAGCACGATCTCGATACCCTTCTCGGGTTCTCGGGGCGTTTGCTCTACTATGTCGAAGAGCTCCTGATGTCGTTCGACCCGTTCCGGCCCGAGCACCGCGAGGCGGGCTTCGAGGCGTTCATCGCCCATCTCCGGCGGCTTCCGGCTTGGGCGTACCGCAGCATGGCGATCCAGGCCATGTTGCGAGTCTACCTCGATCGCGGGGCGTTGGAAACGCCCCCGGAGTCGG
>JBEPZP010000132.1:0-7163 GCA_041640735.1 Thermomicrobium sp.
GGGAACGCAGTCCAAGACCTCGCGGTCGCTGCGGAAGCGGTACGCCGCGCACGCGAGACTGGTCACGGACAAAGCGTTTCACTGCAGTAATGCATCGACCGTCCGAAGACGTGGGAGTCGCGGTGCCACCGCAGCTCCCACGTCCCCTTCGGTTAGACGGTCGCTGGAACACTCAGCGGGCACACTGCCGCACGGCAACGACGTTCGGTGATGTGTTCGATGAACTCCTCGCGAAAACGTTCGAGCATACCGAGGAGCGGCATCGGCGCGACCTGGCCTAACCCGCAGAGCGAGAGCTCGATGATGTGCTTACTCGCATACTGAATGATATCGAGGTCCTCCGGGCGCCCGTATCCGTTCCGTATACGATCCAGAATTTCGACCAAGGCTGGAGTCCCGAGACGGCACGGTGTGCACTTTCCGCACGACTCGTAACGACTGAAGGCGACGAGATACCGCGCGAAGTCGACTGCACAGACAGAGTCGTCGAAGACGACGAAACCGCCTGACCCGAGCATGCCCCCGAGCGGAGTCAGCGAGTCGAAATCGACAAGGACATCCAACTCTTCCTCCCTGAGCGGCCCAGCAGAAACACCGCCGGTCTGCACCCCTTTGAACCGATAACCGGGACGCATGCCACCGAACACGTCGAAGATCAGTTGTCTCATCGTCAGGCCGAGTTCGACCTCAGCGACGCCCAGGTAGCGCACAGGGCCCTGCATCGTGATCAGCTTGGTCCCGCTACTCTCCTTGGTGCCGAGGCCAGCAAACCAGCTTCCGCCATTGCGGACGATGCCCGGAACACAGGCGAATGTTTCGGCGTTGTTGAGTACCGTCGGCCGCCGCCACAGTCCCTCCTCGACCGACCGCGGTGGCTTGGTACGCGGCTGTCCACGCTGCCCCATGATGGCATACATGAGGGCTGATCCCTCGCCGCAGATATAGGCACCGCCACCCGTACGGACGCGGATGTGACACGAGAAGCCGGTACCGAGAATATTCTCCCCGAGCAGCCCGATTTCGTACGCCTGTTCCACCGCTCGCTGGAAACGGCGCAGCGCCAGGGCATGTTCGCCGCCGATGAAGTTGTACCCGTAGGGCGTCTCGAGGGCGTAGCACCCGATCAGCAGTCCTTCCAAGACGAGGTGCGGATTCGTTTCCAGAAGCCTGCGGTCTTTGAAGACATTGGGTTCACCTTCGTGGCTATTGACGACGACGTACTTCGGCCGCGCCGGAGTGCGCCGGCCGCTTTCCCACTTGATACCGGCCGGAAAACCTGCGCCGCCCCGTCCGCGCAGGTTGGAGGCCTTTACTTCCGCGACAACCTCCTCCGGCGTCATTTCGAACAATGCTTTCAGAAACGCGCGGTAGCCACCGACTGCGATATAGTCCTCGATCGACTCGGGATCGATCACGCCAGCATGCTCGAACAACACTCGGTGCTGGAGTCGCAAGAACGGGTGCTCACCGAGCGGCGGGATGCCTTGCCACGGCTCGTCGGCACGCACGCCGAGAGCCCATTCCGCGTGGAGGTCTCCGCGGCGAAGTCCCTCGATGAGCTCCGGGACGCGATCAGTGGTGATCCAGCCGTAAACGATGGGCGGACTATCAGGTAGCTTGACCTCGACGAATGGCTCCGCGAAACACCAACCCGCGCACCCTACCCGCCTGAGCACTGCCGGGATATGTCGTCCCGACAGGAGCAACTCGAGGTGGCGATACGTCTCCAGCGCCCCCTTCGCGATGCTGCACTCGCTGATACCGACCGAGATCACCCACTGGTCGCTGTCCCAGAGCCTCTCCCACCTCGTCCGCGCCTCTGCCGCGTAGGCCTCGAATGCGCTCCGATCGCTGAGCAGCGCCATCGCCCTTCCTCCGCTCATCCCTCGCGCCGCAAGCGCTCGATCAACCCGCGGAGTCCGTCAGGATCCAAGCCCCCCACATACTCGTGATGGTCCAGCTGACCTACCGGAGCTAAATCGCATACTCCCAGACAACCGTTGAACACGTTGACGCTCAATACTCCGTCCGGAAGGTCCCCCTGCTCGTCCATACGGTATTCGTTTCGCAAGAGCTCGACCAACCGGTGCGCTCCCGCGACGTAACAGGCTGCACCGTAACAGAGCCAGAGAAAATGCCGCCCCGGTGGGCGCGTGCGAAAGTCCGCATAGAACGTCAGCAAGCCGTACACGCGATTGATCGTGACGCCGAGATGGTCCGCGATGAGTTCAGCGGCTTCCGGTGACACCCACCCGTAGAGCCGCTGCGCTTCTTGACATGCGCCGACGATCAGCTCCAACGCTTCCTCGTGATCCCGCGGACGAAAGCGCTCCTGCAAGATCACCCGGAGCGGTTCTAGGTCGATCGGCTGCCGCGGTCCCGCTTTCGACACCACTGCTCGGATCCTTCCACCTCTGCCGCCCTGCAGGCCAGTATACTGCCATCCTGCCCCAGTCCGACGCGGTACACTATCGTACAGGTGGAGGAGGCATGTTCTGGCTCGATCGACTCGTCGAAGAACGGATCCGAGAAGCACAGGAACGCGGCGCCTTTCGTAACCTTCCTGGCGAGGGACAGCCGTTGCCACCGGACGACGAGCCCATGCACGAGGCGTGGGCAGCACACCGCCTCCTCAAGAAGCACGAACTCCTTCCCGATTGGCTCCAGTTACGCAAGGAAATCTACCGAGAGCGCGAGCTCGTCCGCCGCGCTTGGGACGAATACTGGCAGGCCGTCGAAACGGCTGATCCGGACGATCCTGGCCAAGCGGCACTTCTCCGTCGGCTCGCCTGGCGGTACCGCGAACTTGCGCGAGCGATCAACCGGAAGATCGACCAACACAATCTCCGCTGTCCCTCGATGGCTCACGAACTCGTGCGGTTTCCCGAGGATATGATCGAGCGTGAGTGGCGACGACGGCGAGCGAGCGCCAGGTGACGACGCACCTCGCTCACTCGCTCCGCGTCGGCGAGCCTTCGCCGCTGTACCCGAACAACCGCTGGAAGTCCCCATCGAAGTGCTCGAGAAAGGCGCGGATCTCTTCGACATCCCGTTCGGTAACCGGCTCCGTTCGCTCGGGGACCGGAGTCTCGCGCAGTTGCTCCTCGTCGATCACTGCAGCGATCAAGCTCGAGGCTCCACAAAACTGACAGGTCAGACGGAAAGCCCAGGTCGAACGCGACCGACCGAGCGCGTGCAGATCCTCCGCGCTGAAGCGCTGGCCACAGACGGCACACCGCTCCACCATGTTCAGGACGATCGCCCGGACTTTCTCCCATCGTGCATCCATCGTCAGCCTACTTCTTATCCAGGTCATCCAGATCCAGCGACTCGATCACCTCGCGGAACACCGAGAGATCGGCCTCCGAAATCTGCTCCTCCGACTCGATGCGCTCGATCTCGGGTGGCTCCGCCTCGCTTTCCGCCTCTTCTTCCGCTTCGAGGCGAACTCCGGCCCGATCCATCACCGATTCATCGACATAGATTGGTACCTTCGCTCGTACCGCGAGTGCGATCGCATCGCTCGGCCGGCTGTCGATTTCGATCGTGCGGCCGTTGACCGACAGGATGATCCGCGCATAGAAGATTTCCTGGGAAAGATCGGTCACCGCGACCTCGCGGATTTCGGCACCGAGTTCGTCGATCACGGTCCGCAAGAGGTCGTAGGGCAGCGGGCGAGCCGGCTTCATACCTTGCAGCGCCATGGCGATCGCTTCGGCTTCGAAGGGGCCGATCCAGATCGGCAAATGCCGATCCCCGTGGACCTCCTTCAAGAGGACCACTCGATGCTGCGTCACCAGACTGACTCGAATGCTGTCGACGACCGTCTCGATCATACCCTGCACCTTCCTTCGGCACGCTCAGGTTTTCGTACAGGGCGTTCCCCGGCGCCACCGCCCGCTTGTCCTGATTGCGTCAACTCCCATTCTACACCGCCCTCACCCTCACTCCAAGGCATACGCCGGAGCACTCAGAATTTTCGCCTCCTGCGGCGGCCAATAGGTGAGCCAGGCCTTGCCGATGATCGATGACATCGGAACGCCTCCGAAGACGCGAGAATCGCTCGAGCTGTTGCGATTATCCCCCATGACGAAGACATGCCCAGGCTCGACGACGTACTCGTGATTCAACGTCATCCCACGCCACACCGTCGGTTCGGTCAGATACGGCTCGACGAGGCGCTTCCCGTCGATGTAGACGAATCCGTTCCGAATCTCCACATGTTCACCGGGCAAGGCGATGATACGCTTGACGTACGGTTCGTGTCCACCATTGGGCGGCCGAAAGACGACGATATCGCCGCGACGCGGCTCGCCGAACGGGTACCACCGCCATGTCGGATCGACGGAAATTCCCGGCACCCACGACAACCATTGCCCCAGCGGCAGGCTCATGTAGGCTCGGCGATTGACGATCAGCATCTCACCGTTGTGGAGCGTCGGCTCCATGCTCGAGCCGTCGACCCGATAATTCAGAACGATGCCCCGAATCGCGACGAAGAGGACGAGCGCGATGAGCAGCGTTTCAGCGACATCCCACAGAAGAGAGCGCCGTCGGACTTCCCGGCCCTCCGAGACTGCCCATCGTTCCGACTCGCCGGCCAGTTGCGTCATGTGTCGCCGTCCTGCCACTGCAAAGCCATTGTCCGACCGCCGATTATAACCCGTGGAGGAAGACTCATTGCGGAGCAGCGCGCACGGCAGAGCACCGATGGAAGGAACGCTCCTCGCCACTCGCTACCGCATCCTGCGCCGGCTCGCACAGGGCGGCATGAGTACCGTCTACCTGGCACGCGACGAACACTTTCCGCGGGTCGACCGTCTCTGCGCCATCAAAGTCATGCGAGCCAGTGAGGATCCGACTCTCGCTCAGCTGCAGCAAGCTGCTTTCGAGCGCGAGGCGAGTCTCCTCGCCACACTGCGCCATCCAGCGATCCCCGAGGTCTACGACTTCTTCCTCCAGGATGGGCGCTGCTGCCTCGTCCTCGAATACATCGAGGGGGAGGATCTCGAACGCTATCTCGCGCGGAGCGGCGCGCCGGTCCCCGAGCCCGTCTTGATCCGGTGGGCGCTCCAGATTCTGGACGTCTTACACTTTCTCCACACCCAGCGACCGCACCCGATCGTCTTCCGCGACCTCAAACCGTCGAACATCATGCTCCGTGAGGACGGCTCGTTAGTCTTGATCGACTTCGGCATCGCGCGGCTGTTCCAACCGAGTGCCCGCGGGACCATGATCGGCACCGAGGGCTACGCACCACCCGAGCAGTATCGGGGCATCGCCGACCCGAGGGGTGACCTCTACGCCCTCGGTGCAACGCTCTACCACCTCGCCACCGGCATCGACCCGCGCGACCTGCCACCGTTCGCCCTTCCCCAGCAGCCTCCGAGGAGCGTCAATTCGCACCTCTCTCCCGGGTTCGAGCGCGTCATTCTCCGCGCACTAGCCTACGATCCCGCAGAACGATACCCGGACGCGGCAACGATGGCCCAGGCATTGCGCGCGCTGGAATCGGTGCAGCTCGCGCACCAGCGCACCAGTACGACCCTGGCGCTATCGCCTTCGCCGCCACGGTCGTTGGCGCACAGCGAGCGGCTCCAACTGCTCTGGACGATCCAGACGCAAGACGAAGTTCGCGCTTCTCCTCTTCGCGTCGAAACACTCGTCGTGTTCGGCTCGTACGACGGGCGCGTGTACGGGGTGGACTGTCGCTCCGGTGAGGTGCGTTGGCTGTTCACGACGGGAAGAGGGATCGCAACGCGACCAGCTCGGTACCATCACACCGTGATCCTCGGTTCCGACGACGGGGCCGTCTATGCCGTGCGGTGGCAAGACGGTTCTTTGGTGTGGCGGTACCGCACAGCCGGTGCTGTCCGGTCGTCCCCCATCGTGATCGCCGATCTGGTGGTGTTCGGTAGCGATGACGGTTGCATCTACGCGCTCGATGCCGCGACAGGCAACACGCTCTGGCGACGGCAAGCACGGGGCCCGGTTCGTGCGACCCCGGTCGCCATTGCAGACGCAGGCGTCGTGACAGCGGACGACGAAACGCTCGCCCTGCGGACACTCCCCGAGGGACACCTCGTCTGGCGCTGCGAACTCGGAGGCCCCACGTGGGGACGCCCGGTTCGCTTCCGAGACACCGTCATCGCTGCGTCGATCACCGGAACCGTCGTCAGCGTCGATTGCGCGACCGGGACGGTGCTCTGGCGCCGCGAGCTACCCGATGCCTTCGTCGCTTCGCCGGTCCTCATCGGCGAGGCCCTGCTCGTGGCAGGGAACAGCGGAGATCTCTTCGCGCTGCATCCGGAGAACGGCCAGACGCTCTGGCACCTCTCTCTGGAGCAGCGGATCGCGAGCGACCCAGTAGTTGTCGGTCAGGCAGTGCTCGTTGCGACTGGCCAAGGAGACCTCGTCTCCGTTTCCCTCAGTGGTGAGGTCTCGCACCGCGACACGCTCGGCGCTGGCGTCGTATCGACACCACTGGTGGACGCCGGAATGCTGTACATCGGTGACTTGGACGGCCGGTTTTCTGCCTTCTTGCTCTGCGAGGGTAGGACGGAGGGCAACGATCGATGATCCGCATCATCGTGCACGTGGTGAACGACGATCCCTTCCTCGCCGAAATCGAAGCGCTCCCCGACCCGCGGGACAATTATGTCGTACTGAAACACCCACGGCGGCGTGACGGCAAGCGGCTGCCGACACTCGCTGAGGGTGTGACGACGATCCTCTTCCCCTGGTCGCGGATCACGTTTATCGAGGTACTCGACGAACCTCGTGAGCCACAGGAGCGGCTGCTCACGGTGTTCCGCGACGATCCCTAAACACGAGAACCTAGGCGCGCTCCTCCGAGCGTTCCGGAGCCGCTTCTTTGACCGAAGCGCGGAACTCCTTGATCGAGCGACCGATCGCCCCTCCGAGCTCAGGCAAGCGGCTCGCGCCGAAGATGACGATCACGATCAGCAGCACGATCAGCAGCTCTTGCCAACCGATCGTCGGTATCAGGAGTGGGAACATCCTATCGACCTCCTCGTGCCGCGCGAGACACATGTCGGGAGTATAGCAGAGACGACCCGGCTCGCTCAGTGGTCGATCCGGTACCACCGCGGCAAGTCCCGCCAGTGATCCTCAGGCTTGATGAGCGGAGTAACTTCCACTCC
>JBEPZP010000133.1:0-7089 GCA_041640735.1 Thermomicrobium sp.
TGCTCGGCTACGCGCTCCTGCACCTGGCGCACATCTTGACACCGTTCATCGTGGCTGCCGTGTTCGCCTATCTCTTCCACCCGCTCGTCGACTTGGCTGAGCGCCGGAGCCGTCTCCCCCGCATCGTCGTGATTCTCGTCCTGTACGTCGTCCTGTTCGGTGCCCTCGCGCTCCTCGGCGTCTTGATCGCGCCGTCTCTCGAGACGCAGGTCCGGTCCCTGATCCGTCTCGTTCCGGACGTCGTGGAGGCGATCGAGCAGCGAGTGGCGCGCGCCCCCGAGATCCGCATCGGCGAAGTCGTCATCGATACACGTGCCGTCTTGGCTCGGCTGGATACGGCGTCCCAGTCGCTGGCTGAACGCTTCAGCCGCGAAGCAGTGCCACTGGTCCTGGCGACTGTGGAGGCACTCATCAAGTCGTTCGTCTTCTTTCTCGTCAGCTTCTACGGTTTGCTGCAAGGACGGGCACTCGTCGCGCGCTTGCGGACGCTCGCTCCACGGCGGCATCAACGCACCGTCGCTCGTATCCTGGGCCAGGTCGATGCGACGTTTCGTGCCTACATCCGCGCGCAGGTCATCCTCTTCGCACTCATGGCGACGGCGACCTACGTCGCGCTCACGGTGCTCCAGGTCAAGTATCGGCTGGCGCTCGCCGTTGCGACCGGTTTCCTGGAACTCATTCCCTTCATCGGACCGTGGACGGCCGGTGCGATCGCTGTCAGCGTCGCGTTGACTCAGGGCAGTGCGCCCTTCGGGTGGTCGTCGCTGCAACTCGCCGTCGTGGTCGCGCTGGTCTATCTGGTTCTGCGTCTCCTCGAGGACCACTTCGTCATTCCACAGTTAGTCGGGCATTTCGTCCGCTTGCACCCGGTCGTCGTCCTGTTCGGAGTGTTGGCTGGTGCGAGTGTCGCGGGTATCCTCGGGCTGCTCCTCGCAGTACCGACCCTCGCCGCACTCAAGATCGTCGTGCTGACCGTGCTCGAGGAGCTCCGCCACCCACCACCGCGGCAGATCGTCAGCCTGGACGATCGTGCCCGCCTGTACAGCTTACCGACATGGATCGCCTCACCCGCGCGACGCGACGTGGTCCTCGTCATCCCACCCGGACTCCTGCAGTGGAGCGATCTGCCGCTTCTCCGAGACATCAGCCGCAGCGCCTTCGAACACGACGTGGAAGTCGCAGTCGTCACGCCGGATCCCGTCGCGCAGAGCCTGGCGACTGCAGTCGGGTTGCCGGTCGTCACCCGGTTACCGGCTGGATGGGGTGCGGAGGCCGAGATCGTCGAGGTCTCGGGCCCGTCGGAGCTACCGCCTGACGCTGCGCGCGAAACGGTGAGCGAATCGGCGACACGTTGACGGTATCGGCTCAGGGCGGCGACGACGTGGCTCCGCGCGGAGCGGTGACTGACCAGTCCTCAGCGTGGCGTCGGGAAAGAGTGCGCGCCCTCGCTCGCAGGTAGGGTATTCGCCCGAGCGAGACAACCCACAGCCATGAGCGGTGCGCTGGGGAGAGTGTCGACGCGGTGAGCGCCCGAGGTGCTAGGCTGGCGTACTTCGTGCCCCGTCCTCGAGGTGGCGCTGCAGGAACGCGGCGATGCGCTCGAGCGAGTCGCGTGCTTGCGGTAGCTCCAGGTGCAATTGCCAGACGTGCCACATCCGCGGGTAGATGGCGAGCTCGACCTCGACGCCTGCGTCCTCGGCGGCCCGCGCGATGCGCTCGGCGTCGTCGCGTAGCAGTTCGTCCTCCCCGGCGTGGAGGACTATCGGCGGGAGACCGTGCCAATCGCCGTACAGCGGCGAAATCAGCGGATGGCGTGGATCGTGCCCGTCGACGTATGCCCGGTTGAACCGTCGGATGGCGCGCGGGTGCAGGACCGGATCGGTTAGGGCGCGACCGCGTGCTTCGCTCGCGGAGAGGTCGCCGACGGGCGACAGACACGCGAGGGCAGCGGGGAGCGGTTCCCCCGCATCGCGTTGGGCCATCGCCAGCACGATCGCGAGGTTACCGCCGGCGGAGTCACCGGCGACCGCGATGCGCCGGGCGGAGAAACCTTGTGCCAGAAGCCAGCGAAACGCCGTCTGGCAGTCCTCGAGGGCCGCTGGCCATGGATACCGCGGAGCGAGGCGGTAATCGACGAGCAGCGCCGGGCTCTGTGTGAGGCTGGCGAGGACAGCGACCATCCTCACATGCTGTGCGCTCAAGCCGAAGACGAATCCCCCGCCGTGGATGTACAGGATCGCTCGGTCGTCGGCAGCGGAAGCGGGGATGACCCACTCGCAGCGGACGCCGTGCGCGGACACTTCTCGCCGTCGAAAGCCCTCCGGCAGCGTCGCGCGACGCGCTCCTTGCCGAATGAGCCAGTTCGCGAGCCCGAGCGGCACGTACGCTGCGACCAGGCGCGTGACTCGGAGCTGGGCGCGGAGTCGTGCCTCGATATCCGTCAATGGGTTCCTCCCTCGAGCATGTGGGTTGCCCCTGTCGTCACCTCCAGCCGATTCCGGCTGCGTCGTCTCGGTCGCCCGCGACCACTGCTCGCCTCGTGCGCGCCAGCAGCGCCCGGGTCGGGTGGCCACGCGGAACGGCCTGGTGGGACTCGGTCGTTCGACTCCCAGCCATCCGACGACCGTGCGGTGCCCCGCGCTCTGGTCGATCGGGGCGGCGCTCAGGAGCGGACGGCCGGTGCGACCATCCCGGGCGGGACGCGCTCTCCTTTCAGGAGGCGCAGGTCGGCATCGACCATCAGCTCGATCATCTCCTCGAAACTCACGGTGGGGCGCCAGCCGAGCACCGTTCGCGCCTTGGTCGCGTCAGCCACGAGGAGGTCGACGTCGGCCGGACGGAACAAGGCCGGATCGACCACGACATAGTCCTCCCAGTTGAGTCCAACGCAGCTGAAGGCGATTTCGCACAGTTGCCGGACCGAATACGTCTTGCCTGTGCCCACCACGAAGTCGTCCGGTTGCTCCTGTTGGAGCATCAACCACATCGCTCGGACGTAGTCCGGGGCGTAGCCCCAGTCGCGACGAGCCTCCAAGTTGCCCAAGCGCAGCTCCTTGGCCAGCCCGAGCTTGATCTTGGCGACCCCATGCGTCACCTTGCGTGTGACGAACTCGAGACCTCGCCGCGGGCTCTCGTGGTTGAACAAGATCCCCGAGACGGCGAACAGGCCGTAACTCTCCCGGTAGTTGATCGTGATGTAGTGCCCGTAGACCTTGCTCACGCCGTAGGGTGAGCGTGGATAGAACGGTGTCCGTTCGTTCTGTGGGACCTCGACGGCTTTGCCGAACATTTCGGACGAACTCGCCTGATAGAACTTCGCGTCTGGCTTCACCAAGCGGATCGCCTCCAAAAGGCGAGTCACGCCTAAGGCGGTGAATTCACCCGTCAAGACCGGTTGCTGCCAGGACGTTGGCACGAACGATTGCGCTGCCAGGTTGTACACCTCGTCCGGTTGGTATTCCTTGACGATCTCGATCAGCGAGAGTTGGTCGAGAAGGTCTCCTTGCACGAGCTCGATCTTGTCCAAGAGGTGGGCGATCCGCCACAACGTCTCGGTACTGGAGCGACGTTGCATCCCGACGACGCGGTAGCCCTGCTCCAAGAGGAATTCAGCGAGGTACGAACCGTCCTGGCCGGTGATGCCCGTGATCAGTGCTGTCTTCTGCTTCGCCATCGCCTGTCGTGTCCTCCATCGTCGCTCGGCTCCAGCCTTCGGCCGCTCGTCGACGTCTCAGTCTACCGAATCGGTCAGCCGCCTCCGCTGCGTCGGGCCGCCAACGCAGTGCCGACGAGGACGAGGCCGCCTGCAGCGAGCGTGGTCAGTGTCGGGCGCTCGCCCAGGATTGGGATCGCGAGGAGAAGGACTGTGAGCGGTTGCAGGTACATGTAGACGCTCGCCGTCGCTGCTGGTACCACCTGTAACCCGCCGTTCCAGAAGGCGTAGCCAATACCTGTACAGACGAAACCGAGGTACAAGGTGAGGAGCACGGTCTCCGCCGTCCAGCGCGGCTCGATGCCGTGCAGCGACTCCACCCCGGCACCGATGCCCAAAAGGATCGTTCCGGCCAGCATCACGTGAAACGTCGCTGTCCACGGAGACCAGCGCGGCAGTACTCGACGCCCTATCAGCGTATATACCGTCCAGGCCACGGTGATCGAGAGCGCGAGCAGATTCCCAATCCAGGAACCGCTCACACTGTCCTGAGCTGACGCGAGTGTCAGCCAAGCGGCACCCACACCGGCCAGCACGATCCCGGCGATGTGCTCCGGCCGGAGCCGCTCGCGCAGGAACGCCCACGCACAGAGCGCCGTCAATGCGGGATAAGGGAGACTGAGGAGCGACGCGGTGACAGCTGTCGTCCACTGCAAGGCGAGGTTCAGGCCGAGGTAAAAGTAGCCGACCCCCAGCGCACCGAGCCCGGCGAGCGGAAGCCAATCCCGCCGACTGATCCGGAGCGGCACCTGTTTCCACCGCGCGATGAGGCCGAGGACGAGCACGGCGAGCAGCCCGCGGAGAAATCCCAGCAGCAGCGGGGGAACATCGCCGACGATCATGCGGGTACTGATGTAGGAGGAACCCCAGAGCACGGCCGTGGTAGCCAAGAGGAGATGCCCGATGACGTCCTGTCGAGTCGCCTTCTTCTGGTCGTCGATCACCGGTCGCGCCACTGGTCCTCCGGGAACGACTGCCCTGTCTCGACTCGATGATAAACTCACAAGCCGGCCTCGTGGTGCCGCAGCGGCCGCGCTGCGCTTACCAGTCGAACGATTGCGGGATCGTGGCGCGTGATTCGCTGGAGCACGCGTGCGAGCGCAGCCAACTGGAGTCGATCATGGAACGCCAGCGACGCCGGTACTTCACTGTCGAAGAAGCTCGTGCCCTGGTCCCTCGTCTCCGCGGCCTCCTCATCGCGCTGCAGACCGAGAAGCGCGAGCTCGACCGGTTGCTGGACGAGGTCCGGCGGATCGCTCCCCTCGCCTTTCTCAACGGGAGTGCGCACAGGGTCCAGCAGTACGAGTGGCAGATCGAGAAGCTCGCGCGCTCCATCCGCGAAAAGGTGCGCGCGCTGCACGAGATGGGCGTCGAGGTCAAGGACCTCGACATGGGGCTCGTCGATTTCCCGAGTCTGCGCGACGGGCGCGAGGTCTACCTCTGCTGGAAAGTCGATGAGCCGACTGTCGCCTTCTGGCACGAGCTCGATGCGGGCTTCCGCGGTCGCAAGCCGCTCGAGGAGTGAGCGTACCGCGCGGCATCGCCCGCAACACCCTGCGCGCGCTGCGAACCGCTCACGAGGCACGCCATCGGGAACCCGTCTAAAGCCGTCGAGTTGCCGGGAGATGGTTGACGCTGGCAACGGTCAAGCACCTGGTGGCACGGGTGCGACGCCGGCTGTGCCAGGTGCGTCCGGGTCGGCGTCGTAGGGGCCGCGCGGCCCGCCCCGCCGTGCCTTCGCACTCCACTCTTCGATGCGGACATCGACCAGCACCGTCGCTGCGAGCTGCTGCGGAGTCGGGGGTGCGTAGTCGCGGCCGAGTGTCCGGCCGGGAAAATAGCGTTGGGTCATCGCCGCGAAGCACGCCACTTGTTCGTCAGCGTCCTCGATCACCCGTCCGCGACCGAACGCGACCACGCTGCGGTAGTTCATCGAGTGGTTGAACGCCGTCCGCGAGTAGACGAGACCGTCGACCACGGTGACCGCGATGCACACCGGAGCGCCACTGGCGAGCACCCGGAGCAGGCGGCTGTCGCGCGAGCCGTGCAAGTAGAGGTGGTCCGGAACGGACGGATCGTAGTGATAGGACATCGGGATGACCACAGGTTCGCCGTCCTCGACGAAGCCGACGTGAGCGACCAGCCCGGCCGCGAAGATCTCCGCCGCTTCGTCAGGAACGGCGCGCTCCGGATGCCGGCGTACCTGACTGCGTGGCCCGCTTTCCGGTGGCACTGTCAACCTCCTCCGCGTCGCTCGGTGACCTCTCGAGGGCACGAGAGAGCCCACGATCGTACCCCATCTCGAAGGGTCGGTCAAGGCAGCCGACTCGGGCTCAGGCGTCCGGTCGGCATACCGCGGCGGCCGGAAGAAGGGACAGTGGCTGGTCACATGGGGTGGGACGAGTGTCCCCGGCCGACGACTGCGGAGCGGGGTTCCGTCTCGTCGCGCATGACCACCCGATGTTCTCGCCCCGGAACGGATCATGTCGTCCTGGTCGGACAGAGCGCAAGCTGCGTGAAGCGTTCCGGCCGGTCTGCGCACCACGGGAAGAGCGTGCCGGGCGGGATGCTGCGGTGGAAGGGGCTCCCATTCCGGGTACAGCGACCGATGCGCCGGTTGCGGCGTTCGGTTAGGATTTCCCGCGGCGAATGCGGTACCGAGCGTAGGCGTTCGCAGCGCATTGGACGGCTCGACGACAGAGGGGTGCATGGGCACGCGGGGAGCCCTCGAACCGGCAGCTGAGATCCGCCGGATGTTCGATCGCATCGCGCGCCGGTACGACGTCATGAACCGCCTCATGACGTTCGGCCGTGACGTGCAGTGGCGCCGCGCGGCAGCCCGCGCAGCGCTCGTCCACCGCCCTACCCTCGTCGTCGACATCGCGACAGGGACCGGTGACCTCGCGTTCGAGCTCGCGGCGCAGGGAGCACCGCGCGTCGTCGCCCTCGACTTCAGTTTGGGTATGTTGCGGTTGGCTGATCGCAAGCGCCGCGCCGCGGGCGCCCGTACTGTGCTCTTGGTCTGCGGCGACGCTATGCGACTCCCTTTTCCGAGCGCGACCGTCGATGCCTGTACGATCGCGTTCGGCCTCCGCAACCTGCCTGACTACGAGGGAGCGCTCCGCGAGTTCGCGCGTGTCCTACGCCCCGGCGGCAAGCTGGTGATCTTGGAAACGACCCCGTTCGAAGGCTGGTTGGCTCCCCTCGCCCGGCTCTACTTCCAGCGTTTCGTGCCCTGGCTCGGTGGTGTGGTGAGCGGTGACCGACATGCCTACAGCTACCTGCCCCGGTCCACCGCAGCCTTCCCGACTGCGCTGGAACTGGCGACGCTGCTCCGGGGAGTCGGGTTCGTCGATGTCTCTTTTCGTAAACTCATG
>JBEPZP010000134.1:0-7085 GCA_041640735.1 Thermomicrobium sp.
TTCACGGAAACCTTCGAGATCGCAGAGTTCGACCCGGCTGGCGTGCTCAATTTCGCGCAGTGGTCCGTCACGTTCCACCCTACCCGCCACTGGATTCCCTGCTGGGCCATCCGGATCCAGAACGGCGAGCGCACACTGGCGTATACCAGTGATACCGGGTGGGACGATGCTCTCATCCCCTTCCTTCACGGTGCCGACGTGCTCATCATCGAGGCGACACTCTCAGAGGCGTCCAGCGAGAGTGAACGCACTGGGCATCTCACGCTCCGACAGGCTGTAACCATGGCAGCGCTCGCCGGCGTCGGACGGGTCGTCGTGACGCATTACTGGGCCGGGGACGAGTTCAGACGCGAACTCGCGGAGGCTGCTCATCTCTTCGGTCGTCCGGTGGACGTGGCACGTCCAGGTCTGACGATCGATGTAGGAAAGGAGGGACCATGACGACGGGAGGGATCCCTGGCTTCGCCATCGGCCACTGGACTCATCCAACCGGACGAACCGGCTGTACCGTCATCGTCGCTGAGAATCCCGCCCTCGCGGTCTGCGACGTTCAAGGCGGAGCCCCTGGGACACGTGAAACCGATCTCCTCGCCCCAGGCTCGCTCGTTCGTCGACTCGATGCTGTCCTGCTGACCGGCGGTAGCGCCTTCGGACTCGCTGCCGCCGAAGGAGTGGTACGCTGGCTGCGCGAACAGGGTCGAGGCTTTCCGACCGCTGTCGTGCCCGTGCCGATCGTAGCAGCGGCCGTCGTCTATGACCTGTCCGGTCCCGATCCTGTCTTTCCTGATGCCGATGCGGGATATGCCGCCTGCGCGGCCGCCCGACCAGACGCTTGGCAGACCGGCCGCTTCGGTGCCGGCTCGGCCACGTCCGTCGGCAAGGTCGCCGGCCCGGCACAGGCCTCTCCGACCGGCGTCGGCACGGCGATCGTCCAGCTACAGTACGGCCATATCGGCGCAATCGCCATCGTCAATGCCGTCGGCGATATCGTGGATCCCACAACTGGACAGATCCTCGCCGGTGCACGTAACCCAGAAGGGGGCTGGCTCGACAGTCGACAAGCGATCATCGCGGGTAGCGCCTCAGTCGAACCGCTGACCAACACGACCCTCGTCGCCGTCGTGACCGATATCGCCGTCGACGTTCACGGGCTCATCCGCATGGCGATCGCCGCTCACGACGCGATCGCTCGCACGATCCGGCCTGCCCACACCGTCTTCGACGGCGATACGGTGTTCGTCCTGGCTAAAGAGGAAGCACCCGTGACGGCCGCTGACATCGTGCGTCTCGCTACCGCTACCGAAATAGCTGTCGAGCAAGCGATCATCACGAGCATCGTCGCCCCCTAGCACCACCGAGCAGATCTGAGCCGCGAGCGCAGCAACGACATTACCCGCTGCAGGACGCGGCCGGTGGTCAGCACGCCGCACTACGTCGTTTCGGGCCTCGTCCCGGTCGACTGTCGCATCATGAGCTCGATGCCCCCTGCGGGCACGGCTCATCGAGCCCAGCTGCGAAGTCCACTGCAGTGGTTCGAAGACGAACCGAGGCGCACACCCGCGCCTCGGTTCCAGTTCCCCCACGATGCCAGCTCGCACTTCGGGAGATCGCTGCCTCAACGCTTCGTGTACTGCGGTGCTTTCCGCGCCCGCTTGAGACCAGGCTTCTTGCGTTCCTTCACTCGAGGATCGCGGGTCAGGAGTCCGGCACGCTTGAGGACGGGACGCAGTTCTGGGTTATAGCGGAGCAGCGCGCGAGCGACTCCGTGCCGGACCGCCCCTGCCTGACCCGACAGCCCGCCACCGACGACCCGGGCACGAATGTCGAAGTGGTCCAAAAGACCGGTCAGCCGCAGCGGCTTGGTCACCATGACGTGATAGAGCAGGCGATTCCCGAAATACTGCTCAGCCGGCCGCCCGTTAATGATCACTTGGCCGGAGCCCGGATAGAGACGAACCCGAGCCACCGCTGTCTTCCGTCGACCGAGACCGTAGTAGTAGAGCGGTTTGGTTTGCCCAGTTGGTTGCGTGCGTGCCGTCTCGACCAAGGCGCTCACTCTCCTCTCGCTTTCACGCCTCGATGTGCAGCACTTCGGGCTTCTGTGCCGCATGGGGATGATTGGGGCCTGCATAGACCTTGAGCTTCTTGAACAACTTTCGTCCCATCGGCCCCTTGGGCAACATTCGTCGAACCGCCAACTCGATCGGGCGGGTCGGATGTTTCTGAATCAGATCGCGGAAAGTCATCAGTCGGAGGCCGCCAGGATACTGCGAGTGCCGCCAGTAGATCTTATCCCGTTCTTTCGTCCCCGCCAGGCGCACCTTTTCCGCGTTGATGACGATCACGAAATCACCGACATCGATGTGAGGGGTGTACTCGGGCTTGTGCTTGCCGCGAAGAATAGCGGCAATTTGGCTCGCCAGTCGCCCCAAACGCTTCCCCTCAGCGTCGACGACCCACCACTTCCGCTCGACCTCTCCCGGTTTGGCCATGTAGGTTCGTTGCAGGTACTGGCGCTTCTTCGCCTTGACCGTCATCGCTCGCTCCTCGCTTCAACGTCCTGTAGAGACCCGCTTCGGCGCCGGCTCGACGACGCCACGACAGACCTCAATCGCATTCGCCTGGATAGCGTACACGCCATAGCACCAACCCGCACGCGGGCGCTGGCGGAGGGGCCAGGCGACGGTCGTGTTCAGCCAGGAGATGCAAAATCCAGTCCGGATCCACAGTGTTACTGCCGACGCGGACCAGGGTTGCGACCATCGTGCGCACCATTTGTGGCAAGAACCCGTTGGCCCGCACGCGGTACTCCAGGAGAACCGCCTCGCGCTCGTGCCGCTCGACCGTCGGCTCCACCACATGCCATTCCGAGAGCGTGATCGTGCGCACCTGCGGCTTCGTCGCCCGCGGTCCCCCCAAACCGTGTCCTGCGAACGACCGAAAGTCATGCGAGCCCAAGAAGAGCTGCGCCGCTCGCTGCAGGGCAGCCAAATCCAACTTCTTCGGGTGGACCCAGACGAAACGCCGCAGCATGAGCGGCGGCCGTCGTCCCAACCAGATGCGGTACCGGTACTCTCGATCGACGGCCCAACGGCGCGCATGGAATCCTTCCGGCGCGCCAGCCACGCGGTAAACGACCACGTCCTCAGGAAGCCAGGCTTGGAGCGCGCGAGCGAGGGTCGCTTCGTCACGTCGCCAAGCCAGATCGAAACTGGCGACCTGCCCGACTGCATGGACACCGGCGTCCGTGCGTCCCGCCAGCACAGTCCGCACCGGCTGACCAGCGAGGCGAGCGAGCGCTTCTTCGAGCACGCCTTGTACGGTGCGCAAGCCAGGCTGACGCTGGGAACCTGAGAACGCCGTCCCCTCGTACCCGAAGTCCAGTCGGTATCGCCTGGCTTCCATACCGCGGTCATCGCTTCACCGTCAGGCAACGAACTCGATGAGCGCAAGCGGCGCACCGTCCCCGCGACGTTGCCCGATGCGATAGATGCGCGTGTAGCCACCCGGTTGGTCGACGAAGCGCGGTGCGATGACCTCGAACAGCTTGGTGACCGCTCGCTCATCGCCCAACCGCGCCCAGGCCAAGCGACGATGATAGTCGGTGTCCTCACAGGCGAGCGTGACGAGCTTCTCGACGATCGGTTGCACCGCCTTGGCCTTTGCCAATGTCGTCGTCATCCGCTCGTGCAGAATGAGCGACACAGCTAAATTGCGGAACAGGTTTTTCCGCGCGTTCGTGCGTCGCCCGAACTTGCGCCCTGCTTTCCGGTGTCGCACCGTCAGTCCTCCTCGCTTTCACCGGCACCGACACCGACCTCCGGAATCGCTCCGGTGAAGAGCGGTCCTTCCGTATACCCGTTCTCTTGCAGGCGCTCACGCAATTCCTGGAGCGCCCGCGGTCCGAAATTGCGGATCCCCAAGAGCTGATCTGGCCGCATGGCCAGGACTTGACCGACCCGCTCGATACCACGGGCCCGCAAAGCATTCAGCACGCGCTGGGACAACCCGATTTCCGAGAGCAGGCGAGAGTCTTCCACCTGCGCGCTCGCCCATTCCTCGGCGCGCTCTTCTGCCCCTTGGCTCTCGAACTCGGCGATCCACTTGGCATGCTGTACCAGGATCCGGGCTGCCTCCACGAGCGCCTTCGCCGGCTCGACCGTACCGTCGGTCACGATTTCCAAAGTCAGGCGGTCGTAGTCGGTCGCCCCACCGACGCGGGTATGCTCGACGACGTAATTCACCTTGAGCACCGGCGTAAAGATCGCATCGATCGGTATCTCACCGATCGAGCGGATCTCCTGCGCCTCCGCGGGGAGGTAGCCCCGCCCGCGCCCGATCCACAGATCCATTTCGAGGCGCGCGTCAGCATTGTCCAGCGTGGCGATCACGTGGTCCGGATTCACTACCTCGACATCCGCCGGCCAATCGATATCGCCGGCCCGGACGACCCCCTCGCCCTGCGCGAAGAGGGTGGCACGCGCTTCGCGGAACTCCGTGACCGCTCGCAGTCGCACACCTTTGAGGTTCAGCACGATCTCGGTCACGTCCTCGCGCACACCTTCGACAGTCGAAAACTCGTGCCACACGCCTGCGATACGAATCCGCGTGATCGCCGCGCCGGGCAAGGAGCGCAACAGAATGCGCCGCAAGGCATTCCCGAGTGTCGTGCCGTATCCCGGATCGAGTGGCTCGACGACGAACCGCCCGTAGGTCGGTGCAGCGTGTGTTTGGATCACTCGCGGTCGTGCAAAGTCGAGCACGAATATCGCCTCCCCGCTTCGATTCTCGCTGTGCTTAGCGCCGGCTGTAGTACTCGACGACGAGCTGCGTGTTCACCGGCGGGATGTCGATCTCGTCAGGTGTCGGCAGTCGCAGAACGCGACCGCTCATCGTCTCCAAGTCGCGACTCAGCCAGTCCGGCACCGACTTACTCTTCGCCGTCTCTTCCAACACCTTGAAGTACTCGCGACGGCGGCTCTCGGGCCGGACAGCGATGATGTCGCCCGGGCGGACCAGATACGACGGAATGTCGGTCTTGCGCCCGTTCACCAGGAAGTGCCCGTGGCGAACCAATTGCCGCGCTTGCCGCCGCGAGTCGGCAAAGCCGAGCCGGTACACCACGTTGTCGAGCCGCGACTCGAGGATCTGGAGCAAATTGTCGCCAGTCAGTCCAGGACGCCGCGACGCCTCATCGAAGTGCCGCCGGAACTGGCGCTCCAGGATCCCGTAGATCCGCTTGAGCTTCTGCTTTTCACGCAGCTGGAGCGCGTACTCGGAGGGCCGTCGCGTCGTCCGCTGCGTCGGTCCATGCTGCCCCGGCGGGTAGTTCTTGTTGGGATGACGCTTGACGATCGGGCACTTCGGCCCGAAGCAACGCTCTCCCTTCAGGTAGAGCTTCACACCCTCCCGCCGGCACAGCCGACAGACCGGGCCAATATACCTTCCCATCGAACCTCCTTACCTGCTCTTATGTTCGCCGTCGCTTCGGTGGCCGGCATCCGTTGTGCGGAACCGGCGTGATATCGGTGATCGACATGACCTGCAGCCCGGCAGCGGCGAGTGCCCGGATAGCCATTTCGCGACCAGCACCGGCTCCCTTGACGAACACGTCGACTTGCCGCATTCCGTGCTCCATCGCCTTCCGGGCAGCGTTCTCCGCCGCTACCTGCGCGGCGTACGGGGTGCTCTTCCGCGTGCCCTTGAAGCCACTCGACCCCGCACTCGCCCAGCAGATGACGTTGCCGTTCGGATCGGTCATCGTTACGATGGTGTTGTTGAACGTGGCATGGATATACGCACGACCGCGCGGCACGTTCTTCCGTTCGCGCCGTCGCAGCCGCGCTCCACGTTGCGCTGCTCGCCTACGATCTGCCATCGCGTTCGCTCTCCTCTTTCGACGCCATACAGCCTACGACTGCTGCTTGGCCTTCTTCTTAACGCCGATACGCGGCCGCGGCCCCTTGCGTGTCCGCGCGTTCGTCCGCGTACGCTGTCCGCGAACCGGTAGTCCCATGCGGTGCCGCAGGCCCCGATAGCAGCCGATATCGATCAGCCGCTTGATATTCATGGCGACTTGGCGGCGCAGGTCGCCTTCGACGACCATCTCCTTCTCGATGATGTCGCGCAAGCGCTGCACCTCATCGTCGGTCAAGTCGCGCACCTTCGTCCACGGATCGATACCGGTCCGCTCGAGGATCTTGCGGGCCGTGGACCAGCCGATCCCGTAGATGAGCGTCAGCGCATATTCGATACGCTTGTCGCGAGGCAGGTCGACACCAGCGATCCGGGCCATCGCTCCCCCTCATCCCTGCCGCTGCTTGTGCTTCGGATTCTCACAAATGACCCGGACCACCCCGTGTCGGCGAATGATCCGGCACTTCGCGCATCGGCGCTTTACCGAGGCTGATACCTTCATCGTCGTCACCCCCTCGTTCACTCATTCTTCCTCGCGAGTCCCACCACGCAACCGATACGTGATCCGACCTCGCGTGAGGTCGTAGGGCGAGAGCTCGACGCGAACTCGGTCACCGGGCAGGATGCGGATGAAATGCATCCGCAAACGCCCAGCGACATGCGCCAAGACCTCGTAGCCGTTGTCGAGCTGCACCCGAAACATCGCGTTCGGCAGCGCTTCGGTGACTGTTCCCTCGACTTCGATCACGTCCTTCTTCGGCACACGTCACCCCGCTCACGCGCGATCGACTCGCACGCATCACAAAGATGCAGTATACCATGGCTTCAGGCCAGTTGCGTGAGAACCACCGGGCCTTCCTTCATGATCCACACCGTGTGCTCGTAGTGTGCCGCAAGGCTGCCATCAACCGTCACCACCGTCCACCCGTCGCGCTTCACCCGCGTTGCTCCAGTACCAGCACTGACCATCGGTTCGATCGCCAGCGTCATCCCTTCCCGCAGCAGTATCCCTCGCCCAGGTTCGCCCCAGTTCGGTACGGCTGGTTCTTCGTGAAGGGCTCTGCCGACCCCGTGCCCCGTGTACCCCTCGATGACCGCGAATCCGTACGCTCGTACGACCTCTTCGATCGCTGCACCGACGTCACCGATATGCCTGCCGACACGAGCAG
>JBEPZP010000135.1:0-7037 GCA_041640735.1 Thermomicrobium sp.
CCCCCCCCCCGCGGCCCGGGCGCGGCACGCCGCGCCCCTCCACGTGGATACCGCACCCGGGCAGGCGTCCGGATACCGTGCCAATCGCGTCTCGGCCAGGCGCAGCCTCCGGTCTGTAGGGGTCCGGCGCGCCTGACCCGGGCGGGTTCGCCAGGGCCCGGACCGGGACCACCCTCCCTCGCCCTCACCAGGCGCACGCGATATCTGCCGTCGCACACGGCTTGACCGCGCGAACCGTGTGGGGTCACGCGTGCCCGACCCGCCTGGGTCACGCCTGCCTGACCCGTCGCTACGCCAGGGCCGAGCCCGGGCATCGGCCACGTGCCTGCATCCACGACACCAACCGCGCAATGCAAAGGGTTCCCGTATACCCGTCGATGGCACCGTGCGGTCCAGGTGGCCCCCGCGCCTGGTGGCGCGGCCCGGGCGCGGCACGCCGCGCCCCTACACGATCACGCCGCACCCTGTTGGTCATGGCCAGGCAGCCGGGCCCCGTCGCAGCAGGGGTGGGAGGCGACCTCGTACCGTAGGGGTCGGGCACGCCCGACCCGCCCTGGGTCACGCCTGCGTGGCCCTCGGCCCGTGAGGGCCGGAATGTACATGTGTCGTGGTCGGACCCGTGGTGGTGCGCACCTGGTCGAATTTCCCGTCGCGGTGCCCCGCCCATCACCGTGGTCCCCCGCGCCATGCGCCGCGGCGCGAGGTCGGCACGTTGTGCCCCGACACGACGACCCTTTACATCGTCGCACCTGGAAACAGGCAGACGCGCACCGTGACGACCTGCACCTTGCACCCTCGCACATCCTGTGTAGGGGTCGGGCGTGCCCGACCCGCCCCGGGTCAGGCGTGCCTGACCCGGACGGCCCACAGGGCCGAACAGTACGACGCAAACCGATGGCCGACACAGACGATTCCGGGCAGGTGATTGCCGCACGTCGCTTTGGCCAACTCATCACCGTGGTCCCCGCGCCTGGTGGCGCGGCCCGGGCGGGGCACGCCGCGCCCCGACACAACCACCCCCTACGTCGTCGGACCTGGCACCAGGCCGACGTGCACCACGCCCACCTGCACCTAGCTCCCACGCATACCCTGTGTAGGGGTCAGGCGTGCCTGACCCGAGCGGGCCCGAAAGGGCCCGCACCGGAACCACCGTCCGTCGCGGTAACCCGGCACACGATATTTCTGTCGTCCTAGACGGTGTGACCGCGCGAAATTCTGTAGGGGTCGGGCGTGCCCGACCCGTCTGGGTCAGGCCTGCCTGACCCGGGCCGTCCCTGTTCGACCGGCCATCGCCGCGTGCATCCACCGGCTACCCACGCGCTGCGTTCCGCCACGTCCATCCAACCGTCGGTGCCACCGCGCGGTCCCGGTGGTCCCCCGCACCTGCGGCGCGGCGAGCGCGGCACACCTCGCCCCGATGCAGCGTCCGGCGCAGCACCCTCGTCGCCACCCTCGAGCCAGCTGCCGTTGTGTCGGGGTTCGGCTCGCCTGACCCGCCACCCCGCGAGGCCGGTCGACCACCACGTTGCACCGCAGACCACGTCTGCGTGCTCCCCCATCCTGTCGGGCTGGCTCATCGCAGCAGTGTCGCAGCGCGTGAAGCACGTGTTGTACCCCGGCAGCGACATCCGCACAAACACGCACAGCTGAGGAGACCTTGCTTGTCCAGGCACTGCCCATCCACGGCGGGGGCTCCCTGCCCGCTGTATCTCGTCACGCCGTCGATCTTGGGAGAGAATGCCGCTCGGCAGAGACAGCGGGCAGCGGCGCCCGTCCCAGCGGGTCCTCACGGAGCCGGTCACAGCAGCCAGAGGAAGGAGTCACCCCCATGTCGGATCGTTCGCAGCGTCCCTGGGGAGCACAGTCGATGGTCGCACCACTGCGACGCGTGCTTCTGGTGCGACCGGTTGCTCCCACCGATCCCGAGTGCTGGCGCGCCTTCGGATACGTGCACCCGATCGAGCACGACCGCGCGGCCACCGAACACGCGAACCTGGTACGCCTCCTCCAGTCCCTCGGCGTCGAGACGATCGTCGTCGAACCTGACGATCCGGATCTCCAAGACGCTCTCTTTCCCTTCGATCCCGTGCTGGTACTCGATGCGGGCGTGGTACTGCTCCGGATGGGCAAGCCACTGCGACAGCCCGAAGTCGACTTCCTCGCTCGCGTCTTGAACGACTTGGGCATCCCGATCGTCGGCCGCATCCAGCCACCCGGCACTGTCGAAGGAGGAGATTGCCTCTGGCTCGACGAGTCCACCCTCGTCGTCGGACGGAGCTACCGCACGAACGATGACGGAATCGCACAATTGGCCGATCTCCTGAGTCCCTTCGGTATCCGAGTCATCCCGGTCGATCTTCCGCACTGGCACGGACCAGGGGAATGCTTGCACCTGCTGTCGTTGCTGAGTCCGGTCGACCGCGATCTCGTCGTCGCCTACCTACCCTTGATGCCGGTACGTCTGGTCGAGATGCTGCACGCGCGAGGGATGCACATCCTACCGGTACCGGACGAAGAGTTTCCCACACAGGGGCCGAACGTGTTGGCCGTAGCACCGCGTCAGTGCGTGATCCTGCGCGAGAACGAGCGCACGAAAGCAGCCTTGGAAGCCGCTGGCTGCACCGTGTACACCTACGAGGGGCTGGAAATCTCCCATAACCGGTCCGGTGGTCCGACGTGCCTCACGCGCCCTCTCCTTCGGCAACGGTGAGCGAACAGAAGGGCTCGGATAGCCGTGCCACCGACACCAGCACAACGACGTTTGCTCGAACTCGTCCAGGGTTTCCGCACGGCCGCCGTGGTGATCGCCTGCGCTCAGCTCGGCATTGGCGAGCACCTCGCGCAGGGTCCGCGTTCGACTGTCGACCTGGCGCACGCGATCGGTGCTGAGGCTGCAGCGCTCACCCGCTTGCTCGAGGCGGCAGCGGCACTGGGCCTCGTCAGCGCAACTCCCGCCGGATGGGAACTCACCCCGCTCGCGGCTGAGACACTGGTGCCCGATTCGCCCCACTCGCTGGCGCGCTTCGCTGCGCATCAAGCCGCCTTCTACCGGCGCTGGGGGTTACTGGTCGAGGCAGTACGCACCGGCCGCGCGCCGGAAGCGAGTCGTCGCGAGGAGGACGCTGCAGGTTGGGTCCGACAGTTCACACTGATGCTCTACGAGATCGCCCGCACGACCAGCGACGACATCGCCGCAGCCCTGCTCCCCCTCCTGGCTGGAAGCGAACGTCCCCGGGTCCTCGACCTCGGTGGCGGACACGGCGAGTACGCGATGGCGCTGGCGCGAGCGCGCGCCGATCTCGAAGCCGTCGTCTTCGATCTCCCGCCAGTCATCGCAGTAACGCAGGAACTCGTCGCCAGTCAGGGGCTCGGCGACCGCGTCACGCTCGTCGCCGGTGACTTCCTGCGCGACCCGTTGGGCGACCGTTACCAGCTGGTATTGCTCTTCGGCGTGCTCAACGGCATGGACGCCGCATCCGCGCAGGAACTCTTGCGCCGAGTGCGAGGCGCGCTCGCCCCTGAGGGCTGGTCGGCCATACGGACGACCCCTCCGGACGGGTCGCCGCGGGCGCGCCTCCAGCACGCCTTGCTCGACCTGCAGATGCTGCTGGCCACGGAGCGGGGTCAGAATCCCTCTACCGAGGAACTCGAACAGTGGCTACGGGCGATCGGCTTCGCTGCACTCGAGTGGCGCACCGTCGACGAGACGACAGCGCTGCTGCTGGCTCAGCGCTAGACGGCCGCGACGAGAACCTGGCGACACCAGGCTGCCTGCTCCTCTGGAAGGGCATCCTCCAACGCCGCGAGGTCGATCCACTCGCTCGTGCGAGCAGGGTCCTGCCAGGAGCACCGGGCGAGAAAAGCTTGCCCGGCGAGCTGGAGTACCGCCCCCTCCGCATCGACGACGACCCAGGGTTCGCGTCCGATCGCCCCCAAGTGCTTCGTCTCGCACTCCAGTCCCCCGCCGTTTCCAACCAGGGCATCGAGTAACCGCTGCGCAGCCTCATCGAACGTTTCCAAGGGTTCGAGGGCGGTCCAGGGCAGGGTCACCATCCCGCCCGCTCGAACCACTGCCAACCGCTCCGCCGAACTGTCGAGCAGGAGCAGGACAACGCCAGCGACCACGCGCTCCGGCCAAAGGCTCGGCACCGCGAGTCGCTCCGGCAACTCGGGGGAGCGCTCGACGGCTTCGAGGAGCGACGAGACGACAGCGTCCGGACGCCGCAGGTCCCGCCGCGAGCGAAACACGGGTGACTCTGCTGCCACCAGGATCGCTGGCAGCCCAGCCCGGTGTGCCCCCAGAACATCGCTGTCCACCCGATCACCGACGACGAGTGCAGGCGTCTCTGGAGGCAACGTTTGCAGCGCCAAACGAAACATGTGCGGCTCGGGCTTCCCTACCACGAGCGGTCGGCGCCCACTCGCGAGTTGAATCGCACTGACGACCGCCCCGGTCGCAGGGACGACGCCGACCGGCAGGGGATACGAGGGGTCAGCATTGGTCGCGACGAACCGCGCCCCACGCTGGACCAGCACGGCTCCGTGCGCCACATCGAGGAAGCGCAACTCTTCGTCCGCGCCCACCACGACCGCCTCAGGAAGCCCTTCGCGCAGTACAGCGATTCCCGCCCGTTCGAGCTCTTCGGCTAGTCCGGTACTACCCACGACGAATGCAGTCCGGATGCCCAGCGTTGTGAGGAGGCGCGCGGTCGCGTACCCGCAGGTGATCACCTCCTCGACGGAGGCCTCGATGCCGAGCCGGCGCAGCCGTTCGACCAACTGCTCACGCGTCGGCCGCGGATCGTTAGTCAGGAACCGTAGAGCAATACCGGAGTCCCGCAGCCTCCTGAGCGCCTCGTGGACTCCTGGAAGCACCTGATCGCCGATGTAGAGGACTCCGTCCAAATCGAGGAGCCATGCGCCGAACTCCCGAGCCCGCATCGTCCCCCCTTTCCGTCCCTCCCAGTATGCCGCTCGCAACCAGGCCGACGACCACCGAACCATACCGGGCAGACGGTGAGCCGGCCGCACCGCTGTGCGTCACCCTCGCGGGATGCCTGTTGGCGGCCTTCGGCCCAGTTGCACCACCGTTGAGCCAGGGACGACTGCGCCGGGGAGGCAAGGCAGGCTGTACGAGCAGCCGGCTGGCGTCCGCAGCGGCAGCAAGAAGCGAGTTCCACGGAGGTGTCCGCCTGACCCTGCAAGCCAGGAGGCGACGAGACAACGGTGGAACGAGGGCTACGAGCGGCACCGCCCCTGGCGCAGGGGTACAATCAGCGCCTCCCGAGCGCTTGCCTGGGCATGCGGGGTGACTGTCGGTTACCATGAGGAAAGCGGGAAGGGAACGGGGAGATGGCGGTGCCGATCCTTCCGCACCCGACGGCCGAATCCAGTACCGTCCCATCTCGACGTCCGCTCGAAGCGATCGATCTCTCGATCGTGATACCCGTGTTCGACGAGGCCGGGAGTCTCCGCGAACTCTACCGCGAGCTGTGCGCGGTACTGGCATCGCTGCCGCTGCGCAGCGAAATCATCTTCGTCGACGACGGCAGCACCGACGGGTCGACCGCTGTGCTGCGCGAGCTCTTCGAGGTCGATCCGCGGGTGCAGGTGATCGAGTTTCGTCGTAACTTCGGGAAGTCGGCAGCCCTCGCTGCCGGATTTCGTGCTGCCCGCGGCCGGTTCATCGTGACTCTGGACGCCGACCTGCAAGACGATCCGAGCGAAATTCCCAAGCTGCTCGAACCACTCCGCGAGGCCGATCTCGTCAGCGGCTGGAAGACGCCGCGGCGGGATCCGTGGACGAAGCGGTTCCCCTCCTGGGTGTTCAACCGCGTCGTGAACCTGTTCACCGGTGTGCAACTGCACGACATCAACTGCGGGCTCAAAGCCTACCGTGCTGAGGTCGTCCGGGAAATTCCTCTCTACGGCGAGCTGCACCGGTTCATCCCCATCCTGGCCCATGCGCGCGGCTTCCGAGTCGTCGAGTTGCCGGTCAAGCACCGGCCGCGACGCTATGGTCGGTCCAAGTACGGTCCGGCCCGCTTCGCACGTGGCTTGTTCGATTTGATGACGGTACTCTTCCTCACCCAGTACCGTCCACGACCACTCCATCTCTTCGGCTGGTTCGGGTTGGCTGCGCTCGGCCTCGGGACGATGATCAATCTGTACTTGACGATTCAATGGTTCACGGGACACCCGATCGGGCACCGGCCCCTCTTGACGCTCGGCGTCCTGCTCATGACGATCGGGGCGCAGTTCTTCCTGACCGGTCTGCTCGCCGAACTGATCACGCACAGCACCCCGCGCCAGGACTACAGCGTACGGGCGCACCTCCGGCACGACGATGACACGTGATGCGGCACCCCTCGAACATGTCGCTTGCGCACTGTGCGGAGCGGACGACCCGGAACCGCTCCTCTGGCTCGACGATCTCCGCTTCCGGACGCTGCGGTCTCCGGTCCAACTCGTGCGTTGCCGTCGCTGCGACTTTCGCTACCTCACGCCGCAGCCACACCCAGGGGACGAGGCCGCCTTCTATCCCTCGGACTACGATCCCTTTCAGCGCACCTCGCTCACTGGGCGCGCTCGCCGCCTCTTGCTCCGCTACGAGGTCCGTCGACTCTGGAGTTACCTCGCACCGCCCCGCCGCATCCTCGAGGTCGGCTGCGCGACCGGTGATCTCCTACACTGCATCCGCGAAGCTGGCAATCCTCGCGTCTACGGCCTCGAGCCCGATCCGCGGGCTGCAGAGACCGCGCGGTCACGCGGTCTGGCGGTGTGGACCGGAACCCTCGACACGGTGCCGTGGATACCGGCCAGCTTCGACGTCGTCCTCTTCCAGCACGTCCTCGAGCATCTGCCTCAGCCGCGCGACGCACTTTCGGTGGTGGCAGAGGTGCTCCGTCCGGGTGGTACGGTGATCCTCTGGCTCCCGAACGGGCACGCCTGGGCGGCATCGCTCTTCGGCGAGGCCTGGATGGGTTACGACCCGCCGCGACACCGCAGCGTCTTTACCTCTGCGACCCTGCGACGTC
>JBEPZP010000136.1:0-7036 GCA_041640735.1 Thermomicrobium sp.
TCGGCTTCTCGGTGCACGACACGATCGTGGTCTTCGACCGTATCCGCGAGAATCTCGCTCGCCGCGCCGCGCCCACTTTCGAGCAGATCGTCAACTACAGCTTGGTGCAGACACTGGTCCGCTCGTTAAACACGTCCCTCACGGTGGTGCTGACGCTGCTGGCGTTGTTCCTGTTCGGCGGCGAGACGATCCGCACCTTCGTCTTGGCCTTGCTGATCGGTATCGTCAGCGGTACCTACTCGTCGATTTTCAACGCGAGCCAGATCGTCGTGGTCTGGGAGAATCGCGAGTTGCACCGGCTCTTCGCTCGCTTGCGTCGGCAACACGCCCCGGCATGAAGGGGATCCGATGTCCACACGGCTGCGGATCGGCGTCATCGGCGGCGGCATCGCAGGGTTGACGGCTGCGTATCGACTGAGTCGCCGCGGTCACGCGGTGACGCTCTGGGAGCGTCACCGGCAGCTGGGTGGGCAAGCCGCGGCGTTTCCCCTCCTCGGCACCGCTCTCGAGTACTTCTATCACCACCTCTTCACGAGCGACCGCGAGATCGTCGCCTTGATGGAAGAGCTCGGGGTCGCTCGTCACCTGGTTTGGCTGCCGAGCAAGGTCGGCTTCTATACAGCTGGCCGCATCTACCCACTCTCGTCGGCGCTCGACGTGCTCCGCCTCGGGATCGTCCCGATGCAGGATCGCCTGCGCATCGGTCTCGTTACCTTCTACCTCCAGCACGTGCGCGACTGGCGACGCTTCGAGGAAGTGACTGCTGAGGAGTGGCTTCGGCGCTGGGTCGGGAACCGAGCCTTCGAACGCGTGTGGGGAGCGCAGCTCCGGGCCAAATTCGGTCCACGCGCCGGTGACGTGGCCATGGCCTGGTTCTGGAACAAGATCGCCTTGCGCACCTCGTCGCGACGCTCGCTCTTCGAGCGCGAAAAACTCGGGTACATCATGGAGAGCTTCAACGTCCTCATCGACCGCTTGGCTGAGGCGATCCGAGAGGCCGGAGGCGCTGTCTTCGCTGGCATCGGAGTCGAAGCCGTCGAACGGTCCGGTGACGTCTGGCTCGTGCGCGACTCAGCTGGTACGACGACTCCGGTCGATGCGGTCGTGGCGACGGTTCCGTCACCGCTGGTAGCCAAACTGTTCCCCCAGTTCCCGGACGCCTATCGCACGAAGTTGCTCGGCACCATCTACCAGGCCGCGGTGACGCTCCTCCTCCAGACCCGTCGAGCCCTGAGCGATATCTACTGGCTCAATATCGGCGACCCGGCGCTCCCCTACACCGGGATCATCGAACACACCAACTTCATCCCTCCATCGTATTACCAGGGGCGCCACCTGATTTACGTCAGCAAGTACGTCGAACAGTCACACCCGTACCTCGCTCTGCGCGACGAAGAAGTTCTCGAAGCCGCGTTTGAGCACTTGCCGAAGGTCAACCCCGCATTTTCACCTGACTGGGTCGAAGACTACTGGGTGTTCCGCGAACGGGCCGCGCAGCCGATCGTGACACTCCGCTACAGTCAGCAAATTCCTGAGCACCGGACGCCCCTACCCGGTGTCTACGTCGCCAACACGGCACAGATCTATCCTGAAGATCGCGGGACGAACTACTCGGTACGGCTCGGAAACATCGTCGCTGCGCTCATCGAAGAGGATCTACAGCTTGGTCGACTTGCGCCGGTAGCGGCCAGCGACCGAGCGAGCACCTGAGATGAGGTATAACGCAGGCTGACGGGGCTCATAAGCACCGGCTTGACAAGCTCCACCCCGTCGAGTAACGTCGCCGGTCGGGCTGGCGTCGTTGGGCGTGGAACGACAACTGAGCTGAGAGGATGTGACGTCGCGATGAAGTATGTCGTCACACCGAGCGGGAAGAAGCTGGTGACCCTCATCCCCGGTGACGGTATCGGGCCCGAAATCGTCGAGAGCGCCTGTCGCATTATCGAGGCCGTCGGCGTCCCGATCGAGTGGGAAGTGCGCCGGGCAGGCGCGAGCGTCTTCAGGGAAGGCATCGCCAGCGGCGTACCTGACGACACGATCGAGTCGATCAAGCGTACGCGGGTCGTCCTCAAGGGTCCGCTCGAAACGCCCGTCGGCTACGGCGAGAAGAGCGCTAACGTTACGCTACGCAAATTGTTCGAAACGTTCGCCAACGTCCGACCGGTGCGCGAGCTCCCCTCCATCCCCACGCCCTACCGCGGTCGCAACATCGATCTCGTCGTCGTGCGCGAGAACATCGAAGACCTCTATGCTGCCATCGAGTATCGCGAGACCCCTGGGGTCACGACCGCCCACAAGCTCATCTCCTACAAAGGCAGCGAAAAGATCATCCGTTTCGCCTTCGAGCTCGCTCGCGCTGAGGGACGCCGCAAAGTAACCTGCGCGACGAAGTCCAACATCCTCAAACTGACCGAGGGCTGGTTCCAGCATATCTTCGAAGCGATCGCGCAGGAGTACCCGGATATCGAAGCCAATCACCTCATCATCGATAACTGCGCACATCAACTCGTCAAAGCGCCGGAACAGTTCGACGTCATCGTCACGACCAACCTGAACGGCGACATCATTTCGGACCTCGCGTCTGGGCTCGTCGGCGGACTCGGCTTCGCCCCGTCGGGTAACTACGGTCACGAGGTGGCTATTTTCGAGCCCGTGCACGGGACGGCCCCGAAATACGCCGGGAAGAACGTCATCAATCCGACGGCCATGATCCTGACCGCGGTGATGATGCTCCGGTACATCGACGAGTTCGAGGCCGCCGAGACCATCGAGCAGGCACTCATCGTGACTCTGGAGGACGGAAAGGCGTTGACCCGCGACGTCGTCGGCGATGAGCGAGCGGTGTCGACGACCGCGTTTACGGAGGCCATCATCTCCAACCTCGGACGTCGCTCGGCGACATGGAGCTCTCGCCCACACCGTGCTATCCAGATCCCTCCACAGCGTCCCGAGTTCGATCCGGTACGCCCGGCCCACCGGCGCGTCGTCGGTGTCGATGTGATCATCGAAGCGACCGAGCCACCAGAGCAGATCGGGTCACAGCTCGAGCGTGCCATCGCGGACCTGCCGCTCCGCCTGCACCTGATCTCGAGCCGCGGCCTGCAGGTCTATCCGGAGGCGAATACGAAGATCGATTACGTCGACCACTGGCGGTGTCGTTTCCTGACCACCGACAGCGAAGTCGCCCTGCCGACGGTGCTCGCGCTCGTGCAACGGCTCAGCGAGCGCTACCGCTGGAGTCGTGTCCAGCTCCTGCACGAACTGGACGGTGAACCGGGATTCACCAAGGCGCAAGGCGAGGACTGAGTAGCCGTGTCGAAGAGCGAGTCGCGACCGGCGGTTCCAGCGCATCCGCTCGTCGGCATCATCATGGGCTCGCGCTCCGACTGGGAGACGATGCGTCACGCCTCGGCGACCTTGGAGGCGCTCGGTATCCCGCACGAGGTGCGCGTCGTCTCCGCTCACCGCACACCTGATCTCATGTTCGCCTATGCGAGCGAAGCCGAGCAGCGCGGGATCGAAGTGATCATCGCCGGTGCTGGGGGAGCGGCCCACCTCCCCGGAATGACCGCAGCCAAGACTGTCTTGCCTGTCCTGGGCGTACCGGTACAGACACAGACGCTGCAAGGCTTGGACTCGCTCCTCTCGATCGTCCAGATGCCGGCCGGTGTGCCGGTCGGGACGCTCGCGATCGGGCGCGCTGGCGCTGTCAATGCCGCCTTGCTGGCAGCAGCTATTCTGGGCGTCAAATATCCGGCGATCCGCGAGGCATTGCGGGCCTACCGCGAGCAACAAACGCGTGCCGTGCTCGAGCACCCAGATCCGCGCCAGAGCGAGTGACGCGAAGGAGGCGAGCTGTGCTGATCGGCATCCTCGGCGGCGGACAACTGGGTCGCATGCTGGCCCTGGCTGGATACCCGCTCGGCTTGCGTTTCCGCGGTCTCGATCCAGCACCGGACGCACCGCTCGGGCACGTCGCCGACATGGTCACCGCAGCCTTCGACGACCGCGCTGCACTGGCTCGCTTCGTGCAGGACTTGGATCTCGTCACCTACGAGTTCGAGAACGTACCCGGAACGGCGGCCGAGTTCCTAGCTGAATTCCTTCCGGTCCTCCCACCGCCGGAGGCCTTGATCCATGCCCAGGATCGCTTGTTCGAAAAGCAGCTCTTCGAAGCCTGCGGGATTCCGGTACCCCGGTACGCGCCGATCTCCGCACCGGAGGACTTTCCACCCGCCGTAGAACGAGTCGGGCTGCCAGCGCTGCTCAAGACGAGACGACTCGGCTACGACGGGCGTGGGCAACTGCGTGTGGAGCATAGCGACGAGCTGCCGGAGGCGTGGGCACGCTTGGGACGCGTGCCCTGCATCCTCGAGGAGTTGGTCCCCTTCGAATACGAAGTGTCTTTGCTCGGCGCGCGCTCCCGATCCGGGCAACTCGCCTTCTATCCCCTCGTCGAAAACTGGCACACCGAAGGCATCTTGGCCATCTCGCGCGCGCCAGCTCCGCGAACGTCGGCTGCCCTGCAAGCGCGCGCGGAAGCATACGTCCGTGCGCTCCTCGAGCGGCTCGGCTACGTCGGTGTGCTGGCTGTCGAGTTCTTCGTGGTCGGCGAACGCGTGCTCGCCAACGAGATGGCACCGCGCGTGCACAACAGTGGCCACTGGACTATCGAGGGCGCCGAGACCAGCCAGTTCGAGCAGCACCTGCGCGCGATACTCGATTGGCCACTCGGCTCCACCCAGCCGCGCGGCTACGCCGCGATGGTCAACCTGATCGGCGCGGTGCCACCGATCGAAGCACTGCTCGCTGTACCGAATGCGCACGTCCACCTCTACGGCAAAGCACCGCGACCTCGACGCAAGCTCGGTCACGTCACCGTGCGCGCCGACACGCCGGAGGAACGCGACGAACGACTCCGTCGTGTCCTCGCGCACGTCACGCTCCCCGCACCGTTAACGACGTGAGGGCCGGAGCAGTTCCGGCCCTCACGCTGCACCGCCCCGCGATGTCTCACTGCCAGCGCGGCGTCCGCAAGACGGCTCCTTCCGAGGCCGAACTGACCAGCGCAGCGTACCGAGCGATGACGCCGTGGGTGAAGCGCGGTGGCGGCGGAGACCAGCGCGACCGCCGCTCGGCGAGCTCGGCGTCGCTCACCTCGAGGTCGAGACGCCGGTTCTCCACGTCGATCACGATGGTGTCGCCGTCCTGGACGAAGGCGATCGGCCCACCGACGGGCGCTTCAGGTGCGACGTGACCGATCATCAGCCCCTTCGTTCCACCCGAGAAGCGGCCATCCGTCACCAGTGCCACGTGCGGCCCGAGCCCCTCGCCGACGATCGCCGCCGTGATGCCCAGCATCTCGCGCATTCCTGGGCCGCCCTTCGGCCCCTCGTAGCGAATCACGACCACGTCGCCTGGCTTGATCTGGCGGTCGAGCACCGCCCGCATGGCATCCTCTTCGGCATCGAAGACGCGCGCCGTGCCGCGGAAGTACATCTGCTCCGTACCAGCGACCTTCAGTACCGCCCCATCCGGCGCCAACGAGCCGCGCAGGATCACCAGTCCACCGTGCGGCTTGAGCGGGTTCGACGGGTGATAGACGACCGGCTGTCCAGGAGCCTCCTGGGCATCAGCCACGGCTTCGGCGAGTGTCTCTCCGGTCACGAGTCGGGCATCGCCGTCGACGAGTCCAGCTTCCAGCAGCCGCTTGACGACCAGTTTCGTCCCGCCGGCCTTGTACAGGCTCCAGGCGACGTACTTGCCCCACGGCTTCAGGTCAGCGATGACCGGCGTGCGCCGGCTGATCTCGTCGAACTCGTCGATCGTCAACGGAATGCCGAGTTCATGGGCGATGGCGATGAGGTGGAGGACAGCATTGGTCGAGCCGCCGGTGGCCGCGACGGCCGCGATCGCGTTGCGAAGCGACGTCTTGGTGATGAAGTCGCGCGGTGTGCGGTTCGCTCGCACCACCTCCATGAACCGGCGACCAGCCTCGCGCGTGGCTTCCGCCTTCTCGGGGGCGACGGCCGGGATCGCGTTGTACCCCATGGGCGAGAGGCCGAGCACCTCGAGCGCCATCGCCATCGTGTTCGCCGTGTACTGGCCACCGCACGCACCGGGACCCGGGATCGCGCGCCGCTCGATTTCGTAGAGTTCCTCGAGGGTAATCTTCCCGGCCGCGTAGGCACCGACTGCCTCGAACACCTCCACGATGGTCAGCTCGCGATCGCGCCAGTGTCCCGGCGCGATCGATCCACCGTAGAGCACCATCGCCGGAACGCCAGCGCGAATGACTCCCATGGCCCCACCGGGAATGGTCTTGTCGCACGCAACGATGGCCACGATGGCGTCGAACTGATAGCCGAACGCCATGAGCTCGATCGAGTCGGCGATCACCTCGCGGCTGATGAGCGAGGCCTTCATCGCCTCCGTCCCCATCGAGATGGCGTCGTTGACGGCGACGGTGTTGAACTCGACCGGCACTCCGCCCGCTTCCCGAATGCCCTCGCGCACGTACTGCGCCAGTTCGCGCAGGTGATAGTTGCAGGGCATGGCATCGGTCCAGGTATTGGCGATGGCCACGATCGGCTTCTCGAAGTCCTCATCGCGGAAGCCGACCGCGCGCAACATCGCCCGAGCCGGTGCCCGATCGATCCCGTGCGTGATTCGTTCGCTCCGCATCCTCGCCTCGACTCCTCTCTTCGGTACGGTCATGTCTCTCCAGCGCATTGTACCGCCGCACTGTTTCGTTGTGCGGTTTGCTTTAGAGGGCCGCAGCCGACTACCATGAGCCGTGCGTGGTCGGAGTTGCGCGCGGGGAGGGAGCGCCGGTGGACAGGATTCCTTTAGTCTGCCTCGTCGTGCTCGATGGTTGGGCGATCGGTCCGGACTACCCTGGCAACGCGATCCGCGCCGCGCACACGCCGGTGATGGATCGGCTGCAGGAGACCTACCCGATGACGACGCTCCGGTGCTGGGGACGCGATGTCGGTTTACCGGACGACCAGATGGGCAATTCGGAGGTCGGACACCT
>JBEPZP010000137.1:0-6961 GCA_041640735.1 Thermomicrobium sp.
CGCATCTCTTCCTCGTTCCGGACCGGCCGACCACAGAGTACCTCGGCCTCCGGCGCGTTCGGCGTCACGATAAACGCGAGCGGCAGGAGCGTCTCGCGCAGTGCGGAAATCGCGTCCTCCCGGAGCAAGCGGTCACCGCTCTTGGCGACCATCACCGGATCAACGACCACTCGGTCGATCCGATGCCGCCGGATCCCGGCGGCGACCGTCTCGATGATCGCAGCCGAGCTCAACATGCCGGTCTTGGCGGCATCGGCACCGATGTCGGTCATGACGGCATCGAGCTGCGCCGCCACGATATCGGTCGGGATTTCGTGTACCGCAGTGACCCCCAGCGTGTTCTGCGCCGTGATCGCTGTGATCACGGTGGAGCCGTAGACTCCCAGGGCACTGAAGGTCTTGAGGTCAGCTTGGATGCCCGCACCGGCGCCGGAATCGGAGCCTGCGATCGTCAGTGCTTTGGGAACACGCGCCATCGCCACCTCCCCAGAAGCGAAGGAACGACGGGACGAGGCGGCGGAGCGAAGAAATCCGCCGTCCCAACGGGGCGGCGGGTGGGGGAAGAGCTGAGGCTCGGTGCCGTCCCTGCGCTGGCATTACCCAGATCAGGTTCGGAGGGTTGGCCGACCGCCCGTCGACCTCTCAGCGCTTCCGCGCACCCCTGGCACCCGTCACCGAGAAGCGTAACACGGTACCAATGCTCCCGCAACGGGACCCGGCAGCATGCTGCGCCGACCACCAGCGGTGCCCATATACTATGGCGGAAGCGATCCGCCTCGGCTCGCTCAAGCGCACGTGCTCGTGGGGAAAGGGGCAACGGTTGCAAATGCACGATCTCCGTCGGCTCCACCTGCGGTTCGCCAGCCGCGCCGTGCACGCTGGCGAACGCGCGACACCGCGCGATTTCGTACCCACTGCCACGCCGATCTACTCCGCCTCTACCTTCATTTACGAGGACCTCGACCGCATGGATGCAGCACTCGGCGGCGCCGAGGGTGTCTTCGTCTATGGCCGCTACGGCAACCCGACCACCGAGGCCCTGGAGGCGGCTGTCGCCGCGCTCGAGGAGCAAGAAGCAGCGCTCGCCTTCGGCTCCGGTATGGCCGCCCTGCACGTCACGCTCCTCTCCTGCCTCGAAGCCGGCGACCGCATCGTCGCCTCGCGTGACCTCTACGGGCAGACGATCACCTTGCTCCGTCTCGTCTTCGCCTCGCTCGGTGTGGAGGTCGATTTCGTGGACATCCTCGACCTCGACCAGGTCGAGGCTGCCCTCAAGAAGGGCCGTACCCGCGCGGTGCTCTGCGAGACGATCTCGAACCCGCTGTTGCGCGTCACCGATCTCCCCGCGCTGGCCGAGTTAGCCCACCGCTACGGTGCCCGCCTCATCGTCGACAACACGTTCGCGACGCCTTACCTCGTCCGACCAGGAGCGTACGGCGCCGATTACGTCGTGCACAGTGCGACCAAGTACTTGGGAGGCCACGGCGACGTCACTGCAGGGGTAGTCGCCACGACAGCCGATCGCCGCTGGGAACTGAACGAGCTGAACAAAACGGTCGGGAGTATCCTCGGGCCGTTCGAGGCGTATCTCGTCCTGCGCGGTATCAAAACCTTGCCGCTGCGCATGCAGCGGCAGTGTGCGAACGCCGTCCGCATCGCCAACTGGCTGGCCGCGCATCCGCTCGTCGAGCGCGTCTACTTCCCCGGCTTGCCGACACATCCCAGTCACGAGACCGCGGTCCGGCTGCTCCCGCCCGGCGAGTACGGGGCCATCGTGTCGTTCGATATCCGCGAGGGTACGCGCGAGCGTGTCCTCCGCTTTCTCCGCAGCCTGCGACTTATCATCCCTGCCACCACGCTGGGGGACGTCTATACCGAAGTGCTCTACCCCGTTATGGCGTCGCACCGCGGCCTGTCCCCCGAGGAACGGCAGGCGATCGGTATCGGGGAGGGACTCGTCCGCCTCTCGGTCGGCATCGAAGACCCGGAAGACCTGATCGCCGATCTCGACCAGGCCCTGGCCCGACTCTCATGACCGAAACGGTACGATCGACACACCGTCGGACCGCTCCTGCAACACACTCGGGCACCGCCGCAGCGCTCGCAACCGCTGTAGACGCCGCGGCTCGCACGACGACGGACGAGCGTACGCTTGACGAGCTCACGCACTAGCGGTACACAGCCAGCGTCGGCATACCGTGAGGGTGGATGGGAGCCGGGCGATGGCGGACAACGAGAAGATTCAGGGCATCCGCGTAGCCATGCCAGCGGTCACCGAACATGTCTACCTGAATACCGGCACCTTCGGGCCGCTGCCGCGGGTCGTCCTCGATGCGATGCGGAGCGAAAGCGAGCGCGAGTTCGCGGACGGCCGCATCACAGCCACGAGCTATAGCCGAGCGCTCGAACTGAAACAACAGGCACGGGAGGAGGTGGCACGACTTCTGCACTGCCGGCCGGATCAGGTCGCGCTGACGCGCCACACCACCGACGGGATCAACCTCGCCGTGATGGGACGCAACTGGCAGCCGGGCGACGAGATCGTCACCACCGATATGGAGCATCCTGGCACCCAAGGGCCGATTTTCAACGTGGCGCGGCGCTATGGGGTCATCGTCCGTACCGCGCGATTGGGAACGGGCAGCGGCGACGTGGTGAGCGCCGTCAGGCGACTCATCGGGCCACGCACCCGCATGGTCGTCCTCTCCCACCTGACCTGGAACACCGGAGCGATCCTCCCTGTCGCGGAGATCGCTGACGCAGCGCATCGGGCCGGCGCGCTCGTCGTCGTCGACGGTGCCCAGTCAGCTGGAGCACTTCCCGTCGACGTCACCGCCCTCGGAGTGGACGTCTACGCCATTCCTGGGCAGAAATGGTTGTGCGGGCCCGAAGGAACAGGCGCTGTCTACTTTTCCGACGATGCGCTCGACCAACTGCACCTGACGGTCGTCGGGTATTCGTCGCTCGTCCTTCCCACCGGGTTGGAGCCGATCGGTGGCTACTTCGTGCCCAAACCGACCGCCGAACGGTTCGAGGTCGGGGGCGTGAATCTCCCCGCCATCGCCGGGCAAGTCGCTGCCCTGCGCTGGCTGCGCGAGGAGGTCGGTTACGACTGGATCTTCCGACGGATCGCACAACTGGGACAGTACGCCGTCCAGCGGCTCGCCGCGCTCGACGGCGTGACCGTCCTGACCCCGGTCGAGCGCATGGCTGGACTGGTCAGCTTCACGGTGCGCGACCTCGATCCACAGCAGTTGGTGGATGCGCTGGCCCGGCGCAACGTGATCGTCCGCTGGATCACGCATCCCTACTGCGTCCGTCTCTCGGCCGGCTTCTACAATACCGAGGACGATATCGACCGTCTCGTCGAAGCGCTCGCCGAGGTCCGCCAGGAGCTGACCGGTACGAGGAGCCCAGCATGACGTCGAAGACGGTGCCGCTCTGGCCAGCAGGGCACCGGGCGGCGTTGGTGATTTCCATCGACGTCGACGGTGAGTACGGCGTCATCGCCGAGCATGGTGCCGACGACTGGTACTGGCGGGCCCAAGCCAAGTACGATCTCGCAGCTGGACTGTGGCGGCTCCTCGAACTCCTCGACGACTACGACGTCAAAGCGACCTTCTGTTGGGTAGGACTGGCTGCACTGGAGCGACCGGACGCCGTGCGTGCCGTTGTCGAACGCGGCCATGAAATCGCCACCCACGGGTGGGATCACCGCCCCTACAGCCACCTGGCGCCGAGCGAACAACGAGAAGACCTCGAACGCACCCGCCGAACCCTCGCCGAGTTGACCGGCGTGACACCGGTCGGCCACAAGTCGCCGTTCTGGCGACCGAGTGCCGAGACGGTCGCGGTGCTGCAAGAACTCGGCTTCCAGTGGAACATGGACTTGGCACTCGGTGACCTCCCGGTCACCATGCAGCCTGATCCAGCCCGCGACCCCGTCATCCAGCTCCCGCCGTCACGGTGGTGGGACGACTATCCGTTTTTCATCGAGCAGTCGCTCCCACCGCGTCTGGTCGCGGAGTTCTGGCGGGAGGACCTCGAGGTGGTCCGGGCGGAAGGAAAGCTCTTGTGCCTCACGCTCCATCCCTGGATCAGCGGGCGACCGGGCCCTTCGCGTGCACTCGCGCGGTTCCTCGACGACGTCATCGCGCTCGGCGACGTCTGGATCGCCCGCGCCGACCATGTCGCACTCTGGTGGCGTGAACGCGAGCGCGACCTCTCGGCTCAGGCGAAGGAGCAGTGACACCCCCGGAAGTACCTCCCCCACCCTCGCGCGCTGTACACTGGTCGAGCGCACTCGACGGAACGAGGGGAGGTCGCCGATGGTGGAGCGCCGAGGACACTGGCGAGCCGTTCTGGTCGCAGTGAGCGCTCCGCTCCTGCTGGCGATGCTCCTCGCCTGCCGCAGTCCAGCACCAGAGGTTCCCGCCACCCGCCCTGCGACGTCGACAGGGAGCCCCGTTGCGACACCGATCTCGACGATCCCCACGCCGAGTCCCATAGCCACGGCAACACCGCACGCGACGCCGACCTCCACACCGACCGCCGTCCTGCGTCCGACGCCGACTCCCACCCCCACACCGACGCCGCAACCGACTCCGATTCCGGAGCGAGTCTTCCTCGAGCCGATGACACACGAGTTCCAGACGTGGAACAACTGCGCGGCCGTCTCCACCGCGATGGTGTTGTTGTACTTCGGTATCCAACGCACGCAGGCACAGCTCGGCCCGCTGTTGCGTCCCAACCCCGGTGACAAGCATGTGGAGCCACACGAGATCGTTCGATTGCTCGAGCAGTTCGGTCTCCGTGCTCGCGTGCTGGAGGGAGGGACAGTCGAGCGTGTGAAGACGCTCGTCGCCGCAGGCTTTCCGGTCATCACGCCGCAGTGGCTCGACCACAAGCCGGACGCGATCGGCCACTACCGCGTCGTCCGCGGCTACAACGACGGTCGCGGCGTCTTTTTCGTCAATGACTCGATGATCGGTGCTGGTGTGGCCATGCCGTACGCCGAGTTCGAGGAGTTGTGGCGGGCATTCGATTTCCGCTACATCCCGGTCTATCGTCCCGAGGACGAGTCGCGAGTCCTCGCCATCCTCGGTGAGGACGCCGATCCGCGCTGGAACGTCGAGCGCGCCCGTACACGCGTGCAACGACTGCTCGACGAGCGGCCCGACGACGCCTACCTGTGGTTCTCGCTCGGCACGACCGAGTACCTCCTCGGCAACGTCGATGCAGCGCTCGCCGCCTACGAACGGGCAGCAGCGATCGGGCTGCCACCCAAGATGCTCTGGTATCAGTTCTGGCCCGTCTCGGCCTACGTCGATGCCGGTCGGTACCAGGAAGCGTTGACCCTGGCCGCCGCCCAGATCGCCAGCGCCGGCGTCTTCGGCGAGATGCACTACGAACGCGGGCGCGCCTTCGAGGCGCTCGGCCAGACCAGCGCCGCGATCGCGGCGTATCGCCGCGCGCTCGACGACGACGCCAACCTCGCGGTCGCCCGCGACGCGTTGCGCCGCCTGGGCGCGGAACCGTAGCGCCCCCGCGTACGACATGGTAGTCTGGCCACCGAAAGGGAAGCGGAGTACGCACGATGGAAGCGACGCTCGCTCTCGTCGGTGGTCATGTCGTCACCGCTGTGCCCGGCGCACCGCCAGCGACAGCGGTCGCCGTACTCGAGAACCGAATCCTCGCCGTCGGTAGCGATGACGATGTCCGGCCGTTCATCGGCCCTTCCACACGCACCATCGCCTTGCAGGGGCGGACAGTGGTACCGGGTTTCGACGACGCGCACTGCCACCCCATGGCGCTCGGCCTGAGCCTGCGCGAGGTCGATGCCCGGACACCGCCCAACCGGACGATCGAGGACATCGTGAGGCGCATCGCCGAGCGTGCGCGGGAGCAGCCGCCCGGGACCTGGATCGTCGCCCGCGGCTACGACCAAGCCCAGCTCGCCGAGCAGCGCCACCCCACGCGCGACGACCTGGACCGAGCGACGACGCGCCATCCAGTGTTGCTCATCCGCGCCTGCGCCCATATCGGGGTCGCCAACAGCCTGGCCTTGGAGCGCGCTGGGATCGGCCCGAACACCCCAGATCCGCCGGGAGGCACGATCGACCGTGGTCCAGACGGCCGCCCCACCGGTGTCCTGCGCGAAACCGCGCTCCACCACGTCCGCGCGATGCTGCCCGAACCGACTACAGCGGAACTCGCTGACGCCTTGGTGCACGCCGGTGAACTCTTCCTCCGCTACGGCGTGACCAGCGTCCAGGAAGCTGGCATCCGGCGCGCCGAGGAGTTCCTCGCGTACCAGCTCCTGGCGAGCGAACGCCGGATGCCGGTGCGCGCGACGCTCATGGTGCTCATCGATCCGTTGTTGGACACCTGTCGCTCGCTCGGTATCCGAACCGGCTTCGGCGACAGCTGGGTACGCATCGGTCCGGCCAAGCTGTTCCTGGACGGGAGTATCGGCGGGCGCACCGCGCGCATGTCGCAGCCCTACCTCGACCGCGAGACATTCGGTCTCTGGATGGACGATCCCGAGACGATGAAGCGCAAGATCGTGGAAGCGCACTGCGCCGGCTTCCAGTGTTGCGCGCACGCTATCGGCGACGCTGCGATCGAGCTGCTCCTCGACGCATTCGAGGAGGCACTGCGGCTGCAGCCGCGCCCCGACCATCGCCACCGCATCGAGCACTGCAGCATCCTGCGCCCCGACCTCCTGGAGCGGATCGCACGGCTCGGCGCTGTGCCGATCCCCGGCACGACCTTCCTGCGCGACTTCCGCGCCGTATACGTGAGCGGACTCGGGATCGAGCGCCTGCGCTACGCGTACGCGATGCGCAGCTTCTTCGACCGCGGCATCGTCGCCGCCGCCAGTAGCGACACCCCCGTCTGTTCGCCGAACCCGATGCTGGGCATCCAGACCATGGTCACCCGCGCGGACATGGACGGTGTC
>JBEPZP010000138.1:0-6955 GCA_041640735.1 Thermomicrobium sp.
TCGTCGCCATCGCCCAAGGGTCGAGCGAACTCAACATCTCGTTCGTCATCCGCGAGGACGAGGTTCCGCGAGCGGTGCCGGTAATTCACGATGCCTTCGGGCTCGGCGGATCGTCCAGCGAGTGATCGTCTTCCCGCTGCTCGTCCTCGACGGACGTCCCGCGAGTGTTGAGGAGCACCCACGCTGACCAGATGAGGACAGCGAGCGGGAGGACGAGAAAAGCGACCACGAAAAGCCACGTTCCCGGATGCGTCCAGTCGATGGTCACGGCCTCCGTTGCTTCACCCATTCGCCGAGATACCTGCTGCCCGGCGAGCGCCGGGCCTCTTGAGGATACTCACCTCGCCTGCGCTGCTCCGCCCACGCACGCACGACCGATCCGTCGGAGGTCGTCGACCGTGTACGGTTTGCGTATCGAGCGCTGTCCGATCTCGCTTCCCACCAAGCTGACTCCGCTTCCTTCGGCGTATCGGCGACCGCGCCGTTCGCGGTTAGGTCCTGGACCATCCCTCGAGCGGAGGCGCTGATGGAAGCACTCGTTCTCCTACTGCTCGCGCTCGCGTGTGCGGGCATCCTCACCGCCAGCATCGCGTGGATCCTCCGCCAGCTGGGCGTCAGTCCAGCGCGTCCGGAAGAGCGGACGCGGGGGATCGAACTCCTCGTGGAGCGGCTTCGCCACTACGCCCGCCGTCGAACTCATGACTGAAGGCTCAGTGGGAGCTGGCGCCTACCGCTGCGCCACCTCCCTCGCTGCTCTGTTCCGGCGTCCCTGGTTCAGTCGTGGCATCATCGGAACGCTCAGCTTCTCGCTCGTCCCGCCGGCCAAAGTCGCGCATCCGCTCGGCATACTGCCGCAGCCGATCCATCACGTGGCGGTGCACCGTGCCTTCCGGATAGGTGCCATCCGGCTGGCGCTCGCCGGCCGGGACGCCGGTGAGGATTTCGATCCCCTGATCGACCGTGTCGACGGCCCAGATGTGGAACTTCCCTTCGGCGACTGCCTGCACCACCTCGTCGTCCAGCATGAGGTGCTGCACGTTCGCAGTCGGGATGATCACCCCTTGCTCACCGGTCAAACCTTGCGCCTTGCAGACGGCGAAGAACCCCTCGATCTTCTCGTTCACGCCACCGATCGCCTGCACCTCACCGTACTGGTTGACCGAACCGGTCACAGCGATCCCCTGTTTGATCGGGAGCCCGGCCAGTGCAGAGAGCAGCGCGTACAGTTCGGTCGAGGAAGCCGAGTCCCCCTCGATCTCCTCGTACGCCTGCTCGAAGGTGATCGAGGCACTGACGGCGAGCGGGAAGTCCTGCGCGTAGGCTCCCGTCAGGTAGTTGGACAAGATGAGGAAACCTTTGGAATGGATCGGGCCGGAAAGGGCGATCTCTCGCTCGATACTGATCAGGTTGCCTCGCCCCAACGAGACGCGCGCCGTGACCCGGGACGGTTTGCCGAAGCTGAAGTCACCGAGGTCGATGACGGCCAAGCCGTTGATCACTCCGACGCGCTCGCCGCTCGTCTCGATCTTGAGCGTGCCCTCCGCGATCAACTCGCGGACTCGTTCAGCGATGAGGTCCGAGCGATACCGCTTCTTGCGGATCGCCGTCTCCACGTCCGCAGCAGTCACGATCTCGCGCCCGGCTTTGCCAGCCCAGTAACTCGCCTCGGCGACCAGGTTTCCAATCTCGAGGAGCTGGGAGGAGAGTTTCCGCTGGTGCTCCACCAGCCGTGCCCCGTACTCGACCACGCGCGCGACGGCCGCACGGTCGAAATGGCGTAGACCCTGTTCGCGCACCACGCGACTGATGAAAGCCGCATACCCCATGACGTACTCGTCGTTCCAGTCCATGTCGGGAGCGAAGTCGGCCCGCACGCGGAACAGTTCCCGGAAGTCGTCGTCGTACGCGGAGAGCAAGTAGTAGAGGAGCGGCGCACCGACCAGCACGACCTTCACGTCGAGCGGGATCGGGTCCGGTCGCAGCGTCGCCGTCGGCAACACCGCGTACTGCTGGCCCAGGTTCTCGATCACCACCTGACGGGTGATCAGCGAGCGCTTGAGCGCGTCCCAGGCGAAGGGGTTGGACAACAGGTCGAGGACGTGCAGGACGAGGAAGCCGCCATTGGCACGGTGGAGGGCGCCGGGCCGGATCTGACTGAAGTCGGTCACCATCGCACCGAAGGTGGCGCGATAGTCGATCCGCCCCACCAAGTTGTAGTAGGAGGGATTGCGTTCGAAGACGACGGGTGCTCCGCGTGTCTGGCTATTGTCGACAAAGACGTTGATGCGGTACCGCGCCAGATGCTCCTGCTGTTGCAGCGCCTGCAGCTGCGCGATCGGCGTCGGCACGCCAGGCACCTGCGGCGGGAAGAAGTCGTGCAGGTGTTCGGGGATATCCTCCCGCACCTGGTCGAGGAACTCCAAGACGTCCGGCACGTCCTGATAGCGCTCCCGCAACTCCTCGAAGAGCCCGCCGACCGCGAACAGCGCCACCTCGCGGTCGAGCTGCCGCAGCTTTTCGGCTGTCTCGCGCTCCAGTCGCCGCACCTCGCGCAAGGCGTCAGCCACGCGGTCTTGGATCAGCCGGTTGCGCCGTTCCAGTTCCTCCCGCACGGCTTCCGGCAAACGCTCGTATTCCTCCGGCGAGAGCGGTCGCCCATGGACGACCGGCAGGCTGACCACTCCCGCGGGCGTCAACTCGACCGCGAAGCCGAGTTGCTGTGCGAACTCTCGTACCCCTTCCCATAACCGCTCGCGTTCACGGTTGAGTGCATCGACGATCGCGCGACGGCGTCGGTCGTACTCTTCGCTTTCGAACGCCCGCGGTATCGCCTGCTGGGCAGCCCGGAGGAACTCGTCCATGTCGCGTGCCAGCTGCGCTCCGCGCCCCGCAGGAAGAGCGATCGCTCGCGATCGCTCGGGGTCCTGAAAGTTGTGCACGTACACCCAGTCGGGTGGTGTCGGCTTCGTCGCCGCGATCTGCTCGACGAACCGGAGGACTGTGCTCTCCCGTCCCGAGCCGGGACGCCCAGCGACGTAGATGTTGTAGCCGTACGCGCCGATTTCCAGTCCGAACTCGAGAGCCTCCAGTGCGCGCGGTTGCCCGACCGTCCCCGCGATCGGCTCGACCTCAGCCGTCGTCTGGAACGGCAGCGTCGCGGGATCCAACCGCCGGCGCAACCGCTCCACCGGTACGCGGAAGCGCGTCGCACGCTCGGGCGTTCCTTCGCTCATGCTCCGACCCCTTCCCTTCGTCGAACCGTCACACCACACGAGAGCAGAACGCCGCTGCGCTCAACCGGCACCCCCCGGCGGCGCGATCACGCTTCCCACGAGTGCAGTTGCGGCGTACGACAACAGCGCGACCAGCAAAGCACGCAATGTCCCGACCGCCAACGCCTCCCGCAAGGCCATCAGCGTCGCCAGGAGCGTCCAGAGGAACGCCAGCGGTACCACCACGACCTGCAGCGCTGGCACGACGGCGAAGACCAAGAGCAGGACTGGGGCGAGCGCCAGGCCGAGCGTGCGGACGAGCGTCCCGAGCGTCGCCTCCGTCTCAGGGCCCGGCAGCGCCTTGGTGCCGAAGATGTAGGCAGCGACCACGAAGACTGTCCAGGAGATGAACGCCGAAGCAGCGGCAATGCCGAACTCCTGGACACCTCCGCTCGGTAGTGCAACGACACCGGCAGCCAGCGCACACAAGACGACGAACAAGAGTACCGGTACCGTCACCGTCGGATCGTCACGCACCGCTCGGTAGGCAGCCGGATCGAGTCGCAACGCACCGATCACCAATCGCAGCATCGTACCCCTCGCTCGTCAGCGCCGTTCGAGCGGCCAGCCGAACTCCTTCACGATCCAAGCGTACAGCGGCGGCACCTCGAGGAACTCGACGCGCTGCCCGAGCGTGCGCGCTTCCAGGAGAAAGCGCTTTAGGCGTTCAGGGTCACGGTAGAGGCACTCCGGTGAGGTAGCGATGACGACGTCGACTTCCCGCAACCACATCGCCGTACGCAGGGCCTTCAAACCCGGACGCTGCTCGGGAAGCTCGGGGAGCACTTCACTGAACACTTTCGTCACCACGTACTGCGCACGGTCGGCGAACTCGCGAAGCCGCGACTCTTGTTCCGCGAGCTCGACCTCCGGGGCCGGACGTCGCTTCGCTTCCTTCGCGTCCGTCGGTAGCCGTGTGGACAGGAAGAGTGCTGCGCGTTCTCTCGCCATCCTGGCTCCCTTACTCCGGGCGCCTACCAGGGCTCCCCGCGTCGCGCTCGCCCTGATAGGCTCCGCGATACCCCTCGACGACGGGGAACTCCAGCCGGTGAAAGACCAGCTGTGCGATACGGGCAGACCGTTGGAGACGAAAACCAGCCGGATTGTACACGACCAGCAGCGCTACCCCTTGTCCGCTGTACCCGGCGTCCCACACTGCGGTGTGGAGCGCTACGCCGCAGCGGAGGAGGCTCGACCGCGGTCGGGCGTACGCCATGCAGTCAGGTGGTAGCGAGATCGTCTCGCTGAAACGGACGAGATACGGGCCGGGTGCTAAGTCCCACCAGCCAGCGGCGTCCGGCTCGATCGGCTCGAACTCGGGTAAGCGGCGCTCGGCGTCGCTGACCCCCAGCTGTCCACGACTCGCATAGCGAGCGAGCGTCGCGACCGTCAGGTCGATGCCGTGCGGCTGCAACTGCTCATCGGGAAGGGGGAGGTCACGTACCAGCGGTGGATCGCTCGCCAGCAAGGCTGCGATCTGCTCGCGGCTCAGCACACCGTCACGTCGCTCCATCGCTCTCCCTCGCTGCGGTATCGCGACCGTACGGATGACCGATCTCGCGGATAGCCGCCTGGTGCGCTGGGAGCGTCGCCCACAGATGCAGCGGGCTCGGCTCGCTCCGCGGCAGGACACGTCCCCCGACCATCGTCAGCGTGTTGACGAGCAGCTGCGTGCCGCGGCGGCTCTCCATCTGGACGTCGTAGAACACGAAGTCTCCCTCCACCAGTTCGAAGAGCGCGATGTCGGCCGGTGTCCCCTCGGCCAAGCTACCGAGTTCCGGGCGACCGATGATGCGTGCCGGGCGGAGCGTGGCACGTTCGATGACCTCGGGGAGCGAGAGGCCGAGCGCGAGAAACTTGGAGAGCGTCGTCGGTAGGTCGAACATCGGCCCCTGGACAGCCAGCTGGTGGATGTCGCTGGAGATCGTATCCGGCAGAATGCCTTCGGCCAGGAACGCCTCGGCTACGGCGAAGCTGAACGAGCCGGCACCGTGCCCCACGTCCAAGACCAGTCCCTGCTCGTGCAACGCGCGGACGGTCGGATGCACCCTCCCGTCCGGTGTGAGGATACGCATCGTGCCTCCCGTGAAACAGTGCGTCAGGATGTCACCGGGTCGGAGCAGCGAGGCGACCTCGTCGATGGACGGCGGGCCGTTGGCGATATGCACCATCAAGGGCAGACCGAGGCCGTCAGCCAGCTCGCGCGCCAGTTCCAGCGGGCGTAGACCGACCCCGCGCGTCGTGTTGGCATCGATGCGCGCCTTGATGCCGAGGACGAGGTCACGATGCGCCTCCACCACCCGCGCAGCGAGCTCCACGTCGCAGTAGTCGAGATTGGCGAACTCCCACGTCGGTGCCACGAGCCCGATCGACGAGAGGTTCAGCAAGGCATAGATCCGGACACGGCTCGGTTCGATGACGTACCGGCGAAGGCCGGGGAAGGTATAGGCACCTGCGCTCCCGACATCGAGCCACGTCGTCACCCCGGTCCGCGCCGCGATCGGATCGGCCTCGATCCCCCAGTACGTCGCCCCCCAATAGACGTGCGTGTGGAGATCGACCAACCCCGGCGTCACCAACTGCCCGCGTGCATCGATCACCTGGTCAGCCTGGCAATGAGCCAGCGACGGCGCCACGCGGGCGATCGTCCCCGCGCGGATGCCAATGTCGTAACGCCCGAACCGGCCCGTTCCGGGATCGATGACGTGCCCGCCGATGATGAGCGTGTCGTACCGCTCCGTTGTCTCCATCCGTGCCGCCTCCCGTCGGACGCGGAGCCACCACCCCCGTCAATCCTCACCCGGAGGCCCCTCGGACGTCAATCGCCGACTCACCCGCAACCAGCCAGGCACTCGGCGAGGAGGAGGCGTCGGCGCCCACCGCGCTCCGTGCCGTCTGGGACGAATTCCGCCACAGCCGCAGCCCACGAGACCCATGAAGCGCGACAACGGTGCTCGACCACGTGTCGGGCGGCGGACGGCCGCTGCACGACTCGAAGAACACCCCTTGACACCGAGGAAGTTCAGCAACTATAGTGTCGAGAAAGCTCACGTCTAAAACGAAGACGGAGGGACGGTGACCGATGGCGCGCGAGCGGTTCCCGTATCCGTGGGAAGTCCCGACCCCACCCGGCGCAGAGGGCTGGGAGGAAATGTACCCCTACTATCTCCTCTCTCGACCGGAGACCCGCGACCTGGAACGCAAGCTCTTCTGGATCGCTGACAAGATCCACAACCCCTACGTCTGTGTCCCCTTCGATATCCTGCCGCACGAGGCCTGGGGGGTCGCCATCTCCCAGTACACGAACCGCACCTTCGTCATCCCCGGAGCACGGGGGATCGAACGCCGGCTCATCAACGGGTATCTGTACCTCGGCTTCGTCCCTGTCGAGGACCCTCAGGAAATCGAGCAGCGCGTAACGCTCTTCCAACAGCGCGCCGGTTACTACTACCAGCACTGGAACGAGCTGTACGAGCAGTGGAAGCGCGAGGTCGAGGGTGTCATCCGCGAGATGGAGGCCCTCGGCTTCGAGCCGCTCCCGGAATACGAGCCGGAGGAGGACGTCTTCGCCCGCAAGCTCGGTCGCTCCTACACCTTCTACCATACCTACCGAGCATTGGTCGATCGCGTCTTCCAGCTGTACCAGCGACACTTCGAATTTCTCAATATCGGGTACGCGGCCT
>JBEPZP010000139.1:0-6873 GCA_041640735.1 Thermomicrobium sp.
CTCTTGGTGATCACCGACGGAAACGATAACGTGCTCGCGCGGTGTGACTGGGACGGTGCCCAGTTGAGCTGCGACCCGAGCCAACTCGTCCTCGCGTCCGGGGCGACCTATAACGTGCAGGAGAATCTTCCGCCTGGCTGGGTGGCGGTAAGCGGTACGGGGTCGTTCACACTGAGCGATGCCGAGCTCGAGAAGCGGTGCACCGATATCGGCACTGGGTTTGACGGAATCAGCCGCTGGGTGTGCCCGCACACGGTCGCGAACGGTCGAGACGGATCCCAGGACAAGTACGTCGTTCACCTCCTCAAGGGGTGGATCGGTGCGGGTGCTCCGACCTCGCAGTCAGGCTTGATCGAAGTGACTGTCGGAAGCCAGACCATCCTGTGCGATTGGACTGGGGATAACCCGCTCAGCTGCTCGGACGATATCCTGCTGGGGCCGGGCGACCAGCTCGTCGTAGAGGAGCCCAACCTCCCGCACGGGTGGGTGACGATCGGTGGAACCGGGACAGTGACGCTTGCTGACTTGCGAGACCGCGGATGGTGCCAGGATCCCAATCCGCCGTTGCTTCCGTTCGGGTACTGTTTCCATGCCGTCGCGAACGCAGCCACGAACAGCGAGCTACGTCTCCCCGTGACGGTCGACAAGAGCTGGGCCGGTTCTCCACCTTCTGCTGTCCCGGGCCTCGTCGTCGTACAGGTGGGCAACGACGTTTTGACTTGCGATTGGGACGGCACACAGCTGGTCGCGCAGGGTTCTAGTGACCCGTGTCAGCTCGAGCTGGCGCCGGCCCAGTCGTTCACCGTCACGGAGCCGGGTCTCCCGTCCGGGTGGGTGCCGCGGTCCGGTGTAGGGTCCTTTACCCTGTACGATCTCCTCGTGATGGAAAGCTGCGAAGGTGAGGACTGGAATCTCCTTTCCTGTATCCACGTCGTGAAGAACGAGACGTCCAAAGTGAACCCCGGCGAGGGTGGAGAGTTCCAGCTCACGCTCGAGATTCGCAAACAGTGGCTCGGTGGGCCTCCGCCGGGGACGCCAGTGACCGTCACGGTGACCTACGGTCCTGACCCGTCAGGCAGCGTCACCTTCGTCTGCCAGGTGGAGCCGAGCTATGTGTGGAACTGTGGAACGCACCGGATACCGCTGGTGAAGGAAGGCGGCTTCATCACGGTGGCGGAGGCCAACGTTCCGCCCGGGTGGTACAGGGCGTCGGCACCTGGTCGTATGAGGAATTTTTCGGCAGCGTCGCCCAGTGTGGGCGCAGAAGCGGAGGCGTCCACTGTTCGCACGCCGTCACCAACCAGCGGACGACCACGGGTGGGGGAGGTGGCGGTTCCGGTGGCGGTGGTACGCCCGGTGGCGAGGGCAGCGGCCGGGTCGGCACGCTGCCGGGCGGCCAGGGTGGCGGCACCAACGGCGGTCGACCGTCCCCGGTGGGCGGATCGGCTGGTGAGGCGTCGTCACCTGTCGGAGCGCCGGACGAGGCCTTCGCAGGACCACCAGCTGCCGCTCCGGGTTCGGACCCGGTATCGGACGTCCAGCAGCGGGTGACGGCGGTGCAGGTCATGCCGCGCACCGGCGCCTTCAGCTGGCGGACGATCGACCTGCTCCTCGCCGGGAGTGTCGTCTTCGTCGCTGCGGGCTGCCTCTTGCTCCTCTTCCCACCGGGCCGTCGGGTGACCCGGTGAGGCGTTAGGGAGATCGGAGACGCGCGCGGCCGGCGGCGCGGGCGTCTCGTATGTGCAGCGCGGCACCGGCTCCTCTGCAGCTCGCTCCGGCCTGGCCCCCGTGCACCAGGCACGGCGCGCTCAGGGCGGGTGCAGGGGCAGCGGCCGTAGTGTGCGCCGAGTATCGCGAGCGCCGTGCGGCTGTCCAAGTGCGGCGGTGCCAGCTGCCTAGCGACGGCACTTGCGTGTCAGCCGGCGCGCCTCAGACGGACCGGGCGCCGGTGCCGCGTAACGCGTGCCTGGACTTGCCGGAAGACGCGTCCCGCGTGTCGCGCGCTACCCGGCCTCTCCACCCGACGGCGGTGAGACAGGGTGGCGGGTGCTCCCTCACGCACTATCCTCGCGCAAGCTCTTGACAATGCCGGTTCTCATCGACGAGAATAATCCCGACTGATGTGGTCGGGATTCCGCGGTGGCCACCGAACCCGCGCCATCGGTCGGTCAGAGCAGGAGAGATCGCCTCGAGGGTAATGCGCGGAGAGTCGAGAAGGGAGACGAGATGCGTCGTCGTGACCTGCTCCGTCTCGGTGGGTTCAGCTTGGTCGCCGCACCGTTGATCGTCGCCTGCGGGGGTTCGAGTGCGACCCCGACACCCGCGACGGTGAGCCCGGTGGAGACGCCGACTGCGGCGCCCGCTGCGCCGACTGCGACCGCGGGAACCACCCCCGCCGCTACACCGGTGAGCACCCCGGCTGCAGCGACGCGGGGTGGAACGCTCACTATCTATTCCGGTCGTTCCAAGTCGTTGATCGGCCCGCTCTTGGATCGCATCGGGCAAGAGCTCGGGCTCGACGTGCGTGTCCGCTACGGCGATACCGCCGAGTTGGCGACGGCTATCCTCGAGGAGGGTGACCGTTCGCCGGCCGACCTCTTCTTCGGGCAGGATGCGGGGGCTCTGGGAGCGCTGGCCAAGGAGGGTCGTTTGGCGCCCTTGCCGGGCGAACTGCTCGAGCGCGTGCCGGAACCGTATCGCTCGCGCCAGGGCTTGTGGGTCGGCATCAGCGGCCGCGTGCGGACGGTGGTGTACAACACCGAGCGCGTCCGGCCGGAGGAGATTCCGGCCTCCATCGTCGACTTCGCTGGGAACGAGCGCTGGCGTGATCGGCTGGGGTGGGCACCGACCAACGGGTCGTTCCAGGCCTTCGTGACCGCGCTCCGCCGCCTGCGCGGTGACGATGCGGCGCGAGCCTGGCTGGAGGGGATCAAGGCGCTGAACGCGCGTGTCTTCCCGAATAACGCCTCCATCGTGCAAGCGACGATCGCTGGTGAGATCGAGGCCGGCTTCGTCAACCACTACTACCTGATGCGGGAACGCGCCCAAGCCGGGCGACCGCTCCCGGCCGAGAACTTCTTCTACCGCAACGGTGACCCGGGCGGCCTCGTGAATGTGGCCGGCGTCGGGATCCTCGCTAGTTCGCGCGCCACGGACCTGGCGCTCCAGTTCGTGGACTACCTCCTCAGCGAGGCGGCGCAGCGCTACTTCTCCGAGCAGACGTTCGAGTATCCGTTGCTCGAGGGCGTACCTGCCCATCCCGACCTGCCTCCGCTCGCCGAGTTGAACCCGCCGCCGCTGGACCTCTCCGATCTCGATGATCTCAAGGGCACGCTCGCGATGCTGCAGGAGGTCGGCTTGTTGTGACGGTGCGGCCGAGCGCGGTACCCACCATTGAGCGCGTCCGACGCTGGCGAACCGGTCAGCTCGGGATCACCGAGTGGCTCGCGCTGGGTGTGGCCGCGCTCGCTCTCGCACCGATCGCGTATCTGGTGTGGCGCGCGCTGGAGGGTGGTCAGCAGAGCCTGGCTGCCCTCCAGCACCCGCGTACCGCGACGCTCGTCCTGCGCAGCGTGGTGTTGGCGGCGGTGGTCGCCCTCTCCAGCGTCCTCTTAGCGCTGCCGTTGGCGTGGTTGACCGAGCGGGTCGCGGTTCCGGGACGCCGCCTCTGGGCCACGCTGCTGGCCTTGCCGCTCGCAGTACCGAGTTACCTCATGGCGTATGCGGTCGTGGCGTTGCTGGGGCCACGCGGTGCGCTGGCTGGACTCGTCGAGCGCTTGTTCGGTGTGGAGCGACTGCCGGAGCTGTACGGGTTCTGGGGGGCGTGGCTCACGCTCACGCTGGTGACCTATCCGTACAGCTACCTGCCGCTCCGGGCGGCGTTCGCGCGCTTCGATACGGCGCTCGAAGACGCCGCGCGCACGCTCGGGACCCCGTCTCCCTTCGTGTTCTGGCGTGTGACCCTGCCGTTGTTGCGTCCAGCACTGATGACCGGAGTCTTGCTCTCGGCACTCTACACCTTGGCCGATTTCGGCGCTATCGCGATCCTCCGCTATCCGACGCTGACCTTCAGCATCTACAACCAGTACCGGCTCTCCTTCGACCGCTCGGCGGCGGCAGCACTGGCGCTGCTCCTCGTCGGCCTTTCGACGCTGCTCGTCCTGGCTGAGCGCTACTGGCGGCACCGCGCGGTCCTGTACCGGGCGACCGGGGTGCCGCGACCTGCTGTGCGTCGTCCGCTCGATGCGCGGAGTTGGCCGCTGCTGCTGCTCGCAGGGGGCGTGCTCGTGCTGGGACTCGGTCTCCCCTTCGGCGTGGCGGGCTACTGGCTCGTGCGGGCGCTGGCGATCGGTGAGACGTTGCCACCAGTGTGGGACGCGCTGCGCAATTCGCTCTCGGTCGGCGTACTCGCAGCCGTGCTGACGGTCGCACTCGCGTTTCCGGTCGCACGGGCCGCTGCCCGCGGGCGAGCAGCGGTGGCGCGGATGCTCGACATTCCGTTGTGGATCGCGTATGGTTTGCCGGGTATCGTGATGGCTTTGGCGCTCGTTTCGCTTTCGGTGCAGGCTTTGCCGTGGCTTTATCAGACGCTCCCGCTCTTGCTGCTCGGCTACGCGCTCAGGTTCCTTCCCGAGGCAGCTGGCACGTTGCGGAGCGTCCTGAGCCAGCAGAATCCCCGGTGGGAGGAGGCGGCGCGGACGCTGGGTCGCCGGCCGTGGCGCGTTTGGCTGGAAGTACAGCTGCCACTGGCGTTCCCAGGCGTGGTCAGTGCACTCGTCCTCGTGTTCTTGACGACGGTGAAGGAGCTCCCGGTGACGTTGCTGTTGAGTCCGATCGGGTTCACGACACTGGCCACCGCTGTTTGGGGCGCGACGACGGATGCCTTCTGGTCGCACGCGGCGGTGCCGGCGCTCGTGTTGCTCCTCGTGGGTGTCGTGCCGATGGGCCTCTTGAGCTGGTGGCAGGAGCGCCGGGGGCGGGCGAGGGGAGTGTGAGTGGCATGGAACGACGAGCGGTCGAGTTGCGGGGAGTCTGGAAGCGCTATGCGACGAAGGCGCGCTGGGCAGTGCAGGACGTGACGCTGGAGATCCGGGCGGGCGAGCTCCTGGTGATCTTGGGCCCGAGCGGGAGCGGGAAGACGACCACGTTGCGCCTGATCGCTGGTCTCGAGCGACCCGATGCTGGGACGATCGCGATCGCGGGTCGGATCGTGGCCGATGCGCAGCGGTTCGTCCCGCCCGAGGAACGGGGCGTGGGACTCGTCTTCCAGGACTATGCGCTGTTCCCGCACTTGACCGTGGAAGAAAACGTCGCGTTCGGGCTGCGCCGGCTGCCGCGGGCGGAGCGACGAGAGCGCGTGGCTATGCTGCTGCGGCTCCTCGGTCTGGAAGGGTTGGCCGAGCGCTATCCGCACGAGCTGTCCGGCGGTCAGCAGCAGCGGGTGGCGATCGCCCGAGCCTTGGCACCGCAGCCTTCGGTGCTGCTCCTGGACGAGCCGTTCGCTAACCTCGATGCCGGGTTGCGGGCAGTGATGCGGGAAGAACTGCGACGGTTGCTGCGCGAGTTCGACGTCACTGTCGTCTTGGTCACGCACGACCGCGACGAGGCGTTGGCGCTCGCCGATCGCGTGGCGGTCATGCTCGAGGGGACCGTGGTCCAGGTCGATACGCCGGAACGGATCTACCACGAGCCGCGGACGCGGGCGGTAGCGCAGCTGGTCGGTCAAGCCAACTTCGTGCCGGGGCGAGTGATCGGGCGGATCGGCGAGAGCGACCTCGGTACCTTCACTCTGGAGGGCGTTCCCCAGCCGGCGGAACAGGTCGACCTCTTGGTGCGACCACGCGACGTCGTGCTCGAGCCGCACCAGCAGGGCCTGGGTGTGGTCGTCGACCGGCGCTTTTGCGGGGCAGAGGTACTGTATCGCGTGCTCTTGCCGTGCGGGATCACACTGGAGACGAGCCAGCCGCCCTCGGTCGATGTGGGTATCGGCGAACGTGTCATCGTGCGTGCCAGTCGCGGACACTTGCTAGCGTTCGCGGGTGTCGAACGGGTCGGGCGCGTCGCACTCCTGGGTGGTGCCGGTGACGCAGCACTGGCTGCGTCGACGACGACGGAAGCCAATGGCCACCGCGAGTCGCCGAGCCGGGAGCACCGGTTCTGAAGGCGCGGGTCGCTCTTCCCCGCGGGGCGGCAGCGAGAGCCGGGACCGGTGAGCGCCCCGACTGCCGGACGCACCGCGGCATGAGGGAGCTCCCGTAATGAATGCGCATAAGTGTGCTTATGCGCGGATAACGGAGAAGCGGCGTCACAGCGCGTGCGTAACGATGAACGATGTTGGCGAGCCGCATGGTCACGAGTCGGTCCGATGCCTCGGCACAATGTGCGCGGAATCGCGCGCAACCGGGGTCAACGTGACCGGAGGTAGCGCGCGTCCTGTCCGCGCGTGGCGAGACGGTCGCGACAGGCCCGGGAGTTGTCCCCAAGCCACGACCGTCGAGCGAGTGGCTTGATGCAGCGGGCCGTGCGGCGTTCGAGCGCGATGCGGTCACTGCGCGCCGACGCCAGCTGGCTCGGCTCCGGCGAGCGCGGGCTGGACTGCTGAGGCGGCGGCGTGCTCAGTTCAGCGCGACCGTGGCGGTATCGTGCCGTGCAGGCATCCACGAGAGAGTCAGGCGTGCCTGACCCAAGTGGTGACGCCAGGTCACGCGCCAGCGACAGCGATTCTCTCCCCTACCCCGGCACACAAACTTCTGTCGAGTCTAGCGCGGGGCGGTGCGTCTCACTTGGGCGTCCGGTGCGACATGCCGGCTCGGTTGAGGCTCGCTGGTGCGACCGGCGCTGTGGTGCTCACGGGAGCTGTACGAGGATCCCGAT
>JBEPZP010000140.1:0-6867 GCA_041640735.1 Thermomicrobium sp.
TCTCCTTGAAGAGGCGCGAGCTCATCCCCGAGCTCAATACCGCGTCCAGCATCCCCTGCACGAAACGCCGCTCGTCGCGATACGGGAGCGCTGGCAGGGCGACGCAGAGGTGTGCCTGCTCCGTCGGACGCGCCAGGATCCGCGCGCTCGGCCGCGCGTCGTCCAGGCGAGCCGGGTGCGGATCGGCGCCCCCGCCCGGTTCCAGGTCGCCGAAGTACCGCTCCGCCAGCTCCACGACCTGCTGGTGCGTCAGGTCACCGGCCGCCGCGAGCACCACCCGGTCGGCACGATAGTGCTGCGCGAGGTAGGTCACCAAGTCGTCGCGCGTGATCGCCTCGACGGTCTCCTCGGACCCGATGATCGGCCGGCCGATCGGGTGCCCGTCCCACAAGGCCTGGTCGACCAGGTCGTGGACGTAGTCGTCCGGCGTGTCGTGGATCCCGTGGATCTCCTCCACGATGACGTGGCGCTCCTTTTCCAGCTCGGTCGGATCGAAGAGCGAGTGGCGCAGCATATCGGCGAGCACATCGAACGCCAGCTCCAAGTGCTGGCTCGGCACCTTCACCCAGTAGTCAGTGTGCTCGCGTCCGGTCGAGGCGTTCATCATCCCGCCGACACCCTCGATCGCTTCGCTGATCAGCACAGGGTCCGGACGACGCTCTGTCCCCTTGAACAGCATGTGTTCCAGGAAGTGCGAAACGCCCGCCACCTCGTCGCGCTCGTAGCGCGACCCTACCGCGACGTACACGATGACCGTCGCCGACCGGACATGCGGCATCCGGCTCGTCACGACGCGAATACCATTGGGAAGCTGCGTCTTCTCGTACTCCATCGTCCTCGCTCGTTTCCGTCAGCGACCGACCGTCCCTCAACCGCGGGAGACGCGCAGGAGCAACCGCAACGCTGCCTCCGCCGCCCACTGGATGTTTTCCCAGCGTGTGCCGTCGAACCGGTGTTCCTCGACCGTCACGCCCTCAGGACCGGCGCAGGCGATGTAGACCAGCCCGACCGGCTTGGTCGGCGTCTCCCCGCCCGGCCCAGCGATCCCAGTCGTGGCGACAGCATAGTCGGTCGCGAACCGCTCGCGGGCCCCGCGTGCCATCGCTTCGGCACACTGCGGGCTCACGGCACCGACCGTGTGCAGGATTTCCCCGGGGACACCGAGGAACGCCTCCTTGACCCGGTTGGCGTAGGCGATGACACCCCCGACATAGTAGGCACTGCTGCCAGGTACCGTCGTCACCAGGTGCCCGACGAGCCCGCCGGTACACGATTCAGCCGTGGCTAGGGTCAGCCCGCGTTCGACGAAGTAGGCGTACACCTCTCGGGCCAGCGGATGCTCCGACACGGTCACCCCTCTTCCACTGTAACCAGGAAGTATACCGGCTCAGTTCGTTGCCTCGAGCGACCAGTCGTCCAAACGGTCGGCCAGGAGCGTGGCCGGAATCCACACCACGGCGACGACGACCGCCAGGAGCATGCTCCCGACCGCCAGAAAGGCGCGGTCGGCACCGAGCCAGTCACCCAACACTCCACCGACCCCGTTGGCGGCGATCAACGCCGTGAAGAGGAGCGTGGAACGCAGCGCGAAGATTCGCCCCATGAGGCGAGCCGGCGTCACGCGCTGCACGATGGTGACGCTCGGGACGAGAAAGAGCAAGTTCCCCAACCCGGTGAGCCCGGTCAAGGCGACAGCGAGCCACAGCGGCGGGCTCAGTCCCAGCCCCGCGAGCCCACCCCCCATCACGGCGAGTCCCAGGAGCACGAGCGAGCCCAGGCGCCGCACCTGGAGCGTTCCCACGAGCAGTGCCCCGACCACGCTGCCCACACCGGTCCCGAAGTTCAACAGGCTGTACGCCACCTCGCCCTGACCGGGAAACGAGTAGGCGTACCCGACGAGGAGCGGCATCGCCATGCCGATGGCGACCGCACCGCAGGCGACCAGGAACGTGTTGGTGCGCAACAGCGCATTGCCGAAGAGATACCGCACCCCTCCGGCGAGCTCGCGCCAGACGACTCCGAGCGATCGCTCCTCTGCCGGTGGTAGAGGCGGTAGGCGCAGCGGTACGAGCATGAGCGCCGACAGCACATAGCCGAGCGCGGCGACCACGAATGCCAAGGCCAAGCCCTGTTCGCCGCCGATGAACGAGACGAGCCCCCCGACCACCAGGCCAGCCAGCGGGTACCCGCCGATGTCGCCCAAGCTCTCCGCTAACGAGGACAGCGAGTTGGCCGTCGTCAGTTGGCCACGCGGGACGACGGCGGGAATCGCCGCCATCTTGGCCGGGCGGTGCAGGATGGCTGCAGCGTTGATCAGGAACAGGAGCACGTACATGCTCCCGAGCCAGTACGCGGCGGCGATCGGCAAGAGGATCACCGGTACGACCCGAGCCAGATCGGAGGCGATCATCACCCGCCGCCGATCGACGCGGTCGACGATCACACCAGCCAGTGGCCCCAAGAGGAGGTCAGGAAGGCCCGAAGCCAGGAACGCGAACCCCGCCACCGCCATCGAGCCAGTCAGCTGGTAGACGAGTGCTGCCAGCGCGACCCGGTGGATTCGATCGCCGATCGTCGCGACGAGGTCAGACGCCCAGAGCGCCGCGAACCGGCGGTTTCCGATCAGCACACGCAGCGGCTCCCGCCACTCCACCCCTTCCCTCCCCCGGAACGCTGGCTGGGCTCATGTGCGGGAAGACCGGACCGGAGTATAGCCGAACATGCTATGGAACGAAGAGCCGCCAGGGCTACTCGCTCGGCTGGACGCCTTTCGCCTCCAACTGGCGGATATCGGCCTCGACTTCCGCCAGTTGCCGTCGGATCACCGGGAGCCGATCGCGCATGCGCTGCCAGTCGCGCAGCACCTCGCCTCGCTCGCGACGCAGCCGGTTCCGTTCCAGCAACAGCTGCTGTCGTTGCCACTCCAGCGCGGTGCAGGTCGGGCAGCGACCGCGCAGGTCGATCCATCCGCCACAGTGCGGGCACGGCCGCACGACGTCCGCCAGCGTGACCGGTGTCCAGTGCCGCTCCCGCCGCACCGCAGCCAAGGCATCGGCAGCGAGCTGATCCAAGCTGGCCTCCAGCGTCATGACTAGGGAACTACTCGGTTCAGCATACCCGACCGCCTCCAGGACGTCGGCCGCTCCCCCGTCGACACGCCGCAGCCGCGCCGGGGCCACTTGGTGCCCACGCTCAGCCCAGTCGATCTCTTCCATCCAGCGTAGGGACGCGCCCGCGACCGTGAGCCTGACCGTGACAGGAGAACCCTCCAGCTCGACCACTACCTCGACGGGAACTACCGGCAACGCTGGTTCCGCCTCCCTGCGCGAAGCTCCTTCCAGTGCAGCGAGCTGGCTCTCCACCTCAGCCAGTGCCGAGTCCAGTTCCCGCAGTCGCTCCGTCCAGCGGTTCTCTTCCGCGAGCGCCTGCTCGGCGAGCGCCAGGTCGTAGGAGAGCTCCTCCCGACGGCGCAGCAACCGCGCGAGACGCCGCCGTTCGGCGTCGCGGACGACAGGCACCGCCGGGGACCCTTGTTCCTGGCTCGCGCGTTCCGGCTCCTGTGCGCCTCGTTTACGGCGCCACCAGCGTAGCATGTCATACCCCCTCGGTCGGACGCAGCGCATCGGCCGCCGCCCGGAACCGTTCCAGCAGCTCCACGAGCGGCGAGGGCCGGAGAAACAACGCCTCGTCGGGGACGACCGCACGCCACGTCGCTCGCGGGGTGAGCGGGTCCCCAGCCAGAGCGACCACCTCGACCACGGAAGCACGCTCGCCGACACGCGCCAGCACCCCGCGGGAACCGTCCGGTCGTCGCCAGCGCAAGGCCAGGTGCGGCATCCCGTCCCGCTCCTCGACGACGACCGTGAGCACCGGTTCCGCCGCCCGCAGTCGCTCCGCCGCGTCAGCCAGCTGCCGCCACATCTGGTACCGCCGCTCGGCCTCGTCCAAGCGCCAGGGCAGCCCGATACGCTCCGAGACCCTCCACCGCAGCCAGCGACTGCGCCAGAGGACGGCAGCGGCACCCAGCAGAGCGCCGTGCACGACACCGAGCACGACTGCTTCCGGCAGCCCAGAACCGTACAGCTGCGTCCAGTCCCCGTGCAGGCCGGTAGCGAAGTCGAGCAGCGGGTAAAAGACGAGACTCGTCACCAGCACGATCCCGCCAGTCACGAGCAGCAGCGCAGCGAGCGGCCGCCGCACCGGAGCGAAGAGCCCAGCCAGTATGGCTGCTCCGCCGAAGAGGACACTGACGAGGTTCCCGCTGAGCGCGATCCAGAACCGTACGCGGGGATCCGTCACGCCGGTGTACTCGACCCAGCCGAGAAAGAGCAAGTACCCGAAGCCGATCACCCGTCCTCCGCTCAGCCAGACGGCGACCATGTGGCCGACCTCGTGTAGAAGCACGCTCACCGGGACCAGCACGAAGAGGGCGAGTTCGACCAGCAGCCCGAGCGTGCGTGCATCGACCGGCTCGGCGAACAGGCGCTGCCGAGCGCGCCAGGCACGTCCCAGCGCCCGGACCGAGAGGACCACCAGCGCGAAGCTCAGGAGGAATGCGGCAGGAAATGGGATCGAAAACATCGTCCGTTCCGCGTGCGACGACCGGCCACTGTCTTCCAGTCTACTCGGGACGCACGCGTCGGGAGAGCGAGCAGTGGTCTGCTAACACGAAGCGCCAGAGACGGTCCACGCCCCGCGTGATGCCGATCCGCGGGGTGCAGACGACCCGCCCGGGAAGGTCACCCGGCTGGAGCCACACCGGCGGCCGGTCGAGCGGGAGACCGTTGTGCTCCAGCCCGATGCCGAAGGCGACCGCCAGAGCGCCCGGGCCGCTCGCCAGGCGCTCGTCAGGCAGGTCGCCACGCCCGCGACCGAAACGACGTCGGCGCCGGCGCATCGTCTCCAGGCCAGCCAGCGGCGCTGCTGCGCGGAGCAGCACTGCCCCGGCGATACCCTCCTCGTCCGTCACGACGTTCAAGCAGGGATACATGCCGTAGGCTCGATACACGTACGCGTGTCCCGGCGGGCCCCACATCGCGTACACCGGCCCCTTCCGGTACCGCGCCGCATGCGAGGCCGGGTCCTCGGGGCCACCGTACGCCTCGACCTCGACGAGGATGCCGGCGACGAGTTCGTCCTCGATGACGCTGACGAGTACGGCTCCGAGGAGATCCCGCGCCACCTCCGGGGCTGGACGCGCGAACCATGCGGCCGGCAGCGCTCTAGCGGCGTCGATGTGTACCGTCGCGCGCCCTGCAGTCACCAGAGGCACTTCCGCTGGTTCGTGCTCGTCGCCCACGCGTCCCCTGTGCTCTTCTGCGCGCACTGCACACACCGCCGAGCCGAGTCGTCACGCCGCTCGACCGGGCTGAGCGCCCGCCGGGGAACGCCCTACTCGGCGAGTGACGCCGACCGATCGCTCCTGCCCTCAAGCGAGCTCTTCGAGCCGCTGCTGGATCAGTCGCACCCGTTCTTCCGTGTCGGCCAACTTTGTCCGCTGCCGCTCGACCACCTGCGCCGGCGCCCGGGTGACGAACTGCTCGTTCGCGAGCAGCGCCCGCGTCCGCTCCAACTCGGCCAGGAGCTCCTCCAACTCCCGCTGGAGCCGTTGTCGCTCGGCCTCGATGTCCAGCATGCCGCGCAGCGGAAGGTAGATGACAGCATCGTCGACGATGAGCGAGACGACCTGTTTGGGTGCCTCCAAGAGCTCGTCGACGTAGCTCAGGCCATCGCTGGCGATCCGCGCCAGGAAGCGGAAGACACCCTCGCTGTCGGTGAAGGCCTGCCGATGCGAGCCGGGGAAAACGATCGCCTGGATCCAGCGCGCTGGCTCCACCCCTGCCTCGGCTCGGGCATTGCGCACCGCTCGGATCGCCTCCATCAGGAAGCCGAACTCCCGTTCCGCGTCCTCGTCCACGAGCGTGGGCTCCGGCTGCGGCCACGGGGCGACCATGACGCTCTCGCCAGCGTGCGGCAGCCGCTGCCACAGCTCCTCGGTGACGAAGGGCATGAACGGGTGGAGCAAGCGCAGCGCTCGCTCCAGGACGTAGGCGAGCGTTTGGCGCGCTGCCGCTGCCCGCTCGCCACCCGCATTGATCGCCACCTTGCTGGCCTCGATGTACCAGTCGCAGAACTCCGACCACAGGAACTCGTAGAGCAGATGCCCCGCCTCGTGGAACTGATACCGCTCCATGAGGTCAGTGACCGACTCGGTCACTCGCTGCAGCCGGCTGAGGATCCAGCGATCCGCCAGACTCGTGGTCGTCTTCTCCGGCGGTAGCACGGCACCGTCCAGTCCACGCGCGACCTCCCCGCCGGCCAGCGCACGCAGCGTATAGCGCGTCGCGTTCCAGATCTTGTTGGCGAAGTTGCGGCTCGCTTCCACGCGGTTGAGGCTCAGCTTCATGTCGGTCCCTGGACCGGCCATCGTGACCAGTGTGAAGCGGAGCGCATCCGCGCCGTACTGCTGCGTCACCTCGGTAGGATCGATCACGTTCCCCTTGGTCTTGCTCATCCGCTGGCCGCGTTCGTCCCGCACCGTGCCATGCAGGTACACGGTGTAGAACGGCACCTCGCCCATGAACTCCAAGCCGAGGAACACCATGCGGGCGACCCAGAAAAACAGGATGTCGTAGCCGGTCTCCATCACCGAGCCCGGGTAGAAGTACCGCAGGTCCTCGGTATCGTCCGGCCAGCCCAGCGTGCTGAAGGGCCACAGACCGCTCGAGAACCAGGTATCGAGGACGTCGGGATCCTGCTCGATCTGCGTGCTCCCGCAGTGCTCGCAGCGTTCCAGCGTCTCCTCGGCCGTCACGGTGAGCTGGCCACAGTCCTGGCAGTACCAGACCGGAATGCGATGCCCCCACC
>JBEPZP010000141.1:0-6797 GCA_041640735.1 Thermomicrobium sp.
GGCCGCACGCCGGGTGGTGCCGCCGCTCTTGATGGCACCGGCAGCGCGGTCGAACACCTTGAGGAAGCTCATCAGTCCCGAGGAGGTCCCACCACCGGAGAGCGGCTCACCCTCGGCGCGGATCTTGGAGAAGTTGGTGCCCGAGCCGGCGCCGTACTTGAAGACGCGCGCCTCGCGCAGGACGAGGTCGAAGATGCCGCCCGGGTTGACGAGGTCGTCCTCCACCGACTGGATGAAGCAGGCGTGCGCCGAGGGATGCGAGTAGGCGTCGGGTGACTGCCGCAGTTCACCCGTTTCCGGGTCGACGTACCAGTGCCCCTGGGCAGGGCCGGTGATGCCGTACGCCCAGTAGAGGCCGGTGTTGAACCACTGGGGCGAGTTCGGGGCGCCGATCTGATGGAGGAGCATGTAGGCGAGTTCGTCTTCGAACGCCTGCGCGTCTTCCGGCGTCGCGAAATAGCCGTAGCGCTCGCCCCAATCGCGCCAGCACCCGACGAGCCGGCGTACCACCTGGCGGACACTCCGCTCGGGACCGAGGACCGGGTTGCCGTGTTCGTCGAGGATCGGTCGTCCCTGCTCGTCGTACTGCGGCACGCCGGCCTTGCGGAAGTACTTGGAAACGACGATGTCGGTCGCGACCTGCGACCAGTGCTCCGGGACTTCGGCGTCGGTCATCTCGAAGACGACCGTGCCGTCCGGGTTGGTGATCCGAGACGTCCGGCGCGCCCAGCGCACGGTCTCGTACGGGTCCTGGCCGGGACGCGTGTAGAAGCGCGGGATCCGTAGCCCTCGCCGCTCCTCGCTGCCGTTGGCTCGCTCGTTCGTCATGTTCGCCCCCACAATCCCTTCCACGGTGACGACGCTCGTCCTCCGCGCACCAGACGTCGTCTGACCACTAGATGTTGAGTCGATCACCCGTGCACGACTCAAGCTCTAGTGTAGTCTCCCTGACCGGACCTGTCCAGATGTGTCTTCCGGTCAAATGTGCGACTCGCCCGTTCGGGTGCTGGTGCTGTACGTACAGCCTGGTGTCAGTCTACCATCCTCGGGGAGGAGGTGCAAGGGTTCTTGCGTCCGTACGCACCCATTCGCGCTTTGCAGCCACGCACCCGTCTGGGAGACCTGGACGGCTCCTCACGCTGGGGACGGTGGCGGTGCGTCGAGCGACGGCACGTGCGGCGAGGGGGCTGTGCCAACCCGGCTCACTCGGCCTGCGGGTCGAGGAGACCGATCCGCAGGGCGAAGCGGACGAGTTCGGAGCGCCGCGAGAAACCGAGCTTCTGCATCACGCGGTGGCGGTAGGTCTCGACCGTCTTGGGAGAGAGGAACAGCTGGTCGGCGATCTCCTGCGCCGTGTAGCCAGCTGCAGTCAGGCGGAGGACTTCCCGCTCGCGTTCGGAGAGCACCTGCGCTGGGTCCTGCACTTCGCCGGCTCGGGCGCGGTCCAGGTACCCCTGCAGGAGCGTCCGGGCGGCTGCCTGGTCGATGAAGACTTCGCCGCGTGCGACGGTACGGATCGCCTCCACGAGGTCGGTGTGCAGGCTCGACTTGCGCACGTACCCCGAGCCACCGGCCTGCAGGACCGGAAGGAGGTAACGCTCCTCGGCGTGGACGGTGAGGATGAGGATACGCGTCGGCAGGCCGAGCGCGGCGATGCGCCGCAACGCCTCGAGCCCGTTGCCTGGCATGCTGATGTCGAGCACTACCACGTCCGGCTGGAGTTGTCGCACCAGTTCGACTGCATCGTCAGCGTTGCCCGCCTCACCGACCACGCGGATGTCGGGCTCACCCTCCAGGAGGGCGCGTAGACCCACGCGGACCACTGGGTGATCGTCGGCGAGGAGGACGCGGATCTCCGGCGTCGTCATGGTCAGCCCCCGGCGTGTTGGACGAGTCGGTTCATCACACGGAGCGGAACCGAGACCTCGATGCGGGTTCCAGCTCCCGGTGCTGTCTGCACATCGAGTGTGCCATGGACGAGTTGGACGCGCTCCTGCATGCTGAAGAGACCGAGTCCGTTCCCCAGTGCCTCGCTCAGCTGGAACCCTTTGCCGTCGTCACTGATGCGGAGGGTCACCCGACTCGGCTCGAACTCGAGCTCCACGCTCGCTCGATCGGTCTCCGCATGCTTGGCCACGTTCGTCAGCGCTTCTTGCGCGATCCGGTAGAGCGCGAGCTCGACTTCCGGTGCCAGCCGTTGGCGCTGACCACGCACCTGGACGTGGACGAGCAATCCGAACCGCTGCCGGTACTGGGCGGCCAGCCCTTCCAGCGCTGCTGCCAAGCCGAGGTCGTCCAGCACTGGTGGCCGCAGTTCCTGGGCGATCGCTCGGATCGACTCGAGCGTCGCGCTGGTCAGATCGATGAGTTCGCGCAGGACCGTTCCATCCGTCGGCTGCTGGCGGTCGTGGAGCATCTTCAAGAGGACGAGCAGGGCCGTCAGGCTCTGGGCTGGATCGTCATGGAGTTCGCGGGCGATCCGGCGGCGTTCCTCTTCCTGTGCGCTCAAGGCGCGCTGCGAGAGTTCACGCAGGCGCTCCTGGTAGCCGACGAGCGTGTCGAGCATCGCGTTGAAGGTGGAGGTCAGGTTGTCCAGGTCGGGGTCGCTGAAGGCGACCGTCGGTGCACGAACGTGGACGTTCCCGCGGCGGACTTCGTCGGCCGTTTGCTCGAGGACCTCGATGGGGCGAAATGCGGCGCGGAGAACGATCCAGTTGATGAGGACGGAGAGGAACGTACCGGTCGTGGCGAAGAGCGCGACGAGCTCCAGCAGGTGCTCAGTGTTCCCGGTGCTCAGCAAGGTGAGCGTCGTGCCCACCACGGCACCGCCGACCACGATGAAGGAATTGGCGATCAATACCTTATAGAAGATCGGCAGATGGGAGAGCCGCCGACCGATACGCGTGGCGATCGTCAGGAGTCGCTGTCGCACAGATCACATCCGAGGTAGGCGTCATCGGCGCTTTTTCTTCTTTTTCTTGCTCTGGTGCCGCGCGGGCGGTGGACCCGCTGTCGGTCGAACCGGCAGACCACTACCTGGTGGTGCCCCGTCGAAGCCGGACAGGCCGGCGAAGGGATTGCCACCTCCCAGCAGGCCGCGTAGCCCTCCGCGATTGCGACCCGCTGCCAGTTGCCCGAGTTCGACCATCATCTTCTTCATCTGCTTGAACTGCGTCAGGAGCTGCGAGACCTCGGCGACCGTCGTGCCGCTCCCCGCCGCGATGCGCCGGCGCCGGCTGTAGTTGATGATGTCCGGGTTGCGCCGCTCTTCCGGTGTCATCGAGAGGATGATCGCCTCGACCCGCTTGTACTCGTCGTCGCTGATCTGCACCTGTTGCTGCCGGAGCAGCTGGCTCATCCCCGGGATCATCTCGAGCAGCTGCGTCAGCGGCCCCATCTTCTTGACTTGCTGGAGCTGGCGCAGGAAGTCCTCCAGATCGAAGGTGCCGGTGAGCATCTTCTCCTGGAGCTTCTTCCCTTCCTCCTCGCTGATCTGCTGCTGCGCCCTCTCGATGAGGGACTGCACGTCCCCCATGCCGAGGATGCGCGTCGCCAGGCGGTCGGGATAGAACGGTTCCAGCGCATCGACGCGTTCGCCGGTACCGATGAACTTGATCGGCACGCCTACGACGGCGCGGATCGAGAGTGCCGCACCGCCCCGCGCATCGCCGTCCATCTTGGTCAGGATGAGACCGGTCAGTCCCAGGCGACGGTGGAACTCCTGCGCCACGTTCACCGCTTCCTGACCGGTCATGGCGTCGGCGACGAGCAGGATCTCGGTCGGCTGGACAGCCTCCTTGATCCGCTCCAGCTCCTGCATCATCGGTTCGTCGATCTGCAGCCGTCCGGCCGTGTCGACAATGACCGGGTTGAAGCCCTGGTCGCGAGCGCGTCGTACGGCGTGCTTGACGATCTCCACCGGGTCGGCAGCAGTCCCCTCGTCGTAGACGGGAAGGTCGTGCTGGCGTCCCAGTGTGCGCAGTTGCTCGACGGCAGCTGGACGGTAGACGTCGGCAGCGACGAGCAAGGGGCGGCGCCCCTCTTTCCGCAAGTGGTAGCCGAGCTTGGCCACCTGCGTCGTCTTCCCGGATCCCTGCAAGCCGACCAGCATGAAGACGGTAGGTGGCTGGGGTGCCCACTGCAGCGGCAGGCGTTCCGTACCGAGGACGCGGACGAGCTCCTGATAGACGATGGCGATCACCTGCTGGGCCGGTGTCAGCGAGCGCAGCACGGCTTCACCGATCGCCCGTTCGCGCACGGCGGCGATGAAGTCGCGGACGACGGTGTAGTGGACGTCCGCCTCGAGCAACGCGCGGCGGACCTCACGCAGCGCGTCGTCGACGTCCTGCTCGGTGAGCCGTCCCTTGCGGCCGATCCGTTCGAAGACGGCGGTCAGGCGATCGGTCAGCGCTTCGAACATGCGTCAGCCCTCCTCGTCCCCGAAGAACAGGGCGTCGACGTAGGCTTCGGGGTCGAACTCCGCGAAGTCCGTCGGCTTTTCTCCGGTGCCGACATAGGCGATCGGGATACCCAGCTCGCGCGAGATGGCGAAGGCGATCCCGCCTTTGGCGGTGCCGTCCAGCTTCGTGAGGACGATATCGGTCACCCCGGCAGCTTCGGTGAACACCCGCGCCTGGTTGAGACCGTTCTGGCCGGTCGTGGCGTCGATGACCAGCAATACTTCGTGCGGCGCTTCCGGGACGTGCCGTTGGATGACGCGCCGGATCTTGGCGAGTTCAGCCATCAAGTTCGACTTGGTGTGCAACCGCCCGGCGGTATCGATCAACAGGACGTCGATCCCGCGGTTGTGCGCTGCCTGCATACCGTCGAAGACGACAGCGCCGGGATCGGCTCCGGGCGCGTGCGCGATCACCGGCACGCCCAACCGCTCGCCCCAGGCTTTGAGCTGGTCGATGGCTGCCGCGCGGAAGGTATCAGCGGCGACGAGCAGGACGGATCGCCCCTGGTCCAGGTGATAGCGGGCGAGCTTAGCGATGGTCGTCGTCTTACCGGTCCCGTTGACGCCGACCACGAGCGAGACGAACGGTACCCCGCGCTGATAGATCTTGACGCGCCGGTTGCGCATGGCTGCTTCGAGGAGCGCTACCATCTCGTCGCGCAGCGCTTCCCGCGCTTCGACCGGATCGCGGATCTCCCCGCGCCGCACCCGTTCGCGCAGTCGCTCGAGGAGCGCCTCGGTGGTTGCGACGCCCAGGTCAGCTTGGATGAGCAACGCTTCCAGGTCTTCGAACAGCGCATCGTCGATCGCGCCGCGATCGAACAGTTGCACGATCTGCCGGAAGATCCCTTGCCGACTCCGCTTGAGCCCTGCCTCGAGCTGTGGAGTGGCTGGTGTGCGTCGGCGGAAAAAGCGACTGAAGATCACGCTCATCTCCTCGGTCTACGGGGTCCTCTCTGGAGTGTGGCGCCGCAGCGAACGCTACGGCGCCCAAAGCAAGTATACCCCTTCGGTTCACGCGTCCGGTCGTCCGGCATCATCCACTCGTCGCGTCCTGGCGAAGCGGAGCAGCCACTGCCTTCGTGCGGCGCAAGCAGTATTGACAGCCTGGTGAGCGATCGGCACACTCCCTGCGACCGAAGAGACGATCGGACAGGAGTGGGGAATGACGCGCCCGGCCGAACGCTATCACCTCTCGGTCAAAGAGTTACCGGCGAGCGAACGCCCCCGGGAACGGTTGCGTCAACTCGGCGCGGATGTCCTGACGAACGCCGAACTGTTGGCAGTGATCCTCAATACCGGGACGCGCGGCGAGTCGGTCCTCGACCTCGCGCAGCGCCTGCTCGTCAGTTTCGGAGGCCTGGTCGGTCTGGCGCGCGCCGATCTGGCGACGCTGGAGCGTTTTCACGGGCTCGGCGAGGCGAAGGCAGCGAAGTTGAAGGCGGCCTTGGAGCTCGGTCGCCGGTTAGCGCTCGCCCAGCCGGAGGAACGCCCGCTCGTGCGCACTCCTGAGGACGTGTACGCGATCGCCGGTGCCGAAATGGCGTTGCTCGAGCAGGAGCAGCTGCGCGTCCTTTTACTCGATACGCGGAACCGCGTGCTCCGCACCGTCACGGTCGCCCAGGGACACGTCAACGGCGCTCAGGTGCGGATCGCCGAACTCTTCCGCGAGGCTGTCCGCGCGAACGCACCGGCAGTCGTCCTGCTGCACAACCATCCCTCGGGTGACCCCACGCCCTCGCGGGCCGACATCGAATTGACGCAGAGTGCGGTGCAGGCTGGCAACCTCCTCGGTATCGAGGTCGTCGATCATCTCGTGATCGGTCACGGCCGCTTTTGCTCGCTGCGGCGTCTCGGGCTCGGCTTCGGCGCAGCGTAGCGGGCAGCGAGCTGGCTGGTTGCACCGGTCGCTGCGCACCAGATGCCGCCTCCGTGTGCAGCGGTCCCACCGGTGCTGCGAGGCTCGTTACCCGAACGAGCGGCATCGCTCGCGCGCTCCGGGCGCAGGAGGACGACTGTGCGCCCGGGAGGGTCGTGTCGCCGGCGGAGACGCCCCGAGGCCGTGCGTGCTCCGGTGCCCTGCGGCCGGACACGTGCGTGTGCGGTGCACGGCCGGGTCGCGCGGCGGCGAAACGCGGTCAGCGGCGTGGGCGGCTCACTCAGCTGTTCCGCGTCCTCCTCTGCGCGCCCGGCGCGATGTATCGGCTGGCGCCGCTCGGCAGCCCAAATCTCACGCACCGGGAAGCCAGCCGCGGTCGATGAGTGTCTCCCGTCCTAGGTGTCCGAGGAGGATTTCGAAGCGCGTGCCGGCCAGTTCCGGGTGATACTCCATGCGGTT
>JBEPZP010000142.1:0-592 GCA_041640735.1 Thermomicrobium sp.
CGGGCTTGCCGGGGCGGGCGCTTCCGCCGCCGGCGGCGAAGCCGCGGCTCACTTCGGCATCTTGATCGAGCGATCGAGAAACTCGTTGGTGTACGCCGTCTTGACGTCGAACGGCTTGTCGATGCCGACGTAGTCGCGCACCAGCTCGTAGTCCGCCTTCATGCGCCCGTCCTCGTGGATGCCGAGCGCGATTTCGCGCGAGAACTTGTCGCTCATCAGCACCTCGACGAGCGCCCAGTTCTGCAGCTCGTTATCGAACTGCAGCGCTCCGTTCGCGTCGACGAGCGCCTTGATGCAGGGTCGAGGATCCCGCACGCAGGCGTAGAACGCGCGCTGCGTGACCTTGACGAAGCGATCGACGACCGCGCGATTCTTGGCGAGGAACTGGCCGTTCACGATGATCGAGTTCCCGTAGGGGTTGAGCCCCACGTCGCGCCAGGCGACGAAGCCCATGTCGTCGCCGAGCTCGCGCTGGAAGATGTGGTGGATGTTGTAGAACGAGGTCGTGATGTCGATCGCGCGCGCTTTGAGCGCCGAGAGCATCTGCCGCGTGGAATGAAAGTCGAGCGGCAGGTCGGTGAGATCGTAAAAA
>JBEPZP010000142.1:602-6741 GCA_041640735.1 Thermomicrobium sp.
AGAGCTTCGCGTTCGCGTCCACGTTGACCCAAGTGATGCACTGGGGGTCGATGCCGTTCGCCTTGGCGAGCGCCGGCCACATCGGCCGCGCCCCGTCGGCCGCCGGGTTGCCGATCTTGCGGCCGCAGAAGTCCTTGATGCCCTTGATGCCGGAACTCTTCAGCCAGTACAGGCCCTGCGGGGAGTTCGCGTACACGTTGTACACCGCGACCAAGTCGGCACCCTTGCCCTTGCCGATGAGCGCGTTGCCCATGTCGGCGAGGCCGACCGGATTGGCCCCCGCTCCCACCTTCTGCACGGCGAGCATCGAGCCCTTGCCGGGTTCGATGACCAGATCGATCCCTTCCTTCGCGTACCAGCCTTGGGCCTTGGCGTAGTAGTACGGCGCGTGGTCGCCGCCCGGAACCCAGTTCAGGATGAATTCCAACCTCTGGAGCTGGGCGGTGGCCGGAAGGCTCGCGCAGGCCAACAGGATCGCGACGAGACGGCGCATGGAACCCTCCTCGACGAAACGCTCGGCGGCGAAGCTTAGCCGCGAGGGCAAGCCGTGTCAATCGACGCAAGGGGTTAACCATCTGGTTACAATTCGGCCCGATGGCGAGTCTGCACCGCACCGAGATTCCGGCCGAGGTGGCGGCGCTGCTGCGGCGCGGATCGGTCGTCCCCGCGCACCCGCTCGCGCTCGACCGCGAGCGCCGCTTCGACCGTCGGCGGCAGCGGGCGCTCGCGCGCTACTACCTCGACGCCGGGGCCGGGGGGCTCGCGGTGGGGGTGCACGCGACGCAGTTCGAGATCCGTCAGGCGGGGCTCTACGAGCCGGTCCTCGCGCTCGTGGCCGAGACAGTGCGCGACTGGGCCCGTCGTCCGGTCCTCCTCGTGGCCGGGATCGCGGGCGGCACGGCGCAGGCCCGACGCGAGGCCGAGATCGCCCTCGCGCACGGCTATCACGCCGGCCTGCTCTCGCTCTCCGCCCTGAAGGGCGCGTCGGTCGACGAGCTGATCGCGCACTGCAGCGCGGTCGCGCGCACGATCCCGCTGGTCGGTTTCTACCTGCAGCCGGCGGTGGGCGGGATCGTGCTGCCGCGCGAGTTCTGGGCCCGCTTCAGCGCGATCGACAACGTCGTCGCGATCAAGGTGGCGCCGTTCAACCGTTATCGGACGCTCGACGTCGTGCGCGGGGTCGTCGAGGCGCGCGCGGAGGACCGCGTGACCCTGTACACCGGCAACGACGACCACATCGTGCTCGACCTGCTCGTTCCCTTCGTGGTGCGGCGCGGGGCCGAGGAGGTCCGCGTGCGCATGCGCGGGGGGCTGCTGGGGCACTGGAGCGTGTGGACGCGCACGGCCGTGCAGCTACACGCCCGCCTGCGCGCCGCCGCGGACAGCGGTCGGGTCGACGCGGAGCTGCTCTCGCTCGATTCCCGGGTGACGGACGCGAACGCGGCCATTTTCGACGCGGCGCACGATTTTGCGGGCTGCATCCCCGGGTGCCACGAGATCCTGCGCCGGCAAGGCCTGCTCGAAAGCATCGCCTGCCTCGACCCGGCGCTCGGCCTTTCCCCCGGACAGCGCGAGGAGATCGATCGCGTCTGCCGCGAGCACGCCGATCTCGCCGACGACGATTTCGTGCGCGCCAATCTGGCGCGCTGGTTGGAGTAGTGGGCATGGACCGTCTGCAAGAAACGTGGAAGCGCTACGCGCTCGCCGTGCTGGCGCACGTGGCGCTGGTGCTCGCCTGGTACCTGTTCGTCAAGCTCGGCCAGGTGCCGCGTTTCGTGATGCCCTCGCCGGGCGAGACACTGGAGGCGCTGCTCGCGCCGAAGTACCGGTGGTGGCCGAACGTGCAGGTGACGGCGACCGAGATCTTCGCCGGGTATTTCCTCGCCGTCGCCGTCGGCGTCGCGCTCGCGCTCGTGTTCACCTGGTGGCGACCGCTGGAAGCGTTTTTCATGCCGCTGCTGGTCTCGCTCAACATGATCCCGAAGGTCGCGCTCGGCCCGCTCATCATCGTCTGGTTCAAGTACGGCGTGTTCCCGAACACGCTGATCGCTTTCTCGATCGCCGTCTTCCCGATCCTGCTCACCACGGCGCGCGGGCTGCGCGAGACCGAGCCGGAGCTGCTCGACTTGGTGCGCTCGCTGCGGGGCACGCGCTGGCAGCTGTTCACGAAGGTGCAGCTGCCCGGCGCGCTGCCCTACATCTTCTCGGGCATGAAGGTGGGCGCGATCCTGGCCGTCGCCGGTGCGATCGTGGGGGAATTCCTCGGCTCGGAACGCGGGCTCGGCTATCTCATGCTGCAGGTGCAGGTGACGCTCGACACGCCGGCGATGTTCATGGCGGTGATCTTGATCACGCTGATCGGGGTCGTGCTCTACGGGCTGGTCCTCGCCCTCGAGCGCTTGCTGGTGCCGAAGGACGCCCGCGTGCAATGACCGAGCCCTTCATCCGCCTGCGCGGCGTCAAGAAGGTGTACCGCCGCGGGCGCGAGGAGCACCTCGCGATCTCGGACGCGACCTTCGACGTCATGCCGGGCGAGCTGGTCTCGCTCGTCGGACCTTCGGGTTGCGGCAAGACGACGCTGCTCAAGATCCTCGCCGGCCTGCACCCGCCCGATGCGGGCGAGGTGCGCATCGGCTCGGCGACGCACCCCTTCGACCCGGCGCGCGACATCGGCATGGTGTTCCAGGCTCCGCTGCTGCTCAAGTGGCGGCGCGTCCTGCAGAACGTGCTGCTCCCGGCCGAAATCCTCGGCTTGCCAGGGCGCGAGGCGCGCGAACGGGCGCGCGAGCTCCTTGCGCTCGTCGGGCTCGCTGGCCAGGAGGACAAATACCCCTACGAGCTATCGGGAGGGATGCAGCAGCGGGTGGCGATCGCGCGCGCGCTCGTCCACGACCCCCGGCTCGTGCTGATGGACGAGCCGTTCGGGGCGCTCGATGCGCTCACCCGGGAGAAGATGAACCTCGAGCTGCTGCGCATCTGGAGCCAGGCGGGCAAGACGATCGTGTTCGTCACCCACGGCATCTCCGAGGCGGTCTTTCTCGCCAGCCGGGTCGTCGTCTTGACGGCCGGCCCGGCGCGCATGGCCGACAATTTCGCCGTCGATCTGCCGTATCCGCGCACGCTCGAGCTCAAGACCCACGAGGCCTTCGGCGAGTACACGCGCCGGATCTACCGGTTGCTCGGGATGGAGTAGGCGAATGGGCCGACGGAGCGAGGCGCGCGACGCGGAACGGACGCGCGAGCGCATCCTGGGCGCGGCGACCGCGGAGTTCGCGCGCTACGGGCTGGGCGGGGCGCGCGTCGATAGCATAGCCGCGCGCGCCGGTGCGAACAAGCGCATGCTCTACTACTACTTCGGCGACAAGGAGACGCTCTTCCTGCGCGTGCTCGAGGCGGCGTACGAGCGCATCCGCAGCGCCGAGAAGGCGCTCCGGCTGGAGGAGACGGACCCGGAGGAGGCGATCCGGGCGCTGGTGGCCTTCACTTGGCGCTACTATCTGGAGCACCCGGAATTTCTGCGCCTGCTCAACAGCGAGAATCTGCACCGAGGGCGGCACCTGCGGCGGTCCAAGCGAATCGCGGCGCTGCACTCGCCCTTCATCTCCACCCTCCGCGACGTCCTCGGCCGAGGTGCGCGCGCGGGCGTGTTCCGCGCGGGCGTGGATCCGGTGCAGCTCTACATTTCGATCGCGGGACTCGGGTACTTCTACCTCTCCAACCGCTACACGCTGGCGACGATTTTCGAGCGCGACCTGATGTCCCCGCGCAGCCGGGCGGCGCGGCTCCGGCACATGACCGAGGTGGTGCTCGGTTACCTGCGCCCGTAGCGCCGATGCGCATCGCCCTGTGTAACGAAGTGATCGCACCGATGCCGTTTCCGCGGCAGTGCGAGTACGCCGCCAAGCTCGGCTACGACGGGCTGGAGATCGCCCCCTATACGCTCTCGGACGAGCCGCATCGCATGGGCGCGGCGCAGATCGCCGCGGCGCGCGCGGCCGCCGAGGACGCCGGCATCGCGATCACCGGCCTGCACTGGCTGCTGGTGAAACCCCCGGGCCTGTCGATCTCGACCCGCGACGCGGCGGTGCGGCGGCGCACGGTGGAGGTGATGGGCGCGCTGATCGAGCTGTGCGCGGAGCTGGGCGGGCGCTACCTCGTGCACGGCTCGCCCCAGCAGCGGCGCGTCGACCCGGGCGACACCCGCGAGGCGGCGCTCGCGCGCGCGACCGAGTGCTTCGCCGCGGTGGCCGAGCGGGCGGAGAAAGCCGGGGTCGTCTATTGCATCGAAGCGCTCGCCGCGGACCAGACTCCGCTCATCAACACCGTGGCCGAGGCGGTGCGCGTGGTCGAAGCGATCGGCAGTCGGGCGGTGCGCACGATGCTCGATTGCAGCGCCGCCGGCCGCATGGAGACGGCGCCGCTCGCGGCGATCGTCGACCGCTGGCTGCCGGCGGGCATGATCGCGCACGTGCAGGTGAACGACCGCAACCGGCGCGGGCCGGGGCAGGGCGAGCAGCGCTTCGCGCCGCTTTTCGCGGCGCTCGTGCGCCACGGCTACGCGGGCGACATCGCCGTCGAACCTTTCGACTACGTGCCCGACGGGCCGGGCGCCGCGGCGCGGGCGATCGGCTACGTGCGCGGCATCCTCGAGGCGCTGCGTGAGCGCTAGTCCGGTGCCGCGGCGCAAGCCGGAGGCGGCCCCACGCTTCCGCCTCCTCGCCGCCGAGCTGCGCGAGCGCGACGTGCGCTTCCGGTTGCCGTTTCGCTTCGGCGCGGCGACGCTCGAAGGCTGCCCGCAGGCCTTCCTCTACGTGCGCGTGCGGCTCGACGACGGCCGCGAGGCCGAGGGCGCGGCCGCCGAACTGCTCCTGCCCAAGTGGTTCGACAAGGACCCGGAGCACACGAACGAGCGCAACGTCGCCGACCTGCGCGCCTCGGTCGCCGCCGCCTGCGCCGCCGGTCTGGCCGCCGGCGCGGACACGGCGTGGGGCCACCACCTCGCGTTGCGCCGGACGGGGCTGGTCGCGAACTACGGGCCGGCGCTCCTCGAGCGCGCCGCGCTCGACGCCTTGTGTCGCGCCCTCGGCGTCTCCTTCCACGAGGCGGTGCGGCGCAATCTCGTCGGCGCCGTGGACGAAGAGGGCCTCGATCTCGCCGCCTTCTTCGCCCGCCTGCGGCGGACCGAGCGCGTGGCCGTGCGCCACACCGTGGGACTGGCCGACGCGCTCGAGGCCGGCGAGGGTGGCGAGGGGCCTGGCGACGGGCTGCCGCGGACGCTCGCCGAGGCGATCGAGCGCTACGGACACCGGTACTTCAAGCTCAAGCTCTCGGGGGACCCGGGGGCGGACCGCGCCCGGCTGTGCCGCATCGCGGCCGTGCTCGACCGCCTCGAGGCGCCGTACGCCGTCACCCTCGACGGCAACGAGCGCTATGGCGACTGGCAGGCCGTGCGCGAGCTCTGGGCGGCGGTGCAGGCCGAGCCGAGGCTTTCCCGCTTGCGCACCGGATTGCTCTACCTCGAGCAGCCGCTCGCGCGCGAGCGCGCGCTCGAGCAATCGGTGCCGCCGCAGCTGCCGCCCGTGATCATCGACGAGTCCGACGACTCGGCGCAGGCCTTCGCCCGCGCGCGGGCGCTCGGCTACCGGGGCGTCTCGGCGAAAACCTGCAAGGGCGTCTACCGCGCCTTGGTCAACGGCGCGCGCTGCGCCGCCTGGAACGCGCGCGAGGGCGTGGCGCGCTACTTCGTCGCCGCCGAGGACCTCTCGGTCCAGTCCGGCCTCGCCCTGCAGCAGGACCTGGCGCTCGTTTCGCTCCTCGGGATCGCGCACGTCGAGCGCAACGGCCACCATTACGCGAACGGCATGGCGGGCGCGCCGCCGACCGAGCAGGAGGCGTTCCTCGCCGCGCACCCCGACCTGTACGAGCGCAGCCACGGTGCGGTGCGGCCGCGCATCGTGGCCGGAACGATCGCCGCCGGCTCGCTCGACTGCCCGGGCTACGCGAGCCGCGTGCTTCCGGACCGCACGACCCTGAGGAGGACGATGTGAAAAGCTTTGGCGATGCGCGTACCCGCGCCGTCGCGGCCCCGTCCGCCGGCGCCCCCGGCGTTCCCGTAAGACCTCCCGACCCGCGCGCGGCG
>JBEPZP010000143.1:0-6735 GCA_041640735.1 Thermomicrobium sp.
GAGGCGCTGCAGCGCGCCCTCGAGGTCCTCAAGGCGCAGAAGCCGTACGTCCTCGCCTACACGAGCGAGAACAACGACGAACTCCTCATCGCCGGCGAGGCGGTCATCGCGCACTGTTGGACCGGGCAGGCGATCCTGGCCAAGCGAGAGCGACCGACCATCCGCTACGTCATTCCCGTGGAGGGCTGTGCCGTCTGGCAGGACAACCTGTGCATCGTCCGGGGTGCGCCGCATCCGTACGTCGCCCACGTCTTCATCGACTTCCTCTGCTGGCCCGAGATCGCTGCCCGCAACGCTGCCTACGTCGGCTACGCTAGCCCTAATCGGACCGCCCGCGAGCGCGGCTTGCTCGACCCCGACCTGGCGAACGACCCGGCCATCTACCTCGACGACGCGACGTGGCAGCGGCTCCAGTGGTTCGAGGACTTGGGGCCGGACTACGTGAAGTACGACCGCATCTGGACGGAGCTCCGCGCCGGCTAAACCCGCCGCTGGCTGGCACCGGGCACGAGACGGCGGCGTCCGGTGCAGCGGCAGGCTGCCGGGTCAGCACTCGTGTTCCACTCCGGTTCCGCGGCGCGAGTCTCGTGCCCGGTACTGGCCGCGCTGACCGTGGGAGCGGCACCGGTGGAGCGTGCGACCCCCTCGACCTTGCTATAATCCGTATCAGACCTGTGGGTGCGGGTTCGGCCCGCTGAGCAGAGGTGCGGGAATGGGTGCGAAGCGCGACTACTACGAGGTCCTCGGCGTCAGTCGAACGGCGAGCCAGGAAGAGATCCGGCGCGCCTACCGCCGCTTGGCCCGCCAGTACCACCCGGACGTCAACAAGGACCCCGATGCCGAGGAGAAGTTCAAAGAGATCAACGAGGCGTACGAGGTGCTGAGCGATCCGGAGAAGCGGGCCGCCTATGACCGGTTCGGCCATGCCGGTGTGCAGGCAGGCGTGGGGGCCGAGCCGGGACCGGCCGGCGACCCGTTCGGCTTCGGCTCGCTCTTCAACGACCTCTTTGATTCCTTCTTCGGCGACATGGCGGGTACGAGCCGGCGGCGGCCGCAGCGCGGCGCGGACCTGGAGATTACGCTCGAGCTGGAGTTCGAGGAGGCGCTGCGCGGGGTCGAGAAGGAGGTGGAGATCGACCGGCTCGAAGTCTGCCCCGACTGCCGCGGGAGCCGGATGCGGCACGGTGCTCGCCCCAGTACCTGTCCGGTGTGTGGCGGCAGCGGGCAGATCCGGCGCTACCAGCAGACGATCCTCGGCGCGATGATCACCGCTACCACCTGCAGTCACTGCGGCGGCGAAGGACGCGTCATCTCCGACCCGTGCCCGACCTGCCGCGGGCGCGGCCGCACCCTGCGGCGACGCACCGTGCGCCTCGAGATTCCAGCCGGCATCGAGGACGGAGCGACGCTGCGCCTGACCGGCGAAGGGGAGCACGGTGAGCCCGGCGCGCCGCCCGGTAATCTGTACGTCCACGTCCGGGTGCGCCCGCACGAGTTGTTCCGGCGCGAGGGCTCGACGCTCTACCTCGATGTCCCCATCAACGTGGCACAGGCGGCGCTGGGGACGGAGGTGGAAGTCCCGACCATCGACGGGCCAGTGGTGCTGACGGTCCCGCCCGGTACCCAACCGGGGCAACGGTTCCGCCTGCGTGGCAAGGGCGCTCCGGAACTGGGGAGCGGCCGGCGCGGTGACCTGATCGTGACGGTGCGCGTCGTGGTGCCCACCGAGCTCACACCGCGCCAGCGCCAGCTCTTCGAGGAGCTGGCCGAGTCGCTCGAGCGACCCGACCTGCGCGAGACGCATCGCAAAGGGTTCTTCGAGCGGATCAAGGAAGTCCTCGGGGTGTGAGGGCGCGCCAGCCAGTACGAGCGACGCACCCCTCCCATTCGGGAGGGGTGCGTCCGTTCACGAGCCGGGAAACGCTCCAGCGGCGCGCTCGTAGAAGGCGGCGACGGCGGTGCCGAGCGCACCGAGGGCCAGCACCGCCGCCATGGCGACGAAGAGAAGGATGAGCGCGTACTCGGCGAGACTCTGCCCGCTGAGCGCTGCCCGAGCCGACCTCCACACGGCAGCACCTCCGCGGGGTAGTGACGACGCCGCGAGTGAGAAGATGCGGATCATCCGCCGCCACTGAGCTGGCCAGCGATCTGCTCTAGGATGCCGCTGATTCCGCCTCCCAAAGCCGTGAGCGCGGCGATGGCGACTAAGGCGATGAGCGCCAAGATGAGCCCGTACTCCGCCAGGCTCTGCCCTTCGAGTGCGCGCTGCTTCTGCACCTGCCACCATGCCAGGAGGTCGTAGTAGTACCGCTCCAGCATGACCTCGACTCCTCTCCGTAGCTCCTGCGCCGGCCGACGACGGCACGGCATCGATGACTCCGGCGACCCTCTACCACCGACCGTCCGCTGCCGCCTGTCGCTGCGTTCACCCCCTCTCCGGCTGACGCAGCCGAATCGTGTCGTGTCGGGTCTCTACCGGCACGATACGGCGTCGCGACGGTCGATCAGTAGATGCAGACGTCTCGTTCGCGGCCGGGAGCTTCGTCGTGACCCGATCGGCTGTCCCCACCTAGGTAGGGTGGGTCGGCTCTAGGGGATGGGTACCAGGACTGTGAGGCGCAGCCGCTCCGGGGCCAGGGTCTCGCTGGACAGGCTGGCCCCTAGGAGCTGCATCCGCTCGGCGAGTTCTGGGTCGGGTGGCGGCAGGGGATCGAGCGCCGCTGGACCCGCCGCCTCGAGGTGGGCGACCACCTGAGCCGGTTCGTAGTGGACGTCGATGCGGAGTTCGGTCACGCCGGGTTGGCGCGCTAGGCGCACGGCGAGTTCCTGCAGCAGGCGGTAGACGAGGAGCGACAGGGGCGACGGGAGCGGTGTGTCTTGCTCCGGCCCGTGGACCTCCACGCGCTCGAGCCGCGTCAGGCGCGCCAACTCGCGCAGATATCGGCGCAGCGTTTCCACCAGGCCGACCTCCTCGACCAGCCCGGGTGCCAGCTCCAGCAGCGCACGCCGCAGCCCGCGCACGGCTTCGCTCGCCATCTCGCGCAGGCGCAGGAGTTCGACGCGCAGCTCGTCCGGGCGTTGGCGCTCCAGCTGCAGGCAGACCTCGACTTCGAGAACCAGCGCGCTCAGCAGTTGCGCCAGCTCGTGCTCCAAGCGGCGGCGGACGAGGGCACGCTCTCGCTCGGCCGCCAGCAGTGCCTCGTCGACGGGGAGGTGCTGGTCGGGCGCGGCGAGCAGGCGGGTGCGTCGTTCGCTGGCACGCTCGCGCTCGCTGGCGGCGCGGAGCTGGGCTTCGGCCAAGCTGAGGAGGTCGCGCAGGCGCTCCTGGTACTGCAGAAGGCTCTGCCGGCGCTCGGTGAGCTGCTCCAGCTGGTTGCGCAGGAGGAACAGGCGCAGGGTCGCTTCCTGCACAGCGCGGTACGCGTCGCGGATCTCGCTCCGCGGGTAGGCCTCCAGGTTGCTCTCGATTTCGCGCAGGCGCGCGCTCAGCTGGACCTCGCGCTGGCTCGCCCGCTCGACCTCGCTGGCCGTTTGGGTGAGGAGCAAGTCGATCTCCTCCAGCGAGCGCCCGGTCTCGCCCAGCTCCACGCGGCAGCGCTCGACGAGACTGCGCAAGTGGTCAGTGAAGCCGGTCACCGGTGTCTCCGCCATGGGTGCCTCCCGCGCTCCGTGCTCAGTGATACCGGGTACAGGGCTGGAGACGACAGAGGGAGGGGGTAGGAGAAAGGTCTCAAAACCGGGGGAGCCACCCTGGCTCGGTCGTGCCTCGAGAAGCGCCGGATGGCCGGGTGAGCCTCACCCCAGCCATCCGGTCGTCGCACAGGCATTACGCCGGGTTCCGAGCGCTCGCCGGCAGGGGGCGCGGCTACCGCTCCGCCTCTTCGACGAACTGCTCGCGCCCGGACATCATGATGCCGCCGATGACGATGAGGATGAGGAACGGCAGCACGCCGAGCCAGACGCCCACCTGACCGGTTTCTCCTGTCGCGAACTGGAAGAGCGCTTGCCCGTAGAGACCGGTGGAGATGCCGACGCCGACGATGAGCCCGCCGAGCGCGCCGACGACCGCCAGCAGTGCACCGATGCTCGGTGCGAAGCCGGGGGCGACGTCCTCCTTGTCCATGATGTCTGTCCAGAACAGCCCCCAGCGCTTCACGCGCGGGTACAGGAGCAGGAGCAACGGTGGCCCGAGCACCAGTGCAGCGATGGAGTTGTTCAGGGTGATGACGACCGAGAGGAAGGCGAACGGGATGAGGCCGATGAGGTCGAGGAACCAGGCGATGATGATGGCGCACGCCGCTGCGGCGACGATGGTCACGACGATGTAGGCGACCAGCTTCCGCAGGGAATTGGTCGTGGGTGCGAGGTCGTTCTGCGGCACCAGCCGGATCGCTCCCCAGAGCTTGTAGGGCAGGAAGCCGAGGTAGAAGTTCCCGATGAACCCGAAGATGCTTCCCCACCCGAACGTGCCGCCGAAGACGTCGCCGATGGCGTTGCCGATCGCAGCGCCCCAAGCACCGGCTGGTCCGAACATCAACCCGAAGATGACCGGGAAGACGTTGGCCGGCCGGACTTCGGTGATCCCCGGGATGATCGGGATACCCCCTTTGAAGGGTATCAGTACAGCGGCATAGATCGCTGCCGAGAGCGCAGTGAGCACGATCATCCTGGTATATTTCCACATGGTGAAGACTTCTCGCATCCTCTGCCCCCTTCCCTTCCCTTAATCATTGATTGATCGTAGTATACACTCTTCTCCGGCGGTACGCAGGTACCCTCCGAGGGGTTGCGCGATCCCTCACGGTAATCCCGGCTCGGGCGGAAACAAGACGAGCCGCTGCGCGCGCTCGCAGGCGCAGCGATCGAGCGGTGCAGTGCAGAGCGCCTCCAGGCAGAGCCCGAGGAGCGCTCGCTTGAGCTCCTCGAGCTCTCGGTCGAGGAAGGTGATGGTGTCCCCCGGCTCGATCCCGGCTGCCCAGTTGACCGAGTACGCGACGCCAGCGTAGTGGAGCCCGAGTTCGCGGGCCAGGCACGCTTCGGGCACGCCGGTCATCCCGACGACGTCGCCGCCGAGTTGCCTGAACATGCGGATCTCCGCGGCCGTTTCCAACCGCGGCCCCGACGTGCACACGTAGGTGCCCCGCGGGACGAGCGGTAGGTGCCGCGCGGCAGCCAGCGCCGCGAGTTGCTCCCGGAGCGCCGCACAGTACGGCTCGGTCATCGTGGTGTGGACGACGCCGGTGCGACCGCCGTGGAAGAAGGTCGGTACTGGACCACGCGTGAAGTCGAGGAACTGGTCGAGGACGACGACGGTGCCGGGGGGCACGTGAGTGGACAGCGAGCCGACCGCCAGGATGCCGAGCACCGCCGTGACGCCCAGCTGGTGGAGCGCCTTGAGGTTGGCGCGATGGTTGATCCGGTGCGGGGGAACCTCGTGCTGCAGCCCGTGCCGAGGCAGGATGACGATCTCCTCGCCGCGGTAGGACGTCGTGACCACCGTGGCCTTGCCGTAGCGGGTACGGATCGTGTCGACCCGCGTCTCCAGTTCCGGGAGCAAGGACCGGAGTGCCTCGAAGCCGGTTCCGGTGACGATCGCTTTGGCCACAGTGCCTCTCTCCTCAGCGGATCAGTCCGGGCAGCGAGCCCAGGCCGGCCAGCTTGGCGAGCGTGAGCGCGACCAGCAGTGCCACCGAGGCCGCCAGCACCGCGTAGTCGCGCGCACCCAGCCGAAGCTCGAGGTACGACGAACGGCGCGGGAGCGCGCCGAAGCCGCGTGCCTCCAGCGCCAACCCGAGCGTGTTGACGTGCCGCATCGTCGAGAGGAAGACGGGGACGAGGAGCGGGACGTATTTGCGCAAGCGCTGGAACAGGTTGCCGCTGTCCAGGTCGAGGCCGCGCGTCTTCTGCGCCTCGGCGATCGCGAAGACGGTGCCGATGATCATCGGGACCAGGCGCATGGAGATGGAGAGCGCGAACCCGAACCGGTAGGGGAGACCGAGCCGGATGGCGCCGGCGACGAACTCTTCGACCCGCGTCGTGCTCACGAAGAAGATGCCGCCCATGATAGCGGTGAGGATGACGAGAACCCGGCTCACGCTGAAGGCGAGCGATTCCAGGCTGAATATCCAGAACAGGTGGGTCTCTCCGTGGGCGAAGAAATTCCAGATGACGATGCCGGTGACGGTGAGGACGATCACGATGTAGCGGATGCGCCACAGGTTGACGAGTGCTTGGGACAGGACGATGAGGAGTCCGGTGAGAAGGGTGATGGGCGCGACCCAGAGGGGGTGCTCGAAGTACAGCACGACGACGAAGATCGTGAGCACCAGCGCGATCTTGGTGCGCGGATCGAGGCGGTGGAAAAAGGTGCCTCGGTCAAGGTAGAGATCGGTGTTCATGGCCAACGCGTTCCCGCTCCGGCAGAACCGTACACGCCACGAGCTCGTCGACAGTCAGGAGCGTCTTCCCCAGCCGATTGGCGAGCGAGACGTGCTGTGGTGGTCGCAGTCTGGCTGCCTGCAGGAGGTCCTCGCGCGCGAAGACGTCGCGCGTCGTGCCGTCGATGAGGACTTGCCCGTCCTTCATCACGATCGTGCGGTGGGCGTACTCGGCCGCGACCCACATGTGGTGCGTGACGAAGACGATCGTGCTACCGGCCTCGTTGAGCCGCCTCACCAGTTCCATCATGCCGCGTTGCTCGCGGTAGTCGAGCCCGGTCGTCGGTTCGTCCAGGAT
>JBEPZP010000144.1:0-6692 GCA_041640735.1 Thermomicrobium sp.
GAACGCTTTCGGCCGTATCGATATTCTGGTCAATAGCGCCGGCCTCAACATCCCCCAGCCAGCGCTCGACGTGACCGAGGAAGCCTGGGACACGATCCTCGATACGAACGCGAAAGGGCTCTTCTTCTGCTGCCAGGCGGTCGGTCGCTACATGGTGCAGCAGCGGTACGGCCGTATCGTCAACCTCGGGTCCACGATGGGGCTGGTCGGCATGGCCGATCGAGCCGCCTATTGTGCCAGCAAAGGCGCGGTCACGCAGCTCACGAAGGTACTGGCGATCGAATGGGCACCCTATAACGTGACGGTGAACGCGGTCGCACCGACCTTCGTGGAGACGCCGCTGACGCGACCGTACTTCGAGCGCATCCCTGGTTTTCGGGAGGAGGTGTTGCGCCGGATCCCGCTCGGCCGTCTCGGTCTCCCCGAGGAGGTCGCAGTCGCGGTCGTCTTCCTCGCGTCCGACGCTGCGGCGATGATCACCGGGGTGACGCTCCCGGTCGACGGCGGGTGGACGGCTTGGTGACGGTGCCCTCGCTCACGAGGGGGAGGCATCGCTGCGCTCGGCGAGGCGGCCGAAGGCGCGGATCCAGCGTGGTCGTGTTGTGTCCTCCGCGAAGACGAAATCGACGCGGCTAGGGACGACACGCGGTGGCCCGCTGGTGAAGGCCTGTGCGCTGATCGGTCGCAGGAACAGGGATGGAAGCCGGTGTTCCCGCGGCTGCCGACTGAGCCCGCGTCTCTGTACGGTGTCCAGCCACAATCCCCCGGCAACTGGCCGGACGGTGAGCTGGGCCAGCGGGTAGACGTACGTTCCGGCGAACCGCTCCAGCTCCGCTTCCGAGAGCGTCACCAGACGTGGCGGTTCCGGTGCGATGTCGAACAGTTCGCGGAGGAGCTGCGTTTCCACCTCGAGGTAGGCGGCACTCCCTTGCTCGTGGTTGGTGAGACTAGCGACCGCCGCCCCGTGCTCGGGCACGAGCGTGAGGTGGGCTTGATAGCCGTTCGTCGAGCCGCCGTGCCCCACCAGACGGTGACTTCGGACGTGCCAGATCGCCCAGCCGAGCCCGTAGGCGTCCGCCCAGTTGGCCGCCGGTACCTGGGCTGTCTGGAGGTACCGGATCCCTTCGAGCGAGAGTGGTGCTTTCGGCGGCCGGAACTGACCGAGGTGAAAGGCCGCGAAGGTCAAGAGATCGTCGATCGTCGACCAGATTCCTCCAGCTGGATGCACGCTCCGCGGCAAGGCGAAGTCGCGGACGACTTCGGTCTGCCCCTGCTCATTGGTGCGGTGGCCGTAGGCGTACGGGTAGCCGAGCACGTCCTGGACGAAGAAGAAGGTCCGCTCTAGGGCGAGAGGCCCGAACAGGCACTCCTGCATCACTCGCTCGAATGGCTGGCCACGGATGACTTCGATGAGACGCCCAGCGAGCGAGAAGCCGCTGTTGCAGTAGCTCCAGTACGCCCCGGGTCGATACATCTGACGCGCCTCGCGTAAACCCGACACGTACCGAGCGAGCGCGTCGTCGCCGTAGCCGTAGTCATCGAAGCGGTCCCCCTCGAGTCCGCTGGTGTGCGTGAGGAGGTGTCGGAGCGTGATCGTCTCGCGTGCTGTGGGGTCTGCGAGCTCGAGTTCCGGGAGATATGAAACGAGCGGTTGGTCGAGCGCCAGCGATCCCTCCTCGACGAGCTGCATGGCGAGTGTCGCGACGAAGATCTTGGTGATCGAACCGATTTGGAACAGGGTGTCTCGCCGTACCGGATAACCCGTCTCAGCGTTGGCGATTCCGTGCACGAAGACGTCGCGCCCCTCGGGGGTCAGAATGCCGACGGCCATGCCTGGCACCCCGTACGTGCGGCACGCGTCGGCGATGACCGCCTCCAGTCGCTCACGGATGCCCACAGCGCTCCCCCCATCGCTTGCGGTTCGCACTATCGCTGAACGAACCGCTCGGCGCAAGGCCTCACGACCGCGCACGCGTGTTCTCGGCGGCTGTGGCTCATCGTCGTGGTTCCGCTGCCGGGTGTCAGTGGGGCGCTGCGGATCGCGTCAGGCGGTCGATCGTCGCGCGCAGTGGGCGGTGGATGCCGAAGCGCTGGCGCACGAAATCGGCTGTGCGCAGAGCCAGCGCTGCGATCGTGAGGGCCGGGCTCACCGCGCCCGCAGAGGGAAAGACCGAGGCATCGGCGACCCACAGATTTTCGATCTCCCATGCTCGGCAGGTCGGGTCGAGCGCCGACGTCGCTGGGTCGTTTCCGAAGCGGACGGTACCGCAGAAGTGGGCGACGCCGTCGAGACCGATCGGTTGCTCCAGGAACTCCCGGAACCCGCAGTGTCGGAGCACCGCTTTCACGGCGCGGAGCAGTGCTCGGTGTGCGGCGCCGTTGGACGGTTGCCAGTAGACCTGAATGTGCCCTCCGCCCGATACCGTTATCCGGTTCCCGGGTTCCGGCAGGTCTTCCGAAAGCACCCACCAGTCGACGCTGTGCATCGCGCTCTCCTGGGCACCTGTCACGCCCAGATGCGGGAAGGAAGCCAGGACCGTCTCGGGAGGTCGTCTCCCTACCAGCTGCAGCGATCCAGCCGGATAGGGGAAGTCTGGTGTCCCTCGGTAGAAGTCGAACAGCGCGAGCGTCTTCTGGAAGGTAGTCGTATTGCGGCGTCGGCGGTCGATCGCCATAAGCAGCGTGTTGTGGTGCGTCATGAGAAAGCGGCCGACGACACCGGAACTGTTCGCCAGGCCTCTCGGATGGCGCGGCGTGGCAGACCGGAGGAGGAGGGCAGCGGAGTGCACCGCCCCGCAGGCGACGACGAACTGCTCAGCGGCGATCTCGTACACGGTACCGCCGGTTTCCACTTCGACGGCCCGGATCCGCTGACCGCGAGCATCGAGCAGGAGGCGACGTGCGAAGGTTCGGGGACGCAACTCCACGGTCGGAAAGGCGAGGGCTGGACGGACCGCTCGCACATCGGCGTCTGCCTTGGCGAGGACGTAGCAGGGAAAGCCGTCGCATGTCGGGCAGAGCAGGCAACGGCCTCGGGCGTAACGGTCCAGGCCGAGCGGCAGTGCGGCGGGGTGCAGGCCGAGCTGGCGGAGGCGGTCAGCCAAGTCGGCGACTAGTGGTTCGTGTGGCACGGGTGGATAGGGGTAGGGGCAGGAGCGTGGTGGTTCGGTCGGATCGTCGCCGCTCTTCCCGTGAACGCCATAGAGCTGCTCGGCGAGACAGTAGTACGGTTCGAGCTCTTCGTAGGGGATCGGCCAGCCTGGTGAAAGGCCCGCCACATGTTCGACCGGTTGGAAGTCCTCCCGTCGCAGGCGGAGCAAGGCTGCCCCGTACACTTTCGTGTTCCCGCCGACCCACGGATGGAGGTTGGGTGTGAACGGGTGGCCGCGCCCATCGAACCAGGTCTCGCGCGTGCGATAGCGGCGTCGATCGAAGACGGCGTCCACCCGCCAGTTCTCTTCTTCCGTGGGGAGAACGTCACCACGCTCGACGAGCAAAACACGAAGACCGGTGTCGCAGAGCGCCGCGGCGAGCGTCCCTCCACCCATCCCCGTGCCGATGACGACGACATCGTAGCGCCTCTGTCCGCCCATCGTTCGCTCGCCGCGTTCCGCCGGAGCTATCCCTCGCGGCGCGCACCGGCACGGCGCACGTGCGCAGAGACGGACTTTGTGCGGTGATCGATTGCGTGCGTCATCGTCTTCGCTCTCCTCGGCGAGGGCATGCCTGCGCTCTCAGGTCTGTTCGAGGGCAGTCCTGATCCGCGCTGCGACCTCCCGCATCGCTTCTTCGTTCGGATACCGTTGTCGCGGCCAGAAGAAGCCGCGCAGCCCGTCGCCGCGTCGTCGGGGTACGACGTGCACGTGCAGGTGCGGTACGCTCTGGCTCACGCCGTTGTTGATCGCGACGAACGTTCCCTGGGCGTCGAGAGCGACGGGGAGCGCTCGGGTCAGCCGTTGGACGAGGGCAAACAGTGGGGCGAGGTACTCCTCGGAGAGCTCTGCCAGCGTCGGCACGTGCACGCGAGGAATGACCAGTGTATGACCGGGGAAGAGCGGGCGATGGTCGAGGAACGCCAGCAGGAGTTCGTCTCCGTAGACGGGGACGGCCGCGATCTCACCGGCGACGATGCGGCAGAAGGTGCACGCTGCCACGCTACCCCCTCATGGCTGTAACCGCACGATCGTCCACCTGCCGTCGGGTTGCAGCTCGTAGCGGAAGCGGTCGTGCAGACGATCAGGTCGACCTTGCCAGAATTCGTAGGTATTCGGGACCACGCGGTAGCCGCCCCAATAGGGTGGTCGTGGCACTGCTCCTCCTTCTGGAAAACGGTGAGCGTATTCCTGGTGTCGCCGCTCGAGTTCCTCGCGCGAGCCGATCGGCTGGCTTTGACGGGAAGCCCAAGCACTGATTTGGCTTCCGTACGGGCGGCTGGCGAAATAGTGGTCAGCTTCCTCTGGAGAAACGAGTTCGACTCTCCCTTCGACCCGGACCTGCCGCTCGAGCGGTTCCCAGTAGAAGAGCAGCGCGGCGCGCGGATTCTCAGCGATCTCGCGACCTTTCCGGCTCTCCAGGTTGGTATAGAAGACGAACCCGCGCTCGTCGACTTGCCTGAGGAGGACCATGCGCACCGACGGCTGGCCGTCGGCGGAGGCGGTCGCCACAGCCATGGCGTTCGGGTATCGAAGCCCCGCCTGCTCGGCCTCGTGGTACCAGCGCAGGAATTGCTGCAATGGATCAGCGGCCAAGTCTCGTCGCTGGAGCGGGTTGTTGCGGTGGTCGTATCGCTGCTGCGGCTTGAGCACGAGCAGTCCTTTCCACCCATCGCGCACGCCGTTTCGAGTATTCCAATCCGCGAGTGGGGATGCTGCTGAGGAGCGTTCCCCTGCCTTGTAGCCTTCCACGGCGGAGGCCTGGTGTCCTGCTTCGCGCTCTGACCCGCGATGTCCCTGCCATCGGTTCGACGCTCGCCTCGTGGTGGGTTAGCATGATGAGGGGACCAGCGACCGGTGACGTGAGCGAAGCGAGCACGAGCATGTCCGGCACTCCGCCGGCTGCCCAGCCGGCTCTACCGCGTATACCCCCGCCGCTGAGTCCGGGTGGTGGCGAACGACGGCGTCTGCGTCGAAGCTTTTTCTTCGGTGTCAGCAACGGTGCGTTGCTGCTGTTCGCGGATGCGCTCATCCATCCGGTCCTCGTCCTCGCGGTGTTCGTCGACCGCCTCAGCGACAGTCGGGTGCTCGTCGGACTCGTCCCGGCGCTCAGCGTGAGCATGTGGTTCCTGCCTCAGGCGATCGCCGCTGCGCTGGTCGAGGGACGCAGACGACAACTGCCGTGGGCCGCTTGGGCCGGTGTCGTGCGGGCGCTCGCCGTGGGAATATTCGCGGCGATCGTCCTGAGCGGTGGCTTCTCCTCCGAGCGCAGTGTGCTCGTTACCTTCTTCCTGTGCTACGCCCTGTACAATCTGGCTGCCGGTTTCGCCTTCGTACCGCTCGTCGAGCTGAGCGCACGATCCATACCGGCCGATCGGCGCGGCTTCTTCTTCAGCCAGCGGAACCTCTGGGGTGCCGTGCTGGCGCTCGTGGCTGGATTCGTCGTCCAGCGCGCCCTCGCAGGTGGCGAGGCGGGATTCAGTGTGCTCTTCGCGATGTCGTTCGCTGCCCTGGCTCTCGCAGCCTACACGACCCTCTGGATAGCCGAGCGACCAGTGCCGGAACGAACGCGTTCGATCCTTTCGTGGCTCCAGGACGTGCCGCTAGTCCTCTCTCGCCGTTCGGTGCGGCGGTTCCTCGTCTTTCGCTCTTTCCTCGCCCTTTCGACGATCGCCGATCCCTTCTTCATCGTGTACGCGCAACACCGCCTCGGCGTACCACCCGAGGCTGCCGGATTCTATCTGGCTCTTTCAGCATTGGCGCGGGTGGTGACCAATCCTCTCTGGGGCTGGGTGGTGAGCCGTTGGGGCAACCGCCTGCTGCTGCAGCTGACGACGCTTCTGCGACTCGGTATGCCGTTGCTGGCTCTCGCGCTCGGCGGCCTACTGCGCTGGGACCGCTTCCTGCTTCTCGGTTCGTGGACCGATCGTCTCGTCTTTTGGACCTTCGCTGTCGTCTTCATCATCTACGGTGCTGCACTCGCTGCCCAGATGCTCGCCAACTTCACGGCGGTGCTCGAGCTGGCCGGCCCCGACGAGCGGCCGACCTTGGTCGGCGTCACCAACTCGCTGTTGGGCCTCGTGGCGCTCGTTCCCTTGCTGGGCGGTCTGGTCGTCGATCGCGTCGGCTTCGAGGCGGTGTTCGTCCTGGCGCTCGCTTTGGCGCTCCTGGCGCTCGGGACGAGCGGTCTCCTCACCTTCCCGTCGCGGACGCCCTCGTGAGAGCGTGCCGATGGTTCCGTCGGCCTGGCGAGACGGGAGGAGCCGTTAGGGCTCCTGCCTAGTAGAATCGGGGAGAAGCCAATCCGCCTCTCGGTCGTCGGGCGAGCGGAACTCAGGCGAGCGAGATGCACGTCATCGATCGGATCCGTCAGTCCCGCGAACTCCTCGTCTTCACTACGCTTTCCGTCTTGGTGCTCGGCTACGCGCTCCTGCACCTGGCGCACATCTTGACACCGTTCATCGTGGCTGCCGTGTTCGCCTATCTCTTCCACCCGCTCGTCGACTTGGCTGAGCGCCGGAGCCGTCTCCCCCGCATCGT
>JBEPZP010000145.1:0-6492 GCA_041640735.1 Thermomicrobium sp.
CCGCTCGGCAGCCCAAATCTCACGCACCGGGAAGCCAGCCGCGGTCGATGAGTGTCTCCCGTCCTAGGTGTCCGAGGAGGATTTCGAAGCGCGTGCCGGCCAGTTCCGGGTGATACTCCATGCGGTTGCGTTCGAAGTACTGGACGAGGTAGCGTTTGCCGTCCGTCTTGCTAACTTCCTCGAACGGCTCGCTGATCGGGTACCCGAAGACAGGGGCTGCCCCGCGACTCCACCAGTACGCCTGGAAGGGCGGCCGCAGCGTGTGACGCGTCTCGACGAAGTAGTCGATACTCGGATCGCTCGGCCGCTCGACCGGCCGGAAGGGTGGTTCGTTCTCGCGCCCACGCGTCCGCTCCACCCCGAGGAGTCCGAGCAAGACCTCGAACGGCGTGCCGGCCAGTTCCGGGTGGTGTTCGAACCGCGCGCGCTCGAAGTACTGGACGAGATATTGCTGCCCATCGGTGGCCGAGACCTCGACGAACGGCTCGGTGAGCGGATAGCCGAAGCGCTCGAGCCCGCCGTTCGCTTCCCAATACGCGTAAAAGATCCTCGGCACGTTGTGCCCGGTGACCTCGAAGTAGACCATGGTGTGGTCACTACTCCGGGGCACCGGGGCCGTCGGCGGCGGGAGTGTGCGCAGCTCGTGCGGGAACACGCCTTGCTGTTCATAGCGGACGAATTCCCGTACCAAGCTCGCCGTGAGCTTCCAGCGGCGGACAGAGCGGAGCCGTACGAACCCAGTGACGGTCACTTCTTGGCCGGGGGGGAGTGGCGCCGGTAGTCCCCAGCGGAACGGGTTCGGAATCCCTTCGTTTCCCTCGAAGTCCACACCGACACGGAAGGCACCTTCCTCCTTCGGGAAGCCGACCGTGTCGAAGGTTTGCCCCTCTTCGTAGATGAAGCCTGGTGGTGGCCCCTGCGTGGGGAGATCGATCGGGCCGACATTGCGTACGACGGCGTCGACGCGCACCAGTGTCCCGGCGTAGAGCTCGCTCGCCGGCGTGAAGGTGACCGAGACGAGTTCAGCTTTCGGTTCCAGGCGCCGCGGCCGGCTGGAAAAGACGATCGGTCCGGTCCCTTTCAGCATGCCGCGCAGCAGCGGGATGTTCGCGTACAGCTGGTCGCCCGGGCACTCGGTGATGTTGTAATCGCGGTGTCCGCCGATATTGGGTACGTCGACGAGGTCGCGGAAGGGACCGATGCCACCTGGGTCGAGGTGCCCGGCGCGCGCCCGGATGAGCCGGACGAGCGCGTCCATGACCGGTTGCGGTGGCGCTGACGACACGAAGTTTCCTAGGACGGCGATGCCCAGCGTCCCCGTGTTATAGCCAGCTGTGTGGGCACCGACGACGTTCGGGCCACCGAAGCGTCCCTCGTAGACGCGTCCTTGCCAGTCGATGACGAAGTTGTAGCCGATATCGCCCCAGCCGAGCGTCACGGCGTGGTAGGCGTAGATGGCGCGGATCGTCGCTGCAGGATCGGGCGGGTCGTTTCTGGTCGCGGTGTGGTGCACGATCACCTTCTGCACCGGTGCGTACCGCGGCGGCCAGATTTCCTGACCGTTCTGGTTGAACCGGAGCGATTCGTCGGCACCCCAGCCGGCGCGTGGGATGATCCACCCGTCGATGAGACTGGTCGTGGCCAGCCACTGCGTGTCCCGTCCCTGCGTTTCCACCGCGGTCACTCGGAGGGCGTCGACGCGCGGAGCCGCCCCTTCGGGTCCCGGTTCGCACTGGACGAGGAGCTGGACCTGACGGCCAGTGGCCAGTACCGGGGGCGCGTACGTCCAGCCGTCTGCCTCTCGTGGCGGGGTGTGTGGGTCGGCCTCGAGCGTGATCCACTCGCTCCAGGTATCTTCGTCACTGGCCAAACGAAGCGCGAACCGCAGGAACGCACCGTCCGGTACCTGTGCGCGCCAGCTGACTTCGACGCTCGTGAACGGATACGGTAGCGGGTAGACCGGCGTGAGCAGCTGTCCTGCGGTCGGGAAGGGGCCCTCGACGAGCCAGGTCGTCCGTCGAATGGTGCCGGCGGACGCATTGGGTGCCCGGAGCTCCATCACTGTCGCGACGACTGCGCCGCCGGCGAGCTGGAGCAGCGTTCGTCGCGTCAGGCGTAACCGCCGCATGGTGTCCCCCTCGGTGGCGCCTGTCTCGTCCGACTGGCACCGCGGCAATGGTACGTGCCGGGAGGTGTACGGTCAATGCGACCGTACAGTCCCGAACGTCCTCTTCCTGAAAAGATCGGCCGGAACGGTGGTATGCTGGAGCGCTGGAAGGGACGCACCGGTGCACCTCGGGCAGCGATTGCGCACCACAGCCGCGCGGGAGCTCGTCCGCGAGACAGCGCTTCCTGTGGCGCTCGCCTTCGGAATCATCGGCGCCTGGTTCGCTGGCCCGGCGACGGTAGAGTCGGTGACGCGGACTGCGCTTCACGGTCTCTGCGCGCAGCGGCCGAGCCATTCCTTCTGGTTCGGTCCGTACCAGTTACCGTTCGACGCTCGCATGACCGGCATCTACAGCGGAGCGTTGTTCGCGCTCGCCTGGCTCGCGCTTCGGGCGCGCGACGGGTCCGTTCGCCTGCCGGCAGCGCTCTGCGGACTGCTCGGGGCGGGGGTCGTGCTGCTTGCGCTGGACGGGAGCAACTCGTTGGCCCGCGACCTCGGCTTTCCCACGCTCTATGAGCCGCACAACCTCTTGCGCTACAGCACTGGCGCGTGGACAGGGATCGCGCTCGGCACGCTGCTCTGGTGGGTATTCAGCTCGACGACCTGGCATCCTTCACGTCGCGTCACCCGTACGGTGACGCTGCGCCGGCGCGATCTGCTCGGGCTCGTGGCACCGGCGAGTGCCTTCGGTTGGCTCGTCAGCACCGGTCCGCTTCTTCTCTACCCGTTCGTCGCGCTCTTTCTCGTCCTCGCTGCCTTCGCCACGCTGGCTCTGCTCGCTTGGCCCTTCACGCTGATCCTGTGGGGACGGCTCGAACGGATCGCGAGCTGGCAGGATGCCCAGGCGCCTGCTCTCGTCGCCGCCGCGTGCGCTCTCGCCGTCATGGCGTTGACGAGCGGTCTCCGGTACGGCGTGGAAACACTGCTCGGTATTCCGCCGCTCCCATAGTCGATCGGGAACGAGACGAGGGACACATCGATGCCGCGCGATCTCCCCATCGGAAACGGCCGCTTGCTCCTCGCTTTCGACCGTACCTATACGTTGCGCGACCTCTACTATCCCCGGGTCGGGCAGGAGAACCACGCGCAGGGGCGACTCAACCGGTTCGGCGTCTGGTGCGACGGCGAGTTCGCCTGGTTTTCCGACGAGGGCTGGGAGCGTGACCTCCGCTACGAGGACGGTACGCTGGTCACGGCGGTACGGCTCCGTCATCCGCGGCTGGGACTCTCCCTCGTCGTCCACGATGCGGTCGCGCTCGAGCACGACCTGTGGATCCGGCAGGTAGCCGTGAGCGACGAGTGGGGTGTCCCGCGACGCGTTCGCCTGTTCGCGCATTTCGACGGTCACCTCTGGGGCTACGCCGACGGTGAGACGGCCTACTACGAACCGACGGCTCGAGCGCTCGTGCACTACAAAGGCAAACGCTATTTCTGGTTCTCCGGCTGGGCCGGCGAGCGCCCGGGATACCACTGCTTCGCGTGCGGGAACAAAGCGTTTCGTGGACACGAGGGGGTGTGGCGGGACGCCGAGGACGGTGAGCTGAGCGGAAACCCTATCGCCCAAGGCTCGGTCGATTCGGTCGGTGGGCTCGAGCTGACCGTTCCCGCCCTCGGTGGTGCTGGCGCCACCTTCTGGATGGCGGCTGGCTTGCGGTTCGCCGACGTCCGGCGGCTACACCAGCTCGTCCTCGAGCAGGGGCCGGAATCGTTGCTCAGGCGCGTCCGTCGCTACTGGCAGAGCTGGGTGCAGCCCGATCCGCCGCGACTCGAGACGCTTCCCGCCGCACTCCAGCGCCTCTACCGTCAGAGCTTGCTCATTCTGCGCACGCAGATCGACGAAGGTGGGGCGATCCTGGCTGCCAACGACTCCGATATCCTCCACTTCGGCCGCGACACGTACAGCTACGTGTGGCCGCGGGACGGTGCACTCATCGCGAACGCTCTGCTCGAGGCAGGCTATCCGGAGTTAGCCCGCCGGTTCCTCCTCTTCATGAGGGATCTCGTCACCCACTACGGTTTCTTCCTGCACAAGTACAACCCGGACGGCTCAGCCGGATCGAGCTGGCACCCCTGGGCGGGAGCGAACGGCGAGTTGCAGTTCCCGATCCAGGAAGACAGCACCGCACTCGTCCTGGTCTCGCTCTGGCGCTATTACCGAAAGACGCGTGACCTCGAAGTGTTGCGCTCCCTCTACAGTCCGGTCGTCGTGCCTTGCGCCCGCTTTCTCGCCTCGTATCGGGATCCGGTCACTGGGCTGCCGGCTCCCTCTTATGACCTCTGGGAAGAACGCCGCGGCATCCACGCCTTCACAGTCGCTTCGGTCATCGCTGGCTTGCGGGCAGCCGCGCAGCTCGCACGCATCTTCGGCGACGACCAGTTCGCCGAGACGTGGCAGCGCGCAGCGGACGATATCCGCGACGCGACCGAGCGGCACCTCTATCGGCCCGATTTGGGTCGCTTCGTACGCATGCTCACGGTCGAGCCGAACGGAACCGTCCGCCCCGATCCGACGCTCGATGCGAGCTTGGCTGGCCTCTTCCTCTTCGAGGTGTTCTCGGCTCGCGACCCCCGGGTGGTCGCGACGATGCGCGCGATCGAGGAGCGCCTGTGGGTCAAGACGGCGGTCGGCGGGGTGGCTCGCTACGAGGACGACTACTACTACCAGATGAGTCGCGACCTCGAGCGGATCCCGGGCAACCCCTGGTTCATCTGCACGCTCTGGCTGGCCGATTGGTACATCGCCTGGGCGACGTCACCGGGCCAGCTCAGTCGAGCGCTGGAACTCTTGGAGTGGGCCGCAGCACACGCGCTCCCGAGCGGTGTCCTGGCCGAACAAGTGCACCCCGAAACGGGGGAGCCCCTCTCGGTCAGCCCGCTCAGCTGGAGTCACGGGACGTTCATCGCCACCGTACTGCGCTATCTCGAGCGCGAACGGCAACTAGCGGCGGCTGGTTGGCCGGCCTACCTCGCACCCTGAGCCGCTGGATCGGACCAGGTCACCGTCCCGGCGGCCAGTTCCCGTACCAGTCGAAGCGCTGCTCGCTCAGGCCGACCACGACGTTCTTCACCTGCGTGTAGAGGTCGAGCGCGTGGCGCGAGAGCTCTCGACCGATCCCGCTCTGCTTGAACCCACCGAAGGGCGCCTCGGGTGGATTGACCACCGGATAGTTGATGCTGATGTTGCCGGCCTTGATGCGGGCAGCGAGCCGGTGCGCTCGCTTGATGTCGTTGGTCCAGATGGTGGCGGCCAGCCCGTAGATCGTCGCGTTGGCGATCTCGACGGCCTCGTCCTCAGTCCGGAAGGGAATGACTGCGAGCACCGGCCCGAACACCTCTTCCCGAGCGATCGTCATGTGTGGTCGTACCTCGTCGAAGATCGTCGGTTCGACGAAGTTGCCGCGCTCGAGGGCCGGGTCGGCGGGGCGCTTGCCGCCGAGCCGGAGCGTGGCGCCTTCTCCCTTGGCGCGCTCGATGTAGCTCAGGACACGCTCGCACTGCCGACGAGAGACGAGTGGACCGAGCTGGGTGTTCTCGTCGAGGGGATCGCCGATGCGCAGCTGGCTGGCCTTGCGCAGGAACTCGTCCATGAAGCGGTCGTGGATCGATTCGTGCAGCAAAAGACGCGTACGAGCGGTGCAGCGCTGCCCAGCGTTGGAGAAGCTCGCGAAGAGCGAGCCGTTGACCGCTTCCTCGAGGTCGGCGTCCGGGAAGACGATATTGGGTGACTTGCCGCCGAGTTCGAGGGAGACCTTCTTGATCGTCCCGGCGCTCAACCGCAAGATCTCGCGACCCGTCTCGGTTTCACCGGTGAAGGCGATCTTATCGACGAGTGGGTGCTCGCAGATAGCGGCGCCGACTTCGCTCCCGGGACCGGTGACGACGTTGACGACTCCTTCGGGGATACCTGCTTCCAGACAGATCTGGCCGAGGACCAGTGCGGTGATCGGCGTGTAACTCGCCGGTTTGAGCACGACCGTATTGCCGGCGGCCAAGGCTGGCGCGAGTTTCCACGCAGCCATGAGGATCGGGAAGTTCCACGGGATGATCTGGCCGCAGACACCGTACGGCTCGCGGACGGTGTAGTCGAGCAGCGGGCCGTTCATGGGGATCGTCTCGCCCCAGATCTGGCCGGTGAGGTTCGCATAGTACTCGAAGCAGTTCGCGGCCGAGGCGATGTCCATCCGCGACTCGACGATGATCTTCCCACAGTTGAGCGTCTCCAGCCGGGCGAGTTCCTCTTGTCGCTCGCGCAGGATCTCGGCGACCTTGCGCAGGCGCCGAGCGCGCTCGTTCGGTGTCATGCGCCCCCACGGGCCCTCGTCGAA
>JBEPZP010000146.1:0-6471 GCA_041640735.1 Thermomicrobium sp.
GCCCGGCCGGTGCCGGACACTTCGCGAAGATGGTGCACAACGGCATCGAATATGGGCTGATGCAGGCCTATGCCGAAGGGTTCGAGATCCTCGAGCGCTCACCGTTCCGGTACGACCTCGCTGAACTCGCCGCTCTTTGGAATCGCGGCAGCGTCATCCGTTCCTGGCTCCTGGAACTCGCCGAACGCGCGTTCCGCGGTGACCCGCACCTCGCAACGATCCGCGGGTACGTCGAAGACTCCGGCGAAGGTCGCTGGACGGTACTGACCGCGATCGAAGAGGACGTGCCTGCCCCAGTCATTACCTTGTCCTTGCAGATGCGCTTCCGCTCCCGTCAAGAGGACTCGTTCGCCGCCAAAGTCGTAGCAGCGCTGCGACGCGAGTTCGGCGGACACGCTGTGCACACCGTCGAGACCAAGGAAAGCGGGACCAGCCCATGACCGTCACGACCTTCCACAACCCACTCCGCGAAGGGCTACGCTTCGAGCGCCTACCTGACCCGTGCATCATGGTCATCTTCGGCGCGTCGGGCGACCTCACCCATCGCAAGCTCATCCCCGCTCTCTACAACCTGGCCTATGACGGGCTACTCCCACCCGGGTTCACCGTGGTGGGATATGCTCGCCGCCCGTACTCCGACGAGGAGTTCCGACAGGACCTCCGGCGGGCTGTGGAGCGTTTCTCTCGGCGCCAACCGATCGACCCGGACGTCTGGGAAGCGTTCGCCCAGGGATTGTTCTACTTCTCAGCCGATTTCCAGGACGCGTCTGCCTATCCGAAGCTGGGTGAATTCTTGGAACGCCTCGACCGCGAGCGCGGTACGGCGGGCAACCGCATCTACTACCTGGCGACCCCTCCTGACGCCTACGAGGTCATCACGCAGCACTTGGGGGAAAGCGGCCTGGCACAACCGGATCGACACGAGAGCTGGGTCCGCCTCATCGTCGAAAAGCCGTTCGGACACGATCTCGAGAGCGCTATCGCCTTGAACAACCACTTGCTCAAGTATTTCCGTGAGGAACAGATCTATCGCATCGATCACTATCTCGGAAAAGAAACGGTCCAGAACATCCTGGCGTTGCGCTTCGCTAACGGCATCTTCGAACCGATCTGGAACCGCAACTATATCGACCACGTCCAGATTACCGTCGCCGAGACGATCGGCATCGAAGGCCGCGGTGGGTACTACGACCGCGCGGGTGCGTTGCGCGACATGGTCCAGAACCACATGCTGCAACTGCTCAGCGTCATCGCTATGGAACCCCCGATCGCCTTCGAGGCTGATCCCGTGCGCGACGAAAAGGTCAAGGCGCTGCGCGCGATCCGCCCGATCCGCCCGGAGGAGGTGAACGAGATCACCGTGCGCGGACAGTACGGCCCGGGCTTCATCGGCGGCCGCCCCGTGCCGGGGTACCGGGAAGAACCACGCGTGGCTCCCAACTCCCTGACCGAGACCTATGTGGCGTTGAAACTGTTCATCGACAACTGGCGGTGGGCTGATGTTCCCTTCTACTTGCGTACCGGGAAGCGTCTCCCACGACGAGTCACGGAAATCGCTATCCAGTTCAAGCGAGTTCCCCATCCGCTGTTCAAGGGCATGGTCAGTACGAACGTCGAGCCCAACTGGCTCATTATCCGCATCCAACCGGACGAGGGAGTCTCGCTCCATATCGCCGCCAAGCTGCCCGGTCCGCGCATCCGGTTGCGCACGGTGACGATGGGGTTCTTGTACGGTACCTCCTTCCTCGTGCAGTCTCCCGACGCCTACGAGCGGCTGCTGCTCGACTGCATGCTCGGCGATTCCACCTTGTTCACCCGGCGGGACGAAACCGAGGCAGCCTGGGTACCCATCACCCAGATCCTCCGCGGCTGGGCGGAGTCACCTCCACCCGAGTTTCCCAACTACGACGCCGGAACCTGGGGTCCCCCGGAGGCAGAGCTGTTCATCGCCCGTGACGGTCGCCGCTGGCGCCGACCCTAGACCACGGAGGTGACCGATGCAGGCGCAACCGCCAGCTGCCCTGCCCATCGACACGGATCAGATCGAGCGCGAACTCGCCCGGCTCTGGCAGTCTTCACCGCTCACTGAGCGTACCGGTGACCTCGCGCTCAGCCGGACCAGTGTGCTGACACTTTTCGTGTACGCGCCCGACAACCAGCGTGCGGAATGGGCACGCGAGGTGATCGGCCGGCTGTCCACCCAGCACCCCTCGCGCGTCGTGCTCGTCGTGGCCAATCGCGCGCACGATCTGGAGTCGCCGACCGTCAGTATTCAGTGCGATCTCGGTTCGGCTGGACGGTACGCGCCCTGCTACGAACAGGTCACGCTCTTCCTACCGGACGACGGGTTGCACCTCCTGCCGAGCCTGATCATTCCGCTCTCGCTCCCGGACCTTCCGACGTTCCTCTGGTGGCTCGGCCCCCTCCCCTGTCACGATCGACGCTTCCCACCGATCGCCCGCAGCGTCGACTGCTTGATTTTCGACTCGCTGGAAAGCCTCCAACCGATCGCGGACATCATCGCGACCCGCCGGCTCGTCCAGCACGTCGCGCGCAGCACTGCTGTCTCCGACCTCAACTGGGGTCGCCTCGGACCCTGGCTGGAAACCACCGCCCGGCTCTTCGAGATCGCGCACTGGCGCTGGGCGCTCGGCGCGATCACTTCCGTCGAGCTCCGGTACGGCCACGACGCCACCCGGTCCGTCCTCAATCCCACGCAGCCGCTGCTCTACCTCGGCTGGATGGCGAGCCGGTTGGGTTGGCGCCTCGACAACGTGGAAGCGCTCGACGAAGGCTGGTCCTTCGTACTCGTCGCCCCTGACCAGCGTCGTCTCACGTGGGTACTCCGCCCGCAGGTGTGCCAGCCAGCCTTCCATGGTCAACTCAAACACGTCGCCTTCACAGCCCGTGACGAACGACACGCGGTCCGGCTCGCGATCGAGTTGACCGGCCACAGCGAGCGGCAGGCGACGCTTCGTCTGCACGTGGAGGACCGAGACCACTCGACGATCGAACACGCGTTTCACCACCACCTGCTCGATCTTCAGCGACTGCTGGTGGAGGAGTTGCAGGAGTCCGCCCCCGACCATCTCTACGAGCAGGCTCTCGACGAGGCGACAGCTGCCGCTGTCGAACTCCGCAAACTGGAACGGCAACGGGAGCAGGAACGTCATGGCGTGTGAAATCTTTATCTTCCCGGACGAGGACGCTGTCGCACGGGCCGCCGCCGAGCGCGTCACAGCGCTCGTCGACGCGGCGATCGCGCAGAGCGGTTCTGCGACGCTGGCGCTTTCCGGTGGTCGGACGCCCCGCCGACTGTACGAGACGCTCGCGCGTCCCCCGTACCGGGACCGTGTGTCCTGGCACCTCGTCCACTGGTTCTGGGGTGACGAGCGTCCAGTGCCTTCCGACCATCCGGAGAGTAACTACCGGCTCGCTGCAGAGACGCTACTGCACCAGCTGCCTATCGATTGGAATCGCGTGCATCGTGTCCCGACCGAACTAGGACCATACCTCGCAGCTGAGACATACGAAAGAGAACTCAGGGAGGTTTTCGGTATAAGGCCTGGCGAAGTCCCTCAGTTCGATCTCATCCTGCTCGGGATGGGCGCAGACGGTCACGTCGCTTCGCTCTTTCCGGAAACAGCCGCACTACGCGAGACGATGCGTCTCGTCGTTGCGAACGACGTGCCGCAATTGAGAACCACGCGGATCACCTTCACGGCACCGCTGCTTCAGCGTGCGCATCACGTCATCGTCCTGGTCACGGGGGACGAGAAGGCGCTCGCCGTGCGGGCTGCCCTAGAGCAACCCTACGATCCGCAGCGGGTACCGGCGCACGTGTTGCGGTCGGCCAGCGGCGTGGTACTCTGGATGCTCGACGCCGCGGCAGCACGTCACCTCACGGTACCGGCTGGCCCGTGCCCAGAACAACTATCGGACCGATGAGCGGGATTCGGGCCGGCTGGCTCCGCCGGGTGCCTTGCGAGAACGGAGCCGCCGGTGCTGGCTCCGGGTGGTCCCATCCGGCCTTTCCCGACGTGCCGGTCACCGTTCATCGGCTATCCTTGCGCGAGGAGCACGGTTCTCGTTCGCCGCTCGGGCGAGACACCGGTCCATGCAGGAGTGCCTCGACGAAGGCGCCAGAAGACGGAAAGGTCTTTCGCCGATGGAACAGTGGCTCCCGATCGTCAACACCGCGTTGATCGCTATCAGCGGCATCTGCGTCCTCGTCGGCTACGTCGCGATCCGCCGGCACCGTGTCGAGCTCCATCGGAACGCGATGCTCACCGCCACCGTGTTCGCAGCCTTGTTTCTGGTCGTTTACGTCCTCCGGTATCTTCTCTTGGGCACCAAGCTCTATACCGGCGAGGGCTGGATCCGTATCGTCTACTTCGCCGTACTCATTTCCCACACGGTGTTGGCGATCGTACTCGGCCCGCTCGTCTTGATCACCCTGAGTCGGGCACTCCGGCGACAGTTCAGCCGGCACCGGGCGATCGCTCGCGTGACGCTACCCATCTGGGTATACGTCGCCGTCACCGGCTGGATCATCTTTGCCATGCTCTACGGGCTGTAACGTGTGGATCGCGATGGCTCTACTGCTGTTCGCCTGCATCGAGCACGCCGGTCCGCGCGGTGGACTCCCCACCCCAGTCATCGTTCCGTCGAAGGCCTCCGCTCGCCTGATGCACGGAGTATCTCCACGGGGATGGTCCTCCGTCGGATGGTCAGGCGCGCTCGATAGCGGACCAGAGCGAGAGCGATGAGACCGAGCCATGGTACAGTCGGCTGCGCAGCGAGTCGGACTCGAGACGAGAACGCCGGTATCTGCCATCGAAGTCAGCAGCCTGATCAAGCGATACGCTGGACGCACAGTCGTCGATGGTCTCAGCTTCTCGGTTCACCGCGGCGAACTGTTCGCCTTGCTCGGACCGAACGGTGCCGGTAAGACCACGACGATCGAGATTCTGGAGGGTTACCGGCGGCCCGATGCCGGCCACGTCCGCGTTCTCGGACTTGACCCCTGGGAACAGGCAGAGGACCTCAAGCCCCGTATCGGAGTCATGCTTCAAAGTGGCGGTGTCTATCCGACCGCGACGCCGCGAGAGGTCCTCGAGCTGTTCGCGCAGTTCTATCCTGACCCAGAAGACCCGCAAGCGCTCCTGCGTCTCCTCGGCTTAGAGGAAGTCAGCCGCACCCGTTATCGCTATCTCTCCGGTGGACAACAACGGCGCCTCGCCCTCGCGCTCGCCCTCATCGGCAAACCCGATGTGCTGTTTCTCGACGAACCGACGACAGGGATGGATCCCCAGGCACGACGACTGACGTGGTCGCTCATCGAAGACTGTAAGCGGCGCGGCATCACTATCGTGCTGACGACGCACTTCCTCGAGGAGGCCGAACGTCTCGCCGACCGCGTGGCGATCATCGATCATGGTCGACTCGTCGCCTTGGCGACCCCTCAGCAACTCCTGCGATGGGAGACTGACCATGTCAGCGTCAGCGCGGCTCAGCCGCTCGCCATCGAGGAACTCCAAGAATTACCGAGCGTGCAGCGAGTCCGATCGCTCGGGAACGAGCGATACGCGCTGGAAACTGACCGGCCGATCGACACGCTCGCCGAGGTCACCGCGTGGGCGCGGGAACGCTCTATCCTCCTGACCGAGATCCGCGTAGGCCACCGTTCTCTCGAGGAAGTATTCCTCCGTCTCACCGGGGACACGTTGCGGGAGTGATACGCCGATGAAGGCGTTAGTAGCCCAGGCACGCATGGAACTGCGTCTCACGTTGCGGAGCGGTGAGGGACTGCTCGTGACGCTCATCCTCCCGACGGCGTTACTCGTCTTCTTCGCGGCCCTGCACCTGGCACCGAGCGGGTACGCGCGACCGATCGACTTTCTGCTGCCCAGTATGGTGACGGTGGCGGTGATGTCGATCGGCCTCGTCAGTCTCGGTATCCGGACGGCCTACGAACGTCACTACGGTGTGCTCAAGCGCCTGGGAGCGACTCCGTTGGGACGCGGTCGCCTGCTCGTCGCCAAGATCCTCTCCGTCCTGGCTGTCGAAGTGCTGCAAATCGGGATTCTCGGGTCGATCGGCGCATACTTCGGTTGGCGGCCGACTGGTTTTCTCCTCTTCGCCTTGGCAGCGCTGGTCTTGGGTACGGCGGTTTTCGCGAGCCTCGGCCTCTTGCTCGCTGGAACGCTCCGCGCCGAAACGACGCTCGCGCTCGCCAACGGACTCTTCATCCTGCTCATCCTGGTCGGCGGCGTCGCGTGGCCGCTCGACCGCCTGCCTGGCCCTCTCGCGCTCGCAGCCCTGGCGCTTCCCTCCAACGCTCTCGCCACCGCGTTGCGCATGTCGCTTTCGCCGACGCCGAGTGTGCCCGCATTCGAACTCGTCGTGCTCGTCGTCTGGTTGCTCGCGCTCCTCGCCATCGCTCGGCGAACATTCCGTTGGGAGTGAGGG
>JBEPZP010000147.1:0-6435 GCA_041640735.1 Thermomicrobium sp.
GGTGAGCGGTGACCGACATGCCTACAGCTACCTGCCCCGGTCCACCGCAGCCTTCCCGACTGCGCTGGAACTGGCGACGCTGCTCCGGGGAGTCGGGTTCGTCGATGTCTCTTTTCGTAAACTCATGGCTGGGACCGTTGCGCTGCACGAAGCGACGCGTGGCCCGCACGGCACGCCGTCTGCTCCTGCCGCCCTGGACAGCCATGCCGCTGACCGCTCTCGCTGAGCCGTCGTCAGCGCATGCGGCAGTGCGGGCTCCTCACTCAGGATCGACTGCACCAGGGGCCCGACAGCGAGCCACGTCGCTGCGCTGCGCGCCCGGCGTTGGTGCGCTCGCTGCCGCTCGAGACTCGCGTCACTCCTGCGCGATCGAGCCCAGTTCCTGCAGCGCTTGCTCGAGCGTCGCCAGATCGCGCTCCATGACCGCGAAGGCGGCCAAGTATGGCTCCGGAGTCGTCAAATCCACTCCCGCGTCACGCAGGAGGTCGAGCGAGTCTTTCGACGAGCCGGCGGCCAGGAACTGCAGGTACCGTTCCCGTGCCTCAGCATCTCCGCTCACCACCGCGTGGGCCAGCGCCGTCGCTGCCACCAGTCCGGTGGCGTACTGGTACACGTAGAAGGCGCGATAGAAGTGCGGCACGCGGCTCCATTCGTGCCGCACCTCGTTGTCCAGCTCGAGGTCGGGGCCATAGTACTCGCTGATGAGCTTGCCGTAGAGGTCGCAAAGCCAATCGGCGCTGAGCCCCTGCCCGCGCTCGACGGCGCGATGCGTCTCCAGCTCGAACTCAGCGAATAAGGTCTGTCGGAAGAGCGTGACGCGGAACGTGTCCAGCGCATCGTTGACCAGCGCTGCACGCTCGCGCGGATCGCTGGTCTGCTGCAGGAGATAGTGGGTGAGGAGCCGCTCGTTGAACGTCGACGCGACCTCAGCGACGAAGATCGTGTATTCCGCAGTGGGATGCGGCTGAGCGCGTGAACTGAAGAACGAATGCATCGCGTGCCCGACTTCGTGTGCCAGCGTAAACACTTCGCGCAGCGTGCCGTTCCAGTTGAGCAGGATGTAGGGATGCACGCCGTAGACGCCCAAGCTGTACCCCCCGGAGCGCTTGCCGAGCGTCTCGTGCACATCGACCCAACGGCTGGCGAGTCCCGCGCGGAGCGGCTCGACGTAGGCGGGGCCGAGCGGGGTCAACGCAGCGAGGACGAGGTCGCGGGCTTCTGCGTAGCTGTATGACCGCGGTGGTCGCTCGACGAGTGGCACGTACAGGTCGAAGGTGCGCAGCCGCTCGAGACCGAGCACGCGTTTGCGCACGGCGAGGTACCGCTGCAAGAGGTGTGCGTGTTGACGGACCAGAGCGATCAAGGTCGTGTAGACCTCGATCGGGATGTTGTCCGGCTGCAACGCGGCGTGGAGTGCCGAGTCGTACCGCCGTGCCCGCGCGTAGAAAGTGTCGTGCTGGTTGGACGCGCTGAGGAGTGCCGCCAGCGTATGGCGATGGGCGATGTACGGTGCATGGAAGACTTCGTACGCCTGCTGTCGCACCCCGCGGTCGCGGCGCTCCAACAAGACTTGATAGCGACCCTTGGTGAGTTCGACCGGGGTCCCGTCGGCGTCGATCACTGTGCCGTATCGGATGTCGGCATTGTCGAGGAGTGTGAAGGCCGTGCTCGGTGCGTGGGCCAGTGGTGTCAGCTCGGCGAGGAGTTCCTCGACCTCGGCTGAACGCACGTGGGGTCGTTCGCGGACCAGCCGCTCGAAGAGACGTCGAAACGGTTGCAACCCGGGTTCGATGTCGGGCAGTTGGAGCAGCGCTGCGTCGTCGTAGGTCGCCAAGAGTTCCGGCGCGATCCAGGCCGAAGTGCGAGCGGCGATGGTACCGAGATGCACCGCTCGTTCGTAGCGCTCGGCAGCAGCGGTGTCGCGGGTGTCCTGATCCCTTGCCAGGAGGGCGTACGCGTAGAGCTTGCTCACGCGTTGATCGAGCTCGTCCGCGAGCCGCAGGACCTCTAGCACCTGCTGTGCTCCGAGAGCGAGCGTCCCGCGCAGCTGTTCCAACCGCGCGAGTTCGTCGAGCACCGCCTGGCGTTCGCTCTCCCACGCCTCCGGGTTCGGGAACAGGTCCTCGAGGTTCCACGTTTCCTCTACCGGCACCTGGTCGCGAGTGAGTTGCTGGACCATCCGTCACGCTCCCTATGCAGCAGTTCGTCTTCCGCGCCTCATGGTACTCGGACGGCCTGTACGATTGCAGACCGTGGATTGGGCGACGAGCGCTGAGGTGTTAGGATCTGAGTGTCGGTGTGGCGGTGATCGCTTGGGGGCTGACGGGAGATGGAACTCGACTGGGGCCTGCTACAGCGGCTGTGCGAGACGCCGGGTATCGCGGGGTATGAAGGGCGTGTCGCCGCGGTGGTGCGCGCTGCTCTGGAACCGCTCGTCGATGAGGTGCGTGTCGATCCGTTAGGCAACCTGATCGGTATCCGACGGGGGCGCTCTCCCCGCCGGGTGCTCGTCGCCGCGCACATGGACGAAATCGGCTTCATCGTCCGCTTTATCGACGACAACGGTTTTCTGCGCCTGCAGCCGGTCGGCGGCTTCGACGCGCGCGTGCTGGTCGCACAGCGCGTGTATGTCTGGACGCGTTCCGGGGAGCCTCTCCTCGGCGCGTTGCAACTGGCGACCAAGCCGATCCACCTTCTCACCAGCGAGGAGCGGAAACCCCCCGCGCTGGAAGATCTTTATGTCGATCTCGGTCTTCCGGCCGAGGAGGTCCGCGCACGGGTGGAGATCGGCGACATGGTCACGCTGGCCCGCGAGTTCGCGCGGCTGGGGCCGACTGTTCTCAGCAAGGCGCTGGACGACCGCGTCGGGGTCTTCGTCATGCTGGAGGCACTGCGTCGCTTGGAACACCACGAGGCTGAAGTCGTGGCGGTGGCGACCGTGCAGGAAGAGGTGGGTCTGCGCGGCGCGCAGACGGCCGGCTTCGGCCTCGAGCCGGACGTCGCGCTCGCCCTGGATATCACGATCGCCGGTGACGTTCCAGGGATCGAGGCGCAGGACCGGGTGACCAGGTTGGGGGCGGGTGTCGCGATCAAGGTCTTCGATTCCTCTCACATCGCGAGTCGGCCGCTCGTCCAGCATCTGCGCGACGTCGCCGAACGGTACGGTATCCGTTATCAGCTGGAGGTGCTCCCGCGCGGCGGTACCGATGCCGGTGCGCTGCAGCGTGCCCGGAGCGGCGTGCCCGCCGTGACACTCTCCATCCCTACCCGGCATGTCCATACGGTGAACGAGATGGCCCACGTCGAGGACATCGCTGCGGCAGTCGACCTGCTCGCCCGCTACCTGGCCGAAGCGCACGAACGCTCGTACGAGCCCTACTCCTGATAGGGCGCACCGTTTGCCGGAGCCTCGGCGATGCGACCGGTCCGTGCCGTTGTCGTGAGTCTTTGCCTCCTCCTCGCGACGTTTCCCCTCGGGGTGCTCCGAGCGGATTCGACGGCGCTGCGCATTGCCGCGCTCGTGGTGCAACCGGAGTCACTCACAGCGGGTGACGTGGCGACTGTCCAGGTGACGCTCGCTTCCGGTGATCCCCCGCCGACGCGCCTCACGCTGCAGGCGAGTGTCTGGCCAGTCGCCGCGACCCCTGCACAAGCCGGCTCAGCGGCGATCGCTGAAGTGCGCTCGACGGTGGAGGGAGCAGCGGAGCAGTTCACCATCGCTGTGCCGTTCAACGAACCAGGCCGCTGGCGGGTGGTCGTTCAGGTCAGCGACGGCGTTCGGGTCGCCGCAGCCGAGCGGGCCGTCTTCGTGGCGCCGCGACTCGCACCACCACCGGCGAGTGCGGAGGCGCTGCTCCTGTGGGGTGGTACCTGGGTGACCGTCCTGCGTTTCGACCCCCAGACCGGGAGCATCGTGCGTTTTCTCGCCGAGACGGGTGTACTGGTCCAGGAGCGGTACCTCTTGGTCCGCCGGTCCATCGAGCCGCGCGGGCCGATCAGTCGCCTCTACGGCGGGGTCTGGCAGGTCAATCTGTTGCTGGCCGATGTCGCGACGGGTGAGGAACGACGGGTCGCGCTCGACCCTGTCCGGGCGACACTCCAGCCCGGGGCGACGACCTCGCCGGCCTTGGCGTTGTCGGTCGCTGGGGTGGCCGGGCAGCCAGCCGTCGCCGTCTACCGGGCGGTCCGGTTGGGGCAGGGCTGGTCGGCCGACGTGGCGATCGTCGACGTGGAGCGAGAGACGGTCGTCACGCGCCGCGTTCTCCAGGGTGCGCTGCTGGGTACCCGGCTGATCGTGCGACTCGAGGTGACCGATCACGGCGACCTCGTGGTTCTGGAGCGTGCGCTCTCGCTGGACGGTTCTGGAGAGGTCCGTGTCTCGATCTTCCAGGCCGAAGAGTTGGTGCCGCTGACCACGCGTCGCTGGGCTTTCACGGCGAGCGCTTCCTCGGACTGCCTTGCGAACCCGTACCGGGACGGTGGCATGCTGGGGGGAGGGGAGCGGCCGCGCTGGTTCGCGTGGTGCACCGACCAGGGAGGATCCTGGCTCGGGATTTGGGATCTCGCCTCGGGTACGTTGGTCGGGAGAGTCGTCGCTGATGCCACGGCGACCGCCGTCCTTCCTGCCCCTCGCCAGCAGGCGCTCTACCTCGTCGATCTCGCCCGCGGTCGCGTCACGGTCGTCGACGCGCAGACCGGGTTGCCGAGGGCGGATCTCGGTCTGCCGCGTAGCGGAAGCAGCGGTGCGGATGGGGCGTCTCTCCCCACTGCGGACCAACCCTCTGCCGCTGGCGGGATTCGCGATGTGACGCTGCGGGCTGCGCTGTCGGCGGACGGTGCTCGGCTGTACATCGTCTATCCACTCGTCGGTGAGTTCGGCGACGGCGTCCGGGTCTACGATGCGGCCAGCCTCGAGCCGGTCGGACACCTACTGCCTGGTTGGCTGGTGCGTGGCGTGCTGCTCGGACCGTCGGACACCGTGGTGGCCATCGCGCCAGGCCAATCAGGCGACCGGTTGATCGTCCTCGAGGATGACGACCCGCGGATCGTCGTGGCGGTACCCGAGCGAGTGAGCGAGCGACTACGTTGAGGGGAGACAGTACCGATGGGGTCGATGACGAAGCGGGAACGCGTCTATGCCGCCCTGCAGGGCGAGCGCGTGGATCGTCCACCGGTCTGCTTCTGGCACCACTTCCGGCCAGGCGGCTCCGGGGTTCGTCTCGCCGAACTCACTTATGACTTTTTCGTCCGGCGCTTCGATCTCGACATCGCGAAGCTGATGCCTGACCTGCGCTATCCGTTCCCCCGCCGCTCGATCGTCGATATCGAGGACTGGTATTTGGTCGATGCGCTCGATCTCGCGCGCGGCAGATACGGTGCGGAGTGGATCCGCGCGGTACGGCGACTGCGGGAACTCACCGGTCCGGATGTACCGATCGTCGTGACGGTCTTCAGCCCGCTGACGCAAGCGCTCTACTTCGTCAGCAGGCCGGAACTGTTGCTCCAACACGCGGCCGATCGTCCGACGCTCGTTCACGACGTCCTCTCGATCTTGGCCGAGAATCTCCGGCAGCTGATCCAGGCGGTCATCGCAGCCGGAGCGGACGGCGTTTTCTTCGCGCTCCAGGGATGCACGGCGTCGGTGATGACCCGCGAGCAGTATCGCGAGCTCGGCCGTCCCTACGACTTGGCTGCGCTGCGCGGTGCTGCGGACGGTCGGCTCAATATCGTCCATATCCACGGAGACCGAGACCTCTACTTCGACGACGTCCTCGATTATCCGGTGCACGCGCTCAGCTGGAGCGATCGGCGGGCTGGGCCGTCTCTCCGGGACGCTCGCCAGCGGACGACGAAGTGCCTGATGGGTGGCTGGGACGAGTTCGGCCCCCTCGCGCACGGGCCGGTCGAGGCGATCCGAGCCGAGGCCGAGGACGCCGTCGCCCAGACCGGAGGGCGCGGCTTGATCCTCGCCAACGGCTGTTCCGTTCCCGACGACACGGACGAACAGTGGCTGGCAGCGGCGCGGCGCATCGTGGACGACCTGGTGACTGAGCAGTGAACGAGCGGCACGACACTGACAGTGCGCACATCGACGGAACGCGGAGCGTGAAGCGCCACTCAGTACGTGCTGCCGATCGCGCGCTCACGGAGTGACGACGAGCGTTCGTTCCGCGACCGCTGCGCCATTCAGCCAGACGGTCACCGCGTAGGTCACGGGGCCGTTGTTCGCCTCGTGTGCGACGTCGAAGGGCAAGACGATCCATTGAGCGGACAGGGAGAGGCCGCTGATCGGTTGTCGACTGACGACGGTGCCGGCCCGTTGCCAGACGACCTCCAGGGTGTCCTGTGGCTGAAGGTCGCGCACGAAGAGCGCGAGATAGACCCGTGCTGGCCCGCGGATCTCCCGGACGCTGGCGCCGACTGGGGTTCCGGTAC
>JBEPZP010000148.1:0-6392 GCA_041640735.1 Thermomicrobium sp.
GAACTCTTGGAACAGGCCCGCCGGGCGCGCGAGTTCGGGGTGATCGTCGGCGAGGTCCAGGGTGACTACGCGACGGCATTCCGCCGCAGCCAACAGGTGGTGGAGCAACTGCACAAGGGGATCCAGTTCCTCTTCCGCAAGCACAACATCACCCTCTTTCAGGGTACCGGGCGGCTGACCGCCAACCGCACCGTCCTCGTCAATGGTGCCGATGGCCAGCGCCAGGAGTTGCGCGGACGTGCGATCGTGATCGACACCGGCTCACGGCCACGAGCGATCCCCGGTATCCCCTTCGACGGCGTTCGCGTGCTCAACAGCGACCATACCACGGCACAGCTCGATTGGTACCCTAAGCGCGTCATTATCCGGGGCGGTGGCGCAACCGGCGTCGAGCATGCGACGGTCTACCATGCCTTCGGCGCCGAGGTGACACTGGTCGGTCGTATCGTCCCCAACGAGGACGAAGAGGTGCAGCAGCAGCTCATCCGCGCCTTCCAGCGCAAGGGAATCCGCATCGTCCCCGACTATCGGCCGACGGCGGACGACTTCGACATCACCGAAGGCGGCGTTCGCATGCGGGTGCGCAAGAGTGGCGCCCAGGAAGAGGTGATCGAGGCAGATGCCTTGTTCGTCGCGCTCGGCAGGGAGGGGAACATCGAAGACATCGGCCTCGAGGAACTCGGCGTGCGCACCAAGGACGGCTTCATCGTCACCGACGAGTACTTCCGCACCAACGTCGAGGGAGTCTACGCCATCGGCGACGTGCTCGGCATCCAGCAGCTGGCGCACACGGCGATGCACCAGGGCATCATCGCGGTCGAGCACATCGCTGGCGAGAAGCCGCTCCCGCTCGACTACGCGCGTGTCCCGGTCGTGACCTACTGCCATCCCGAGATCGCCAGTCTCGGCCTGACCGAGCGTGAGGCCAAGGAGCAGGGGCGGTCGATCAAGGTCGGCAAGTTCCCCTTCCGGGCCAACGGGAAGTCGCTCATCGAGGGCGAGACCGACGGCTTCGTCAAGATCGTGGCTGACGCCGAGACGAACGACATCCTCGGTGTCCACATCATCGGCAACCACGCGACCGAGCTCATTGCCGAAGCGGCACTGGCCAAGCTGCTCGAGGCCACGCCGTGGGAGATCGGGCTGGCCGTGCATCCGCACCCGACCGTCTCCGAGGTGATCGGCGAGGCCGCGCTCGCTGTGGACAACCTGGCGATCCACATCTGAGCGGCGACGATCGCTGCCCGCGGTGGGGTCCGGGGCAGTGAGGAGAACCTGATGGCCGCGGCCGTCGAGCTGTTCGTGCAGCTCCTCGTCATCTTCGTGGCAGCCAAGCTGGCCGGTGAACTCTTTCTCCGGCTGCGCCAACCTGCCGTCATCGGCGAAATCCTCGCTGGGATCGTGATCGGGCCGTTCGCCCTCGGACTCATCGGATTGCCGGAGCCGGAAGTGCTGCACCTCTTTCACGAGGACAAGGCGGCTGCGCGGGAAGCGGTGACGCTCGTCCTGGAAACGATCGCCGAGCTGGGTGTCGTCGTCCTCCTTTTCTTCGTCGGTCTGGAAACGCGCCTCTCCGACCTGCTCCGGGTCGGACTCCGCTCGCTCGTCGTCGCCGTGCTCGGTGTGCTGGCACCGTTCATAGGCGGGACGCTCCTCATGCTCGGGCTGGGCTATCGGACGATCGAAGCGATCTTCATGGGTACCGTCTTGGTCGCTACCAGCGTGGGCATCACGGCACGGGTCCTACGCGACGTGGGTGCGCTCGACTCGGCGGAGGCCCGCATCATCCTCGGGGCGGCCGTCTTCGATGACATCCTCGGCCTGCTCATGTTGACGGTCGTCTCCGGAGTCGCTGCCCGCGGGGCGTTGGAGTTCGGCCAGGTCGCCCGCGTGTCGCTCCTCGCGCTCGGTTTCACGGCAGTCGTCGGTGGCCTCGGTGCCATCGCCGTGCGGCGGTTCTTCCCGCCCCTGGTCGCGCGCCTGCGCATCGAGCAGGCGCCGCTCGTCCTCGCGCTCGCCCTGATGCTGGCGCTCGCCTCGCTCGCGGCCACGATCGGCCTCGCCCCGATCGTCGGCGCCTTCCTCGCCGGCATGGCACTCGCTGAAGTCGCCGACCGCTACCACCTGCACGAGCAGGCCTTACCCATCTACGCGTTTCTCGTCCCCTACTTCTTCGTCGTCACCGGGTCGCTCGTCGATCCCCGTCTCTTCCTGCAGCGCGAGACGCTGTGGCTAGCACTCGCGGTGACGCTCGCCGCGGTCGCGACCAAAGCCCTGGGAGCGGCGCTCGGTACGCTCGGACTGCGCCTCCGCTCGATGGCGGTGGTCGGTTTCGGCATGGTACCGCGCGGCGAGGTGGGTCTGATCGTCGCCTCGATCGGCCTCTCCCTCGGCGTGATCGAGCGACCCCTTTTCTCGGTCGCCGTCGTGATGTCGCTCCTCACGACGCTCCTCACCCCACCGCTGCTGGTCTGGCTCGTGCGACCGCTCGTCGCTGCTCGCCAGCACGCTCTCGCTGGGACGCCGGCTTCACCCTCGGGAGGTGAGCAACTGTGAAGCGGCCGTTGCATCCCCTGCTCGCTGGCACTCTCGCTGCCGTCGCCTTCCTCCTGGCGATGGCAGCGGACCTGGCGATCCTGCACCGCCGCACCAACGACCTGCGCTTGCTGGCCGGGCTGCTCCCCGGTGGCGCACGGGCATGGCCGATCGTCGGCACGGCCTGGCACCTGGCCAACGGGGCTGTACTGGGCCTGCTCTTCTGTCGCATCCGCCACCGCTTGCCTGGCCCCGGTTGGCTGGCCGGGCTCCTCTTCGCGCTAGGCGAGAACCTGGTACTGTGGCCGCTGGTCGCCCTCTTGGACCGTGTACACCCCGAGATCCGCGCTGGTCGCCTGGAGCCGTTCAACCGGCCGGTTCCCTTCCTGCAGGAAATGTGGCGGCACGTTGTCTACGGCGTCGTGCTCGGCGCCACAGCCGCCTGCCCAGCTGACGGCGCGGTGGAAGCGGCCGAGCGATGAGGGAACTGGCGTCACCGCTCCTGCTCGAACCGATCCTCGTGGAACGCCCATGGGGTGACCAGCGCCTGGCGCGCGTCCTGGGGAGAGCGCTGCCGGCCGGTGCCCGCATCGGCGAGTCGTGGGAGACCGCCAACGAGGCGCGGGTCGCGGCGGGGCCGCTCGCTGGTTTGACGTTGCGCGAGCTCGCGCAGCGCTACGGGGACGCACTGCTCGGCCGGCGCGGCCTGGAGGCCAGCCAGCCGTACGGCGATTTCCCGCTGCTCGTCAAGTTCATCGATGCCGACGACGTCCTCTCCGTCCAGGTCCACCCGGACGATGCACAGGCTGCGTCGCGCGGCCAGCGCGGCAAGACCGAAGCGTGGTACGTCCTGGCAGCGGAACCGGGTGCCGAGCTCATCGTTGGCCTGCGCGAGCCGCTCGATACCGCGGCAGTGCGTCGCCTGCTGGCTGAGGGACGGCTCGCCGGTGCGCTCGAGCGGCTTGCGGTCTCGCCCGGCGACACCGTACTCGTACCGGCCGGCACCCTGCACGCCATCGGCCGCGGCGTCCTCCTCTACGAGATCCAGGAACAGTCCGACCTCACCTACCGTTTCTACGACTGGGATCGGGTCGACGAGCGCGGGCAGCGCCGTCCGTTACACGTCGAGGAAGGTCTCGCCGTCCTGCGGCCAGCCCAGCGGGCTCGCCGCGTCCGGCCGCTGGCGCTCGACGACTGGCGCGCAGTGACGGTGGCCTGCCGCTATTTTTGGGTGGAGCGCTGGGAGGTCGGTGAGCCGCGCCAGTTACGCGTTCTCGCTGGTGAAACGGTGCGGATCGCGAGCTGTGTCGGCGGAGCGGTGCGCCTAGCGTTCGACGGTGGACCGGCGGTGTCTCTCGCGGCGGGCCAGACCGCACTGGTACCGGCCCAGGCCAGTACCCTCGTCGTCGAGGGCCGCGGCACGCTGCTCGTCGCCGGTGTCCCCGACCTCCCGCAGGACGTGGTCGAGCCGCTGCGTGCGGCTGGGTACGACCACGCGACGATCGCTCAGCTCGGCGGCGACACTCCTGACCTCGCGCGACTCCTCGACGCTCGAACCGTGCGGCCATCCCGGTAGCCACCGCCGCTGTCTCGCCGGCGCCGCAGCGAGGGGGGCGCGCTAGCACTGGCCGCGGTGACGGCACTCCCAACCGTTTTGGGCGGCCGGTTCCCGGGTCGAAACGGCCATCGACCAGCAACACCGGCGTGTCTCCGGCGCGTGTGCCGCGGAGACTGCGATGCTCGCGCTGCCGTCAGCTCCGCGCCCGATCGTCCGCGATACGGACCGACTCACGCGCTCTCCGGAAGCTCCTCCTCCGCGATCACCGGGTTTTCCAGCGTCCCGGTGCGCTCGACCGTCACCCGCACCACGTCGCCCGGGCGGAGCAGACGCTTCGGCTCGCGCGCGAAGCCGACACCGGCCGGTGTCCCAGTAGCGATCACGTCGCCCGGTTCGAGGGTCATGATCTGGGAGATGTAGGCGATGACGGTGGCCACGCCGAAGATCATCTCGCGCGTGTTGGAGCGTTGGAGCACCTCGCCCGAGACCTCGCAACTGATCTCCAGCGCCTGCGGGTCGGGGATCTCGTCGGCCGTCACGACCCAAGGGCCGAGCGGCGTCGAGCGGTCGAACGTCTTCCCCTGCATCCACTGCCGGCCGCGGAACTGGAAGTCGCGCATCGAGACGTCGTTCAGGATGGTGTACCCGGCCACGTGCTCGAGCGCACGCTCCTCAGCGATGTACCGCCCGGCCTTCCCGATCACCACCGCCAGCTCCGCCTCGTAGTCCACTTGCTGGCTGACCCGCGGCAACACGATCGGCTCGCCCGGGCCGATCAACGCGTTGGCGAACTTGTTGAAGAGCTCGGGGTACTGCGGGATCGGCGAGTTGGTCTCCTTGGCGTGATCGGCGTAGTTCAGCCCCAGGCAGATGATCTTGCCCGGGCGGAGCAACGGCGCGCGCAGTCGCACGTGGGGCGACTCCAGGACGGTGGCGATACCCAGCGCTGCGGCCCGTTCGCGGTCCTGCGCGAGTTCCTGGCGCGCGAAGGCGGCGGCTTCCACCGCTCGGGCCAGGCCGTCCCGGGCCAGCAGCTGGACGAGGTCAGGCGGGCACTCGGCCTGTGCGCGTCCGGCCGCGTCGCTCACCCCGCGCCGACGCAGGAGCTCCGCGTAGGCCTGGGGGAGATCGAGAATCCAACCGTCCTCCAGTACACCCACACTGGTGCGCCCGCGCTCGCTGTAGGTCACCAGTCGCATGACCCTGCCCCCTTCCGCGGTCTCACGTACCCTCACCGAAGCTCGCCGGCGGCGGTGCTTCCGTCCAGACATTAAAGACCGCGGAAAGCTCGCCGCGCCAGATGCGCGGCCCTTCGGAGCGGTTGGGCAGGCGTGCGACGTCGGCCGTGATCTCGATGCGGTTGCCGGACGGGTCGCGGACGTACAGGAACGAGTTCCCGCCCGGGCCGTGACGACCCACGCCGGCTTCGATCCGCCATCCGTAGCGACCGAGCCGGTCGGCGAAGCGCACCACTTCGCTCACCCCGTTGACCAGGAAGGCGACGTGGTGCAGCTTGTTGCCTACCGCTCCCCGTACGATGGCGATATCGTGGTGGTTCTCGCCGACGCGGATGAATGAGAACAACCAGGGATGGTCGGCGTCTGAGGGCAGCAGGAGGTCGGAGAAGGCGAAGCCGAGCCGTTCGCAGTAGAAGCGGGTCGGGAGCTCGACGTCGTCGGCCAGGAAGGTGATGTGGTTGATGTCGAGCGGGGCGTGCGCCGCGGCCGGATTCCACTTGGTCGTGTGGGGGTAGTCGGTGCGTCCGTCGCGCACCATCACCTCGAAGACGTGCTCGGTGGGCGTGACGAGCCGAAAGGCAGCGGCTACACCGGGCTCGGGGTGCCGCTCGATATCCGAGCAGGCGATCCCCTGCTCGCGGTACTGCCGGTGCAGCGCTTCCAGCTCGGCCAGACTCGCCACCGAGAAGGCCATGTGGTCGAGCCCCACACCGCCAGGACGCAACCCGAGGTCGAAGTGGGCGTCGCCGCCGCAGCCCAGGTAGAGCACCTCGCCGTCGCGGGCCAGCTCGATCAAGCCGAGCAGGTCGCAGTACCAGCGCCGCGCGGCCTCCAGGTCCAGCACGCGGAGCACCGCATGATCGAACGCCATCAGTCCCATCGGTCACCTCGCTTTCCGGAACGCACCGACCGCTCTTCCTCGTCCGCTGTGCGACCGCCCCGAGCGCGCTCTCTGCCTGTGCCATCCTGCCGGCTGTCGCGCGCCTCGCCTCGGTCCGGGCGACCGCTCCCGAGGAGCCTTCCCGCTGCACCGGCGCGACGGCTGCGACTCCGTGCACCTG
>JBEPZP010000149.1:0-6325 GCA_041640735.1 Thermomicrobium sp.
CTCGCTCCAGAACGCGGAGAACGATCGCGTTATAGACCTCTTCGAAGGACACGCTCGATTCGTAGAGGTCGTCACACGATTCCCAGCGGTCTGAACCCGGGAAGGTGTACGCGACCGGATGCTGTCGTGTCCGCAGCAGCACTGGCGCCTCGCTGAGCAACTCCGCCGCTGCCGCCGTCAAGTGTTCCGGTGCCCCTGGACCGAGACCGACGATGGCCAGGTGGCCGTTGTGCTCCATCGTGTCACCGTGAGCCCTGGCTCGAGGACTCGTCACCCAAGCTGAGGACAGCGAGGAAGGCTTCCTGCGGGATCTCCACGCTCCCGATACGCTTCATCCGCGCCTTGCCTTCCTTTTGCTTTTCGAGCAATTTGCGCTTGCGCGTCACGTCACCACCGTAGCACTTGGCGAGCACGTTCTTACGGAGGGCGCGGATAGTCTCGCGGGCGATGACTCGACTTCCGATCGCTGCTTGAATCGGAACATCGAACAATTGTCGCGGGATCAGCGTGCGGAGCTTCTCGACCAGCTCGCGACCCCGCGCGTACGCTTGGTCCCGGTGGCAGATGAGCGAGAGTGCATCGACGCGGCGCCCGTGGACGAGGATATCCAACTTGACGAGGTCGCCCGGACGGTAGCCGACTGGCTGATAGTCCATCGAGGCATAGCCTTGTGAGCGCGACTTGAGCTGATCGTAGAAGTCGACGATCAGCTCGGCCAACGGTACGTCCACGCGCAGGCGCACACGGTCTTCCCCGAAGTACTCGAGGTCGACCAGCTGACCGCGTCGACTCGTCACGAGATCCATCAAGTTTCCGATATACCGGCTCGGCGTCAGGATCGTTACTCGTGCCCAGGGTTCCCGGATTTCCTCGATTTCGCCAGCCGGTGGCATCTCGGCTGGCGAGTCGATCAACACCGTACTGCCGTCCCGCTTCACGACCTCGTACTGCACACTCGGCGCGGTCGCGAGCAACTCGAGCCCGTACTCGCGCTCGAGACGCTCTTGGATGATTTCCATGTGTAGGAGACCGAGGAAACCGCATCGGAACCCGAATCCTAGAGCCTCGGACGATTCTGGCTCGAAGACGAGAGCTGCGTCGTTGAGACGCAACTTTTCGAGGGCATCGCGCAGTTCCTCGTAGTCGTCACTGTTTACGGGGTAGAAACTGGCAAAGACCATCGGTTTGACGGGACGGTACCCGGGCAGCGGTTCAGCAGCCGGGCGAAGGGCGTGGGTCACTGTGTCACCCACTTGGCAGTCGCGAACGACCTTGAGACCTGTCGCGATGTACCCGACTTCACCAGCGGCCAGTTGCTCGACCGGCGTCATCAGCGGCCGGAACTGCCCCAGTTCCAAGGCCTCGCCTTCAGCCTGGCTCGCCATCATGCGGATCGGGTCACCGACCTTGAGCGTGCCGTCGACGATCCGTACATAGGCGATCACTCCCTTGTACGGATCGTAGTGGGAATCGAAGATCAATGCCCGGAGCGGTGCGTCCGGTGATCCCTTGGGAGGCGGAATCCGCTGCACGATCGCCTCGAGGATCTCTTGAATCCCGATGCCTTCCTTGGCAGAGGCGAAAATGATCTCCTCGGGAAGCAACCCGAATTGATCCATCAGGTCCTGCGCGACCTGCGCAGGCATAGCATTGGGGAGATCGATCTTGTTGACGACGCCGATGATCGCTAGCCCGAGATCGATCGCCAGCATACCGTGAGCCAAGGTCTGCGCTTCGATGCCCTGCGTCGCGTCGACCACCAACAAGGCCCCTTCACAGGCTGCGAGACTGCGCGAAACCTCAGCCGAAAAGTCCACGTGCCCAGGAGTATCGATGAGGTTCAGAATATAGGTCTCACCGTCCTGGGCCCGATACTGCATGCGGACCGCTCGCGCCTTGATGGTGATCCCCTTTTCGCGCTCGAGGTCCATCGAGTCGAGTACTTGCTCCACCATCTCGCGATCACTAATCGTCTGCGTGACCTCGAGCAGCCGATCGGCGAGCGTCGACTTTCCGTGATCGACGTGGGCGATGATGCTGAAATTTCGAATCCGTGTCTGATCGACCATCGTCGCTCAGCTACCCCGTACCGACGCGACATCACCGATCAAGTATACCGTCCAGGATCCGCCCGACTCGCCGCCCGACGTGGTCGCGGACACGAGCGACGAAGACGAGCGCGTCCGGCTGCTGCCAGACGGTCAAGAGTGTCACGTAAGTCATCGCCATAGCGAGGAGCGTCAAGGCAAAAGCGAGGACCTGGCCGAGCGAACGACCAGCTGTCGGATCGGTCGCTCGTTCGAGAGGCGCTGCGAATACCCACGCGGCGAGTGCGAGGACGATCAGCGCTGGGAGCGCTCGCAGGCACTGCTGTCCGACCTGCCGATAGGATAGGGCAACGTGTCTCCGCACGAGGATTGCCAGGATGACCATCTCCAGAGTCGTTGCCAGGGCGAGGCTGAGTGCCAAGCCTCGATGACCGAATGGGCGCATGAGAAGGAGACCGAGCAGCAGGTTCGTCACGACGGCAACGAAGGCAGCGACGACAGGCGAACGACTGTCCTTGAACGCATAAGAAAGGCGCGTGAGGAGTTCCACGACAGCATAGGCGACGAGGCCGGGTGCAAACCACCGGAGCGCATCGGAGACCAGCGACGTCGATGTCGCGGTGAAGGCTCCGAACTGAAACAACGTTTGGACGATACTTCGGGCGAAGAAGATGAAGAGCACAGCAATCGGCACCGTCAACAAGAGCGCCACGCGCAGCGACCGTGCGAACGTCTGGCTGACCTCGTCGACGGCACCGAGACTCCGGTAACGAGCCAGGGTCGGAAAGAGAACCGTCGCGATGCTCAGCGCGATGACGCCATGCGGCAGGAGGAATACCTGGTAGGCGTACTGCAACGAAGCGATCGCCTGATGGCCTAGGCGCGACCCTAAGTTGGTCATGACCACGAGGTTGATCTGCATCGCTGCTTGAGCCAGTAACCGCGGTCCGAGCAACCGCACCACGTCGGACAACCCGGGGACGTCAGACTGTACGGTGACGGCGAATCGCCAGCCGGAGCGATACAAAGCACCGAGTTGAAGGACAGCGTACGCTGCGGCGCCGATCACGACACCGAAGGCGAGCCCGGTGACGCCGAGGGGCGGAGCGAAGAGGACTGCACCGGTGATGATGCCGAGGTTGTAGAGAAGTGGCGCGACTGCAGGCTCGGTAAAACGTGCCTCTGCTTCCAACATCGCCTTGGCTGCGGCCCCGATGCCGAGGAAGAGGGGCGAAAGCATGAGGACACGCGTCAGGTTCGCCGCGAGTTCCTGAGCCGCTGGCGTCAAGCCAGGAGCCACGATCGTACGGATCAACCAATCGGCACTGACGATAGTAAGCAGGGTGACGAGAAAAAAGGCCAGGAGCGAAAACGAGAGGAGGGTGTTCGCCAGGCGCCAGGCAGTGCGACGACCACTGGTTGTCAGGAGTTCGGCATAGACGGGAATGAAGGCGGAACCGAAGGCTCCGCTCATGACGACGAGAAAGACCAGATCGGGAATGCGGAAGGCCGCAACATAGGCGTCGTAATCAGGAGAGGTTCCGAACCGAGCCGCGATGAGAATCTCACGCAGCAAGCCCAGCAGCCGACTCGCCACGAACAACGCCCCTACGATGAGCGTCGCTCGAGCGAGTCGCTGGCTCGTCGCGTGTTTCGCTGTCACCCGTGACCCCGCTCCGCTCCTCGGCTGGTTATGGTACTCGAGCGGTCGCGCTGGCAAGCGGCAGGTCTGGCAGCGTCGGATCTCAGGCCGTGTTAGACTGTGATATCAGTGAGATATGGTCCGTCGTGTGAGGGGGTTGGAAGCCTTGCCGAATACGAAGTCTGCAGCGAAAGCGCTCCGCCGTTCTGAACGTCGCCGCATTCGGAACCGTTGGTGGCGCTCGACAGCGCGGACGCTGATCAAGAAAGCGCGGAAGCTGATGGATGCTGGTGACCTCGAGGCTGCAGCCAAAGCGATCGGTGATGCCATTTCGACACTCGACAAAGCCGCAGCCAAGGGGGTCATCCACAAGAACAACGCCGCACGTCGCAAGTCGCGCCTCATGAAGCGCTTCAACGCGCTGGTACGCGCGCGTCTCGCCCAACAAGATCAACAAGCGACCTGATCGTCGGTGCGCACGTCAGCGACGCCGAGGCTGCCGCATCGTGTTCGGCGCAGCGAGCACGGCAGCCAGAGCAGCCTCGGTGTCGTTGATCGTACCGCGCTTGACTCCCGCATCGAGCGCACAGAGCATCGCAAGCATGCGCCTGGCATGCTCGACGTCCGTTCGCACCCCTTGACGCCGCACCTGCGCGATGCGGTTGACCGGTAATCCCGTCGCAGCCGCGACGACTTCCGGCGGTTGCTGTGGTGTCGCTGTGGCAGCGAGAACGACCTCGAAGTGACTAGCCAGCTGACCGAGCAGCACCTCAGGCGGTGTTCCATTGGCTACCGCCACCGCCAGCTCGCGAAGGACATGGTCCGCGCGTCCCTCCCGCACGGCATCCAGGAACTCCCAACCGAGCGACCGCTCGTTCGGATCGACGAGGGCCTGCACGAGAGACGGTTCGATCGTCTCGCCCGGAAAGACCGCGGTCGACAACTTCGCGAGCTCGCTGTCGAGCCGAGCAAGATCGATCCCCTCGTCCGAATCCGTTTGCCCACGCGAGCGGGATGCACCGCTCTCGGGCACGATCCCGAGGAGTTCGAGGAGTTCCTGCACAGCCTCGGGAGTGATGGACGCACCAGAGCGGCGCACGCGTTCCACGATCCACTGTTCGAGGGCGCGACCGCGCGGTACCGAGCAGTCGATCCACGCCACGCGGTCCTGGAATTTCTCTCGTAGCTGCACCGTAGCCGGTCCTGGTAAAGGGCCTTCGAGGCAGACCACATGCACCGCATCGGGAAGCTCACGCAAGGCAGCCAGCAGTGCCTCGTCGAGCCTGCCCCCTTCGAGCCGCGAGCCGAGCAGGTGTTCGCAGACCACGATACGTCTTTGTCCGAAAAATCCCGGCGTGCGGGCGACAGTCAACACGGCCTCGACCTCGGCCCCTGCAGGGAAATGATGCGTCGAATATCCCTCAGGGTCTTCCTCGGCGAGAATCTGCCCCAAACGTTCCCGCTTGAGGAATTCGTTGCTCCCTTGCAGAATGGTCAACACCGGTGTCATCCTTCCGAGCGCGCGGTTCAGAGTGTAGCGCATCGCTTGGCGGTCTGCTGTGCGGCAGCGACGAGTCTTCTGGCTGGTTCTCTCGATCGGGCTCCTGCTCACGGTTCAGTCGACAGCGGTCGCGGCACGAGCGGAACCACCGTTCGTGCTCCCGTTCGCTGAGCCACCTGGTGTTTCCACGTGGTTCCTCAGTCAGTGGTACGGTAACACGGTCGCAGCGTACCGCAACCGCACCAACCTCTACGCGGCCGGTCAAGGCATCCACTTCGGGATCGATTTAGCGGCTCGATGCGGGACGGTGGTCCGCGCCATCGGGGACGGCACGGTCGTGGCTGTGGATGGTCCGTACGGGTCAGCCCCGCATAACGTCGTCATCGACCACGGTAACGGGTATCGCTCTCTGTACGGGCACCTGCTGCGACGCTCGACTCTCCAGGTCGGGGCACGAGTGCGACGAGGTGATCCGGTCGGACTCGTCGGGGACCCAGCGAGTACTCGGTGCGATCGAGCGCCGCACCTGCACTTGGAGATCCGAGACGCGACGATGCGGCACGCATACAACCCCATTCCCTTGATCGATGCCGACTGGGAGCGTCTGACACTCGGCTTGCGATTGGCAGGGCAGCAATTCGTCATCAGCGAGGATGCACCAGAACAGTGGCGCACTCCCTGGGACCAGCCAGCGGTCGAATTCGGCGGACCACTCCTCAACGATTGGTCGACTCCATGGCCACCTCCGTGACCTATCGACCGCCCTCTCGGCTCGTGACCAGCTGTGTGGTAGTGCTAGCGCTCGCCGCGCTGCTCAGTTGCCGCGCCGACAGTACGTCCGGGCCCCCAACCGGTACCCGCGGACCGACGACCGCTGCCGCGGCGACCGAGACGCTCGAACTCGAGCCAGCACCGACGGCGCCACCTGCCGTCACCGTCGCTGTACCCAGTCCCACTCCGAGTAAGCTGTTCGGTGCAGACGGAGCTCGGGAGAGTCCCGCTGCCACGCCTCAGCGACTGGCGATCATCGCCCGTTGCTGTGGAGTGATCGATTGGCTGCACTCCGGCTCTGTTGTCGTCTACGACCTGCAGCCAGAGCCGGGGCTGTGGCTGATCGATCCGGAGACTCTGGAG
>JBEPZP010000150.1:0-6318 GCA_041640735.1 Thermomicrobium sp.
GGTGTGGGCGGTGAGGGTGTGGGCGGCATCCCCGACGAGCACCACGCGACCGCGGTGCCAGGGTTTGGGTACCAGTACGGTCTCGAAGGGGCGGAGGACGACGCGTGCTGGATCGGTCATAGCCTCGACAAGCGGTGCCACGAAGGGGAGATGCCGGTAGCGGTCCAGGCGCTGGCGCATCTGCTCCGCCAACTGGTCATCGGGATACCGAAGCGGTGTACCGGGCGCCGACTCCGTGATGAACATGTACATCGCCTGCGCGGCCATCGGCGCCACCCCGACTTTTGGATCGCCGAGGCAGATCCAGCTGCTCGTCAAGGTCTCGGGGCGGAACGGGAACGAATAGCGCCACACCATCTGGTCTTCGTACCGCGGTGGCGGGACCTCGGGAAAGACGAGCTGCCGGATCTTGGAACGGAGTCCGTCGCTCCCGACGAGCATGGCGTAGCGTTCCACACGGCCGTCGCTCAGCTCGACGCGTATGTCTCGGTCAGTTTGCTCCAGAACGGCAACCGTCACGCCGACCCGTACCGCGATACCAGCCTCGCGTACGGCGTCCTGCAGGATGCGGTGGAGGACCGGGCGGGCGATGCCGAGGATGGAGGGATAGTCGGTCCCCTGAATCGGCGGGGTGACCAGTTCGGCGAGACGTGTCCCGTCCGGCGCGTAAAGGACGGTGGTCGGTGAGGGGAACCCACCTGCGATGACGCGATCGACCAGGCCCAGCGTGTCCAAGGCGCGCAACGCGTTCGCCGCGAGGAGGATTCCGGCACCGGAGACGTCCCATTTCGGGTTGCTCTCGACGATCTCGATCTCCGTCGCGAGACCGCGTTCTGCCAACGCCAGCGCGGTGCACATGCCGGAAAGGCCACCCCCAACGATCAAGACGCGTCCGAGACGCATCGCTTCACTCCTTTCGTCCCTGCTGCGAGCGGCGTGGCATGACCGGGTCCACGGGTTGAGTCAGGCGCTCGTCGAGGCAGCGGACGCGCTGCGTGCCCAACCCGGTGATCGTTCCCTCCAGCACGTCGCCGTGCTGCAGGAACCGGTTGTAGTGCGCACCGTTGCCGGCTGGAGAACCGGTGCAGATGAGGTCGCCGGGCAGGAGCTGGACGTAGCGCGAGATATGCTCGATGAGCTGGGCGACGTCGAAGATCATGTCGGCCGTGGAGTCGTGCTGCATCACTTGGCCGTTGAGCTTCAGCGTGATCGTCAAGTCCTGCGGGTCGGGAACGAAGCACGCCGGTGTGAGGTAGGGACCCATCGGGAGAAAGCCGGGAGCGCACTTGGCTGCCAGCCAGTCCATCCCCATCTCCGGGATGTCCGGTCGGTAGACGAGGTCGCGCGCCGTGATGTCGTTGACGATGACGTAGCCAGCTACGTACTCGAGGGCGCGGTCCGACGGCACGCGGCGAGCCGGTCGCCCGATCACCACGCCGAGCTCGAGTTCCCAGTCCACTTGCACCGATTCCAGGGGTAAGCGGAGGGTGCTGTACGGACCGGTGACGGCGGTCGGCGCCTTGAGAAACACGAACGGCCTCCCAGTGGCGGCGCGTTCGTCCATCTTCCGCGCTGCCCAGGCGAACCGCTCCTCAGGGCTGAGGTGGGCGACGTGTGGCCCCGCTTGTGCTACGACCAGCTCGATGACGTGTCGCTTGTAGTTCGCCCCGGAACAGAAGATTTGGCGTGGAGCGGGAACTGGCGGCAGGACTTCCAACGCAGCGAGCGGCAACGAGGGCAACGACTCGACCCCAACGGCGGAGAGCGCTTCGGCAGCTGCCCGCAACGCTGGCAAGTTGTGTGACCAGTGCTCGAGGAGTCCGAGGACACTCTCTGGTTCCCGCAGGTCTTGGCCGAGGTCGCGACAGAGCGGGACCAGCGCAGTGGTGGCGATGACGCGGTCTGCGAGGACGAGACCAGCGAACGGTGGGCTTCCTGCTGCCCGGAACGTGCCCAGATGGAAGAGGACTCCTGACACGTCAATGGTTCCTTTCCGCATGCGTTTCGTGGTCGGCCCGCACTGCCCCGCGCTTCGGTGCCGGGAGCCAACCCTGTCCCGAGGGCCGGCCGAGGCGGTTGCGGAGGACGCCAATGCCCTCGACCTCGAGCTCAACGGTATCGCCGGGTCGGAGGTAGCGACCGAGTTCGGCCCCGCAACCACCACCGACGGTCCCTGTGCCGAGGAGCGTTCCAGCTGGCAGCCACTCCGCTGCCGAGGCCCAGGCCACGAGTTCTTCCAACGACCACACCATGGTGCCGCTGCTCCCCTGCGACCAGACTTCTCCGTTGACCCGCGCCATCATGCGGACGTCCAGGGGGCCGAGTTCGTCCAGGGTGACGATGACCGGTCCGATCGCGGTGCAAAAGCTCTTCGCCTTCGGTGGTCCCAGCCGCGAGGCCATTTCGCGGATCTGGATGTCACGCGCGGTGAAGTCGTTGAGGATCGTCACGCCCAAGACGACCTGACGGGCCTGCTCCGGGAGGAGGTCTCGCCCGTCGCGCCCGATCACGATGCCGAGTTCCAGCTCGTAATCAAGGTTCTCCGCAGCGAAGTGCGGCCAGGGGACAGTCTCTTCGGGGCCGATGACAGTATGGTGGTTGCCGATGTAGTGCACCGGGAGTTCGTAGAAGACGGGCGCGACCGGCTGACTGGTGACCTCGGCCATGCGCACGAAGTGCTGCTCGAAGGAGACGAAGTCGCGGTAGAGCGTCGGGTCGAGGGGCGCGACGATGCGCCCGTGCGGCGGGAGGAGCACGGCCTCGTTCTCAGCACGGCACGCCTCGTGCAAGAGGTCGAGAAAGACGTCGCCGAACGCCAGTGCCCGGCTGAGACTGCCGGGGACCAGCGTCGCTGCCAGCTGTGCTGCTGCTTCCGCCCGGGCACCGCGCTGCTCGAAGCGCCAGCGCGCGTACGCGCGCACGTCGACCCAGCGGTCCGGTGCATCGCTCGGCGCGACGGCGATGCGGATGTCCGGGCCGTCGGGGGTCTCATAGCGGAAACGCGCGATCCTCACCACTGCATCCTTTCGAACAGGCGCGGCACCAGTGCGCGCGCGTTCTGCCAGTCGATCAGCGGTCGGAACTCCTCCCAGGCGGCGAGGTCAGGGGCTGGATCAGGTCCTTCGGGTAATGCTGCATACGGCCAGTCGCTGCCGAAGACGATCCGGTCGATTGGGAGCAACTGCGCGGCAGCCGTGAGGGTGTGCCGGTAATTCGAGAGCGCTGTGTCGTACCAGTGCCGGCGGAGCGTGTCGACTGGGTCGCTTGCGAGACGCGCAGCCAGCTGTGGCTCACGGTGAACGACGGACGCGAGACGATACGCCAAGAACGGCACGGTCCCACCGAGGTGGGCGAAGTGCCAGCGAATCGCGGGATAACGGTCGAACACACCCTGATAGAGCAGCGTCGCGATCGCTCGCGTCGTCTCGAAAGGAAACTCGAGTACCCAGGGCGGTAGGTCTGTGCTCGGCGGGCGATACGGCGGTAAGGTGGGATGAACGAAGACGTAGCAGGCGCGGGCATCGAGGTCCGCGTACAGCGGTTCCAAGCGCGGGTCACCGAGCGGGTGTCCACCAGCGTGCGTGTACAGGGCGACCCCGTCCAGCTGCAGAACCTCGAGGGCATAGACGAGTTCCTCACGCGCGCCCGCGAGGTCAGGGAGGGGAAGCGTCGCCAGCGCTGCGAAGCGCCTCGGCGCTCGCTCGACGACCGCAGCCAAAAACTCGTTGACCGTCCGTGCGAGCCTCCGCGCTGAGACTGTGTCGCCGAAGAACACGCCGGGTGGTGGCAGCGAGATGACGGCTGCCGCGATCTGGTACTGGTCCAGCACAGCGCAGAGGTCGTCGAGCGTCCAGGGTGGCAGCGGGTGGGCGACACCCTGTGCCGCGAGGGTCTGCCAGTACGCTGGCGGTGCTAGGTGCGTGTGCAGGTCGAGTCGTCTCATGGCTCGTTCACTCCAGGATGGCGACGACACGCGCGGGCGCAGCACTGCCGCGGACGATGCGGAGGGGAAAGCAGGCGACGGTAAACCCAACTGGCGGGAGCGCTGTGAGGTTCCATAACCGTTCGATCTGCACGTAGGGGAGATCAGCCTGGTGGGCCGCCCAGAGGATGCCAGGCTCTTGGCGCTCCAGAGCCTCGCGTGCGGCGAGGTGCAGCGGCCGATCCCAGCTCCAGGCGTCGATCCCCATCACGCGGATACCCTGAGCGAAGAGCCAGCGCGTCGCCTCGGCCGTCACGCCTGGACCGCGCAACCAGTAGTCCGGTGCGCCGTAGTAGGCGTCGCGCCCCGTCTCGACGAGCACGATCTCGCCTGGTGCCAGCGTGTGGCCGATCCGAGCGAGCTCCCGCTCGAGGTCTGCCACCGTCACCGCGTCGCCGTCCGCCTTCCAACGAAAGTCGAGTTTGACTCCGGGAGCGAAGAACCACTCTAGTGGCAGTTGGTCGATGGTCGGTGCGGGCTCGCCGGCGACGACGGAGTTGTAGTGCCACGGGGCGTCGAGGTGGGTGGTGCTGTGCGTGCTCAAAAAGGTGATCGTCTCGGTAGCCGGCCCTTCGCCGTTGCGGAGGAGGGCACGGTCGATGCCGAAGAGCTGCTCGAACTCGCGCGCCCCTGCCTGATGGTCGGAGTACTCGATCGTGACGCGCAGGAACGCTGGTGCGTCCGGAGACGTGTTCTCGATGGGGGCGGAGAGGTCGATGATACGGCGCATACCCAGCTCCTCACCGTACCCTCAACCGAGCCCGCGCTTGCCGTAGGGGTTGATCTGCTGCGTGTCGGGGACGACGTCGATTTCGGCAGCGGCAGCCACCTGGGATGCCGGGGGGAAGCACTCGAGGAGCGAGTCCGGCATCGCGGTGTTCCGGAACATGGTGTTCGAGCCTTGCGAGGGGCGCCAGCGGACTGGTTCCCAGTCGGGGACGTAGTTGCGGGTACCGCCACTGTTGAGCTCGAGGCGCAGCCCGCCTGGTTCGCGGAAGTAGAGGTAACTCTGCTCGCCCATGCCGTGGACGCCTGGCCCATATTCGATCGCCACGCCCGCTTCGAGCAGGAGGTCGGCAGCGCGGAACAGTGCCTCGCGCGTGTCTAGGTAGAACGACAAGTGGTGGAGGCGTCCGGGTATCGGCGAAAGGTCCTTGGTGAAGGCGAGGTCGTGGTTCTTTTCGTTCGTGGTGACCATGGCGAAGACGATGAAGTCCGGGTCGTCCTCGAGCCCGTTGAAACACATGAAGCGGAAGCCGAGCGTGTCACGGAACCAGTACGCATCACGCAGCACGTCGCTGGTGGCTACCGTGAGGTGATCGAGGTGCCGTGGCTCGAGGCCAGCAGCGCGATACCTCTGCGGGCGCTCAGGGAAGGTCGAAGCGAGGTCAGCTGGGGCGTGATACCGTTCGAGTTCCCACAGGAGTTCGATGGTATGACCGCCAGGCGCGCGGAAGCGATAGGCCGGGCCGTGACCGAAATCGCCGCCGATCCATGATCCGCGGATACCGCTCGCTTCGACGTTGCGGACGGCCTGCTCGAGATCCTCCGGGCTCCAGGCCCGCCAGGCAGCGTGACCGAGCCCTGGGTAGGGACCGGCTGTGAGGATGACGCTGTACTGGTAATGGTCACCCCAGCAACGGAGATAACAGCGCTCCGTTGTCTCGTGGACCACGGACATTCCGACGATTTCGGTAAAGAAGCGGCGCGAGGCATCGTAGGCGGGTGTGACGAGCTCAACGTGGACGAGTTGAGCGAGCAGCGGTCGCGGCATGACGGACAACTCCTTTCCCCTCTGTGTTAGACCCTCAGTCGTCGCCGACAGTCATGCGGTCGCCGAAGGAGGGAGCAGCGTGGGTTTGCGGCCATTCGCGACCTCGAGTCCTGCCTCTGGTGTGCTGCAGCCAGAGAGACTCCGGGCTGAGGGTGGTACTGCCGACGCGGCGTGCGTAGAGGCGAGCTAGATCTGTGATCGAGCTTCATGCCTGTCTCCTCCAATGCGGTTTCGGGACGAGCGGTGCGGCAGCAGCGGCCTCAGGAGTCCAGATAGCGAGGAACTCGAGAGAGTCGCCGACGCGTTGCCACTGACCGATCTGCCAGGCGGGGTAGAAGAGGTTGTCCTGGAAGCGGACGGTCCCGATGATCGTCTCGAAGGAGCCTGTCGCGATCTCGCGGACCAGTGCAGCGCGGTCGACGCGACCGACCCGCTGGAGCGCTTGCTGCAGGACTTGCAGCGACGCGTACACCAAGGTGCTCGCACCGCGGTCGGGCTCCTGACCTGTGACGGCCTTGTGTCGCTGGTAGTACTCGGCGAGGCCAGGCGCGTCAGGGTCGAT
>JBEPZP010000151.1:0-6286 GCA_041640735.1 Thermomicrobium sp.
GTGATTCAGGCGGTCACTGAGCGAAGCCGGCGAGGGCTGATCCCGTTTCTCTCGCTCGGTGGTGCGGCAGGCCGATCGGACATCTACGTCCATTCCGGTCTGCTCGAGTCGGTGGGCGCTCTCGTCCGCCATCGGTGGCCCCGGGCGCGGCGAGTCTTCGTAGTGACGGATGACCAGGTCGCCCGATGGTGGTTAGAGCCGCTACGACGCTCGCTGGAAAAAGAGGGCTTCGTCGTCGATCCAGCAACGATTCCGGCTGGAGAGTCGTCGAAAAACCTCTCCCAGGTCGAGCGTCTCCTCGATCATCTGCTCGCGGCTGGTATCGAGCGCGGCGATGTGATGCTGGCGCTCGGCGGTGGTGTGGTCGGTGACCTCGGTGGTTTCGTCGCCTCGATCGTGTTGCGCGGAGTGGGTCTGATTCAAGTACCGACCACACTGCTGGCGATGGTCGATGCGAGCATCGGTGGCAAGACGGGGATCGACCATCGCTGTGGGAAGAATCTGATCGGCACGTTCTACCAACCGCACCTCGTTTTGGTCGACCCGTCGGTTTTGACCACTTTGCCAGGGGCAGAGCGACGTTCGGGATGGGCGGAAGTCGTCAAGCACGCCATGATCGAGTGCACGGCACTGGGTAGCGAGTCACCCAAGTTGCTATCGCTGCTTACGAGCCGGCCGTTCGCTGCCTGGTGGGAGCCAGGGGCGCTCGACGAGGTGATTCGCTGGAACATCGCCATCAAGGCGAGCGTCGTCGCGGCCGATGAGCGAGAAACGGGGCTTCGGCGCATTCTCAATTACGGGCACACGCTGGGACACGCGGTCGAGGCTGCCAGTGAGTATCAGCTGCGTCACGGTGAGGCGGTGGCGATCGGGATGCGAGCAGTCGCGCGGATCGCTCATCGACTCGGTATCTGCTCGCCTGACCTGGTCGAGCTACAGGATGCTTTGCTCGATGCCGCATCACTGCCGCGTGCGGCCGGTATCGATGTGGAGGACGCCCTGGAGAGGTTGCGCTACGACAAGAAGGTCGAGGGCGGTGTACCGACATGGGTGCTTCCGGTGCGACCGGGGCACGTCGTCTTGTGGCGCGACGTGCCGATGGATGTCGTGCGCGATGTTGCCCAGTCACTGTTGCGCGAAGAGTCGACCGCGCAATTGACGGGGGACAGACATGAATCGATCTGAGCAGCTGTGGCGCCCCTTACGCTGGACAGGAGACAGGTTCGTCATACTCGACCAGACGCTCCTCCCGTACGAAGAGCGCTACATCGAGTGTCGTACGGTGGAGGAGACTGCTGCCGCCATCCGGGAGATGCGGGTCCGCGGTGCGCCAGCGATCGGCATCACGGCTGTCGCAGGACTCGCACTTGCGTTGCGTCCGGTCGCGCAGGAGAACGGTGATTGGCGCGCTGTGTTCGAACGCGCTGTCGAACTGCTGAAAGGGACACGACCGACAGCGGTCGATCTCTTTCACGGACTCGAGGTGGCACGCTCGCGCGTCGAGCGTGCGTCGTCCGCGGAGGAGGCTGCGCAGCAGCTCGGGCAGCTCGTCGAGGAACTCCTCGACCGACAGTGGGCGATCGATTTGGCGATCGCTGAGCATGGTGTGGGTGTCCTGCCGACCGGTGCGCGCGTGTTGACGCACTGCAACACGGGCGCGCTCGGCACAGGTGCGTACGGCACTGCTTTGGGAGTCGTGCGACGAGCCCATGAGCTCGGCCGCTTGCGGCACGTCTGGGTCACGGAAACTCGCCCGCGCCAGCAAGGGGCACGGCTCACGGCGTGGGAACTCCGGCGATCCGGAATTCCGCACACGCTCATCGTCGACGGAGCTGCGGCGTGGGCGATGGCCCGCGGCGAGGTAGACGTGGTCATCGTGGGTGCTGACCGGGTCGCGGCCAACGGCGATGTAGCGAACAAGATCGGCACGCTCGCGTTAGCGGTCGCCGCCCACTGGTTTCGAATTCCGTTCTACGTTGCCGCGCCGCTCTCGACGTTCGATCCTGCCACACCCGAGGGTTCCTCCATTCCGATCGAAGAACGCGATCCTATGGAAGTGTTACGCTTGAACGGTGGCTGGGTGGCTCCACCGGAGACAGCGGTGCGGAACCCAGCCTTCGATGTGACACCGGCGGCATTGATCACCGGTATCGTCACGGAGGCAGGAGTCGTCGTCTCGCCGAACGAACAGAGGGTGGCGGCGATCCTCGCTGAGCGAGGGAAGCAGGGGCTGGTAAAGGGGCGGAGAGAGCAGTGAGCAGTCGGTCGCTGGCCTACGACATCGCGGATCCGAGCTTGGCGGAGCAGGGACGGCGGCGCATCGCCTGGGCGCGGCGGGAGATGCCTGTTCTGCAGCTGCTGCAGGAGCGGTTCGAACGCGAGCGCCCGCTGGAGGGAATCAGGATCGTTGCGTGCGTGCATGTGACGACGGAAACGGCGAACTTGGCCTATGCTTTGCGCGCGGCGGGTGCGACGCCGGTGATCTGTGCCAGCAATCCGCTTTCGACGCAAGACGACGTGGCGGCGGCACTGGTTGCCGACGGCTTTTCCGTCTATGCCCGGCGTGGGGAAGATCACGAAACCTACTACCGGCACATTCACCTCGCGCTCGATCATCGGCCGCATCTCATCATCGATGACGGGGCCGATGTCGTCACCACTGTGCATCGAGAACGACGAGATGTGCTGCCGGAGGTCATCGGCTCTACCGAAGAGACGACGACCGGAGTGATCCGCCTGCGTGCGCTCGCCCGCGACGACCTGCTCGCTTTTCCGGCGATCGCCGTCAACGATGCGCAGACGAAACATCTCTTCGACAACCGCTACGGTACCGGGCAGAGTACGATCGACGCGATCCTGCGCGCCACGAATATCCTGTTGGCCGGGAAGACCGTGGTCGTCGCTGGCTACGGTTGGTGTGGCCGGGGTATCGCGATGCGAGCGCGCGGTATGGGTGCGCACGTTGTCGTGACGGAAGTGGATCCGGTGCGCGCGTTGGAAGCGGCTATGGACGGGTTTCGTGTCTTGCCGATGCGCGAGGCCGCGATCGTGGGCGATCTGTTCGTCACTGCCACGGGGAACATTCATGTCATCGACCGCGAACATTTCCTCGCCATGAAGCCCGGTGCCATTCTCTGTAATGCGGGGCACTTCAATGTGGAAATCAACTTGGATGCCTTGGCTGAACTGGCAGTCGAGCGGCGTCTCCTTCGCCCTTCTGTCGAAGAGTACGTCCTACCGGATGGGCGGGGAATCGTGGTCCTAGCTGAGGGGCGTTTAGTGAACCTCGCGGCGGCGGAAGGGCATCCGGCCAGTGTTATGGACATGAGTTTCGCCAACCAGGCCCTGGCCTGTGTCTACTTGGTTCGCCGCCGTGGAGAGCTCGCGGCTGACGTGTATCCGGTACCCGAGGAGATCGACCGCGAGGTCGCACAGCTCAAGCTTCGAGCGATGGGGATCGAGATCGACCGCTTGACGCCTGAACAGGAAGCATACTTGAACTCCTGGCAGCACGGGACCTGAAACGGCCGGCGTCGTCGGCACCGGGTGGATGCAGCGAAAGGAAGGATTGGGAGCGGTGACGTTGAGCATCATGCGTGCCCCTCAGACCTTCTTCACGTCAGAATCGGTGACGGAGGGGCATCCTGACAAACTGTGTGACCAAGTCTCGGATGCGGTTCTCGATGCAGTCCTGGCGCAGGATCCGGCCGGGCGTGTCGCTTGCGAGGCAGCGACGACGACCGGTTTGATGATCGTGATCGGTGAGATCACGACCTCAGCGCGCGTCGATTTCGCTGAGGTCGCTCGGCAGGTGGTTAGCGAGGCCGGCTACACCTCCTCCGACTACGGGATCGACGGCCGGACGATGGGGGTCATTGTTTCCGTCAAAGAGCAGGCCCCCGAAATCGCTCAGGGTGTGTCCGAGTCGCTCGAGGTGCGCGAGGGGACGGCGGTCGATGAGTTCGATCGCATCGGCGCCGGTGACCAGGGAATGGTGGTCGGCTTTGCCTGCACCGAGACGCCGGAGCTCATGCCGCTGCCGATCGCGCTGGCGCACGGGCTCGTACGCAGACTCGCGCACCTCCGCAAGACTAAGGAGCTCCCGTACCTGCGCCCGGACGGTAAGAGCCAGGTGACGGTCGAGTATCGGTACGGGCGACCAGCCAGGGTCGCGGCGGTCGTCCTTTCGGCGCAGCATGATCCTGATGTGACGCAGGAGCAACTGCGTCGCGACCTCATCGAGAGGGTCGTCCATGAGGTGATTCCGAGTCATTTTCTGGATCGGGAGACGCAGATCCTCATCAACCCGAGTGGTTCGTTCGTTCTGGGAGGCCCACGAGCTGATGCGGGCATGACCGGGCGCAAGATCATGGTCGACACCTACGGCGGCATGGCCCGACATGGAGGTGGGGCGTTTTCCGGCAAGGATCCGACGAAGGTCGATCGTTCGGCGGCGTATGCTGCTCGGTACGTCGCGAAGAATATCGTGGCCGCCGGACTGGCTGAGCGGTTCGAGATCCAAATTTCTTACGCGATCGGTCGGGCGCGCCCGGTGGCTATCCACGTGGAGACCTTCGGGACGGGGCGGGTCGACGAGGAACGGATCGTCGAACTCATCCAGCGGCATTTCGATCTCCGACCGGCAGCGATCATCCATCAATTGAATCTGCAGCGACCGATCTACCGGCAAGTCGCGGCGTATGGACACTTCGGGCGACCGGATCTCGATCTGCCCTGGGAGCGGACCGATAAGGCGGACCTGTTGCGAGCCGAAGCAGGACTCGTGGGAAGCGTTCCTGACCGGTGAGGTGAGAGTGACGCGGAGATGCCGCGTGCGTTGATCACGGGAGCCTCCGGATTCGTCGGGAGCCACCTTGCGGAGCGACTCGCGCGTTCGGGCCAGTGGGAGGTGATCGGTCTCTCAGCTCGACCGAGTCCCCCGTCTCCATTCGTCCTCCAGCATCTCGTCTGTGACCTCCTGAATGCCGAACTCGTCAAACGAACCATCGCCCACTGGCACCCTGACGTGATCGTTCATCTCGCAGCGGTCAGCTACGTGCCGCGTTCCTTTCAAGATCCGGTCGGTACGATCGCGAACAACGTGATCGGCCAGGTGAACCTGCTCGAGGCGGCGCGGGCACTCGAACCGCCACCACTCGTCATCGTGGTCAGCTCTTCAGACGCGTATGGCTTGGTCTATGAGCACGAGCTCCCGGTACGCGAGACACAGCCGTTCCGACCCTTGAGCCCGTACGGCGTGAGCAAGGCTACACAGGACTTACTCGGGCTGCAGTACGCTCTGGCGTACGGGTTGCCGGTCGTGCGGGTGCGCCCGTTCACCCACATCGGTCCCGGACAGAGCGAGCGGTTCGCGATTTCGGGTTTCGCTCGGCAAATCGCGGAGGCCGAGTTGGGGCTCGCGCCGCCTGTCCTGCTGGTCGGTGATATCGAGGTGGAGCGGGACATTCTCGATGTGCGTGACGTGGTCCGTGCCTACGAACTCCTGGCTGATGCGCGTTTCGCTGGTGAAGTCTTCAACATCGCCAGCGGCCGCTCGTGGCGGTTGGCAGACATCGTGCAGCGACTCCTCGACTACGCGCGCGTTCCCCTTCGAGTCGAGCAGGATCCCAGTAGACTCCGACCAGCAGACGTCCGCGTTCTTTACGGGGACGCGACCGCCTTGCGGCAGGCGACCGGCTGGCGACCGGAGATCCCGTTGGAACAGACACTCGCGGATACTCTCGACTACTGGCGCAAGGTGCTCCGTCGCACACGCTCGGCTGGCTGAGCAGGGCTGACGTCGACGGTGATCCAGCCTCCCCGCGCGTGAAACGTGAGACGCCGTCCATCGAAGGCCGGCTCCGGGGGGTTCGCCGTCCAGGCGACGAGGCGGTCGATTCGCCAGGTACCGAGCGTGGGCAGATCCACGAACACAACGAAGCCGAGCGGGAGTACCCCGGCGAGGAAGTGTGCGATGCGCCAGGCAGGCCAGCTGGTATCTACAGTGCTGTCGTCTCTCGTCGGGAGGCGAGCCCATGAGGGAGGCGATGCAGCGCCCTGCTGGGCAATGACCGGGGGAGACTGCTTCAGTACGTCGATGAGCACGAGCGTCCCGTACCAAGCGAGCCACGCTTCGAGGCGATCGCCTGGAAAGCCGAGCGGGAGAGTGCACCGAACCTGCCGCACGATCGGGCCGGCGTCGAGTTCTTCCGTCACCACATGCACCGTGACACCGGTCTCGAGACGACCGTCGCGGTATTGCCAGAAAAGTGGGGAAGGACCGCGA
>JBEPZP010000152.1:0-6259 GCA_041640735.1 Thermomicrobium sp.
GGCCGCGTGCATGTCGGCTAGCGTCGCTGCCACTACCCGCGCAGCGAACGTCGAGGCGTTGAACTCATGGTCGGCGTGGAGCACCAGGATCTTGTTCATCGCCTCGACTTCCAGCTCGCTCGGCTCGCGATCGTGCAAGGTGCGGAGGAAGGCACGCGCCGTACTCCGCTCGTCCGCTGGCGGCACGACCGGTGGCAGTCCCCGGCGCAGGCGCCCGATGGTCGCGACGATCGTCGGGACTTGCGCGACCAGGCGCAGGCCCTTGGCGACCGCGACGTCGCGCTCGACCGAGTTGGGGTCGGTCTCGTACCAGGCCAGGGCTGAGACAGCGGTCCGCAGCAGATCCATCGGCACGGCTCGCGGCGCCGTCGCGAGAAGCTGCACGATGCCCTCCGGGAGAGCACGCTGGGCAGCGAGCTGGTCTTCCAACTCCGCGAGCTGCTGTCGGGTCGGTAGCTCGCCGTGATAGAGCAAGTAGACGACTTCTTCGTACGAGGCATGCTCGGCGAGGTCGTCGATCTCGATCCCGACGTAGGCCAACGTCCCGTCGATGATCGAGCTCAGGCGTGTCGTCCCAGCGACGACACCTTCCAGTCCCCGTGCGACCATGGACTACCCTCCTCGGCTACCGATGCTTGACGAAGCTGGACGTTCCTTGACGAACATCGAACGCCCCACTTCAGCTCTACTGCAAGTCGCGCCGCTTGTAAAGTCCGTGTTCGTCAGAGTAGAACCCCGGGCATCGACTGCGCCGGTCGCCACGGCCCTACCGCGCGGTGCGGTCACTGGCGACGATCCAGTCGCGAGGGCTGCGAGCGGAGAGGAGTCGGCACTTCTCGTCCCGGCGCCCTGCAGTACAAGTGACCAGCCCCTCTCTAGCCAGCTGCGTCGGCTGCTCTTCGAGCACGTGTCTGCTCGACCTGTCCCCGAGCGTCTATGTCTAACAGAAGGATGAACGGGTCGGGTGAAGACCGGGTCCGATGTTGCCGGGCTCCCATTCGTCGTCGCTGCGTAGGCTCAGAGCGAACCGTCGCACTTGGCTGCGCGGTATCGTCGCGGCACTGGGTGCCACCGCTGCGCTGTTCGTCGAGCTCCAGCCGGTGGGGGCACAGAGCTGCGGCGAGTGGTTCCGCTGTAGGATGTATGGGTGCCTCTGTTCCTGCCGCGGCGGGAGCGACTTCAGCTGTCCCAGCGGGACCTCCTCGAGTTCCACAGCCTGGTATGCGTGCTGTTATGATCCGAGCCGTAATCGGCCGTACATTGTCGCGTACATTGACTGTTGTCGCAGCACGTCGCCCGGGAGCTGTCCATCGGGCTGCTTCTGTGCCAACGGCCAGACCCAGCCGAACTGGTGTCAACCGCGTGGTGACGTCGTCTGCACGCGAGCGCATCTCGTCGGTCTCTGCTGAGCACGTGCCGTGCCTCGACGAGGAGGTCTGCCATGCGCGAGTCCGGAGCAACGATGCACGAGCGGAGCAGCCACCGTCGGCTGGGACCGGCTCGCTCGTCGGTCACCCTGGCCGCGGTCGCTCTTCTCCTGCTGTCGACGTGGGCAGCCTGGGGTGCGCTCGCCGCCGAGCCAGCCGCGCGACCGGGGCCGGTGCTCCTCGCCTTGACGCGGGGCGAGACCGACGCAGCGGGGACGGTCAGCCACGACATCCTCTTCCTCGACGCACGGGAGGGGACGGTGCTCAGCCGCGTAAGCGCTGGGGAAACGCTCCAGGCTTTTCTCGCACCGCGCGGCGACCGTGCTGCGCTCGTCGTCCTCCGGCCAGAACCGGACAGCGCTCCGGACCGACCGGCGCCGGCAACGCTCGAGGTCCGCTCGTTGCCGACCTGGGAGCTGTTGCACACGCTGCCGCTGGACTGGTCGGCGCCGCCACTGGCTCCGCTCGCAGCGTCGCAGCCTGCTCCGGCTTCACCGCCCTCGCTCCTCTTCGCCAGCTTTACCGACGGCAGCCAGCAGCTCGTGCTGGCGTTCTTCACGAGTGCCGAGACCACAGCGGGACTGTCCGTCCCTGAGCTCGTGGTCACTATGTTCGACCTGCGGAGCGGCCGCTGGGCCGACTGGGCGGCCCCGCTCGGCCCGAGCAGCTTCGCCTGGTTGTTCCCGCAGGGTGACCGCCTGGTCGTCGTCTCGCGTACGGTGTTGCTGCAGTGGACGGGTACGCTCGGCACGGTCTACGCCCTCGACACAGAGACCGGCCGCATCCTCGCCGAGCGCGCGATCACCCCGCTCACCACGGCCTACCGGCCGTTCCGCGGCCAGCAGACGATGCGCACGACTGCCGGCCTCGTGGCGGCCTTCCTGCACGGCGGACGGTTGCAGCTCGTGACGGAGGACCTGGCCAGTATCGTGTTGGATCCGCGGACGTTGGCGGTCGAGCGGGTCGGTGGCCCACTCTTCCAGGAACTGGCTGCGACGAGCGCGGTACCGGTCGGAGACCGGATCGTCGCACGCACGCGGCAAGACGAACTGCTCGTCATCGATCCGGCGGGCTGGACTCTGGAGGCGGTCCACCGCTTGCCGAGAGCGCGGGAGGTCGAGGTAGGGAGGGCAGGTCTCTGGGTGCTCGTGGGGTCGGACGCGACGAACGACGCCGTCTATCTCCTCTCCCGGGCCGAGTACCCGAGCGGTTGCTTGTACCGGTGGGAGGTCAGCACCGCCGCGCTCTCGTCGCCGATCGTCTGCGACTTGGAAGCCGGCTAACCCCGCGTCGGGGCCGATGGGTGGCCGGTCTTCGCACCGGGGTACGTGCCGGGCGCGCAGAGCCAGCTGGCGGCGCTCTCGAGCCTGCGCTCACGTTGCACCGATTGGGCTACGGCGCTCGTCGCGGTCACCTTCGGCGCGGCAGCGTTGGGCAAGCTGTTCGGGTACCGGGCCGCCGTGCGCGCGGTCGGTACTGTCGTTCCGCGGCTCGCTCGCCCGGCTCCTGCGCTCGTCGCCGGTCTCCTCGCCCTCGGGGGGTCGCGCTGCTGGTGCGCGCTGAAACGCTGCGGCTCGGTCTGAGCCTCGCCGCGGTACTCCTGCTCGCGCTCACGGCGTTCGCCCTCGTGGGAGTGCGGCGGGCACGTGGTGTGCCCTGCGGTTGCTTCGGTCCCTTCCTCCACGAGACGTTCGGGCCCGGAATCCTCGTGCGGAACCTCCTGTTGCTGGGCCTGGTGTGGCTGGCGTGGCCGGCGAGCGGACCGCCGACGCTCGTCCAGGGAGTTGCGGCGGCGCTGGTAGTAGCGTCGGTGCTCGTGTTCGCGCGTGTCGTGTGAGTTCTGCGCGTTTTGCGCGCGCCGGTGAGAAAGGCGACGGCCCCGCATGCTCCCTGAGTATCGCGGCCGACAGCTGGCTGACCGCAGCTCGTCGCCACAGTCGGTGACCGCGTTGCGTGTGTCGCTCGTGCCGCCATGCGTGGGCTGGCGATGGTCGGAGCCGCTCTCGCGCTCTGGTCGTGGGCCCGTCCACAGGGAGCGCGGTGCCTGATCGGCTGGGGGCACGTGCTCCGTCATGCGCCGTTATGCGTCGCAGCCGGTACGGCCGCCGTCCTCGTCTATACTCTGGTTACGTCCGGCGAAGCAGGGAAGGGTCCAGACCGTGCGAGCGTTCTCCCTGGTCGCGTGCTCCCTCGCGCTCGCACTGTTCCTGCTCCCGGTCTTGGACGTCGTGTTCTGCGAGGGCCACCAGTGGCAGAGGCGACTGGCGCACTGTGAGGCCTGGTTCGCACCACCGTCTGTGACCGTTGACCGCGCGCGGCGTCGAGCGTCATCACCCGGGCGTGCCGAGGACTCCGACGACGCACAGTTGACGGCACTGTACGAGCGTCAGGCCGACCTCTTGCGCACCACGTTGGCTCGCTTGGGAGTACCGCCCGAGGTACGCGATGACCTGCTCCAGGAGGCGTTCACCCGGGCCTGGGCGGCACGGCACCAGCTGCGCGACCCAGCAGCGCTGCTGCAGTGGCTCTCGCGGATCGCGTGACGGTGCTGGCTCGACTGGCTGCGCAAGCGGCAGCACGAATATCGCGCGTTGGCGCGCTTCCTCAGCGCACAGGCAACCGGCACGGACGCGGACTGGTCACCCGATCCGCTCCTCCTGCACGCAGCGCTGGAGGGACTCCGCCCCTCTGACCGCGAGGTCCTGTACCTACGGTGGGAACTGGAGCTGACGACCGAGGAAATCGCCGACCTCTTGGGCATTTCAGCGGCGGCTGCGCAACGTCGCGCCCATCGCGCGTTGGATCGGCTGCGCCGAGCGCTCACCGAGGCTGAGCAGAAGCGCGCGTGACGAGACGATCGCGATCGGTCTTTAGCTTCGATTCGCCGGCTCGGGCGAGGCGGAGGCCTCGACCGTCAGCCAGCCCAGGTGCTGTAACACGAGGGCGCGGTGTTTACAGTAGGGGAAGTAGCTACTGGCCGGGCAGGAGCAGAAGAGCGCCCCATCGAGCAACGTCACTTCGTAGGCCACGTCAGGGTGGCGAGCACTGGTCACCACCCAGTGCCGCGGGTCGTCGTTGAGCCGGTAGGCGCGCAGTCGCTCCCGCTGCGCTTTGGCGGCCATGCGCAGCCAGACTCGGCGGTCGATCTCCTCCCATCGTGCTGGGTTCACTCGTGCTGGACTCTCTGGTGCTCGCATGTCGCTCCATCATATTCCGTCAAGTATCGCCTCTCAGGATACCACAGACGTGGCTCGATGTGGTGCGACCGCGTACACTGACCGCAGCAGCCTGTCCGTTGCGCGAGGAGCGTCGCCATGGTCCATCTCGCGTCCGATATCGTCACCCGGCACCGCTTCACCGCGGACGACGTCGAGCGCATGGTCCGCGCTGGCGTCCTGCGGCCGGACGACCGTGTGGAGCTGATCGAAGGGGAACTGATCGACATGGTCCCCATCGGCTGGGCGCATCAGGGCTGTGTCAACCGGCTGACGGAGCTCTTCGTCACCGGACTGCGAGGGCGAGCCGTCGTGCAGCCGCAGGGGCCGCTGCGCCTCAGCGAGCGCAGCGTGCCGCAACCGGACCTGGCGATCCTCCGTCCGCGGCCCGACTACTACGCGCAGGGTGGGCCGACCGCGGCCGACGTTCTGCTGGTCATCGAGGTCAGCGACACGACGCTCGCCTACGACCGCGACGTCAAGGTGCCGCTCTACGCGCGCCACGGTATCCCCGAGGTGTGGGTGGTCGACCTCGCCGGCCGACGGGTCCTCGTCTTCCGCCAGCCGAGCGCTGACGCCTACAGCGAGCAGCGCGAGTACCAGTTAGGCGACGACTGCGCTCCCGAAGCGTTCCCCGACCTCGCGCTCTCGGTCGAGGCCCTGGTGGGCGGGAGGCGCGATGGGTGAGCAGTCGCCTGTCCCGGTGCGCAGCGCCAGCGCCCGGCGTGTCAGCGAGTACCTCGCGCGCCAGGGACTCCCGGGTCGCGTGCGCGAGCTCTCGGCGAGCACACGCACCGCTCGCGAAGCGGCAGCTGCAGTCGGCTGCAGCGTGGAACAGATCGTCAAGTCGCTCGTCTTCCGCGGCGTGACGACCGATCGCGCCTACCTGGTGCTTCTTTCCGGCAGCGACCGTGTCGACGAGTCCCGCTTGGCCGCGGTGGTGGGCGAGCCAGTCGTCCGCGCCGACCCCGAGTTCGTGCGGCAGGCGACCGGTTTCGCCATCGGCGGTGTGCCGCCAGTCGGCCACGACCGCCCGCTGCCGACGCTCATCGACGACCGTCTCCTCGCGTTACCCGAACTCTGGGCGGCCGCCGGAACGCCGCAGGCGGTCTTCCCGCTGACTCCGGCAGAGCTCTTACGCCTCACCGGTGGTCGAGTGGTGCGCGTGCGGCAGAGCGAGCGGTAGCAGCCAGCGTCACAGTGCCCGCGCTTGGGGCTATACTCCGGCCTGAGACCGGCTCCGGCGCGCTGCTGGAGCGTGCAGGCGATGCGAACGGGCACGATACCCGGGGGAACGGGAGGATGCGATGACCGGAGAACAGCGGACGGAGTTCGACGTCGTCTTCCTGGGTGGTGGAACCGGAGGGTATGTGGCAGCCATCCGCGCGGCCCAGCTCGGCCTCTCGGTGGCGGTCGTCGAGAAGGACAAGGTCGGTGGCACCTGCTTGCACCGCGGGTGCATCCCGAGCAAGGCGCTGCTCAAGAGCGCCGAACTCTTGGAACAGGCCCGCCGGGCGCGCGAGTTCGGGGTGATCGTCGGCGAGGTCCAGGGTGACTACGCGACGGCATTCCGCCGCAGCCAACAGGTGGTGGAGCAACTGCACAAGGGGATCCAGT
>JBEPZP010000153.1:0-6244 GCA_041640735.1 Thermomicrobium sp.
CCAACCCCAAGCACCCCCAGGAGCGCGATTCGGCACGCGCTTCTCGCTCTGTCCCCGCTGCGATGATGAACGGGCGCTCATCGCCTTTGGGAGGAGCACCGATCGACCCGTCTTCCCGCAGCACCCCGAGGACATAGACAGGTTGGTCGACGGGAAGAGCCGTCTCCGTCCGTACCTTCTTCGAATACAGCAGGTGATCGGCGAGAGAATCGAGCGGCTCCTCCTCGCTCAGGAGCACCGTACCCCGGAACTCGGTTCCTGCGGGATCGACGCGTACGCGTCCGGTCTCGTCCTCGAGCTCGAAGGGGACGGACTGCTTTTCCGAGAACTCCGTCACAGCGTATCGGGTCCGACTTCCGCGCTCGACCTTCTTCGTCTCCGCCTCGTCATAAACGCAGCGCGTCCCGGTGTAGCAGCTGGTGAGCGGCGCAGCACAGCGCGCGATCCCCTGCAGCTCGACGAGCGTACCCGGCGACATCCCGCGCAGCGCAGCCACTGGGACAGTAGCCGTACGCTTCATGGTGCGCAGCTCCTGCCGGGAGCCCCACCACAGGAGGAAACCGACGAGTGTGCCCAACCCGAAGAGGAGCGCGGTCACTAGTCCGAGTGCCGCCTGTCCGAGATCGACCGGCATCGTCTCACCTCGGTGTCCCCGTCGTGCCAGCTCAGAACGTTGTTATCGCCAGTCCATACCTGACGCGAGCGAGTATAGGCCAGACGATACGGTTGCCAGGACTCCTCACCTCTCGAGAGGCAACCAGTGAGTAAGGAGAAACGCTCCGAGCCGCACCGGACGACCACGCCAGAGAGCCTCACCGCGACCGTCGCTCGCCAGCGAGGCTGTCCCAGCGGTCGCTGAGAACCATCATGGGCGAACCATCGGCCCTCAACTTCGGTCGTCGCGCTCCTCGACTGCACGGTTCGACGCAGACCACTATACCTTCGAGGGCCAGCGCAGGTGGAGAACGCCGACGACGAGTCGGACGACTGTCCTCTCCGCGCTCCCGGGCACCGACGCGACACCGCGGACGCCGCTCTCACCTCGAGCAGCCTCGACCGTCCTCCTGGGTGACACCGAGAACCTCCACTGTGTCATGGGCGACCGTGCACGTCGTCGCCCGAGCCTCCCGAACCGGGCTGCCCGCAGCTCACGTCGAACCGCCTCCAGTCGCGCTAACCGTGCGGAAGCGAGCCCGTTCGCCAGCCCACGATGGTGAGCGTCCACCGAGGGAGGCCCGTCAGCGAGCCTCGCAGTCGGATGCGAAGCGCCAGCGTGCCACTGACGCGCGACGACCGCTCGACACCCACGCCGCCGCACGAGAAGTTGTCAACAATGGTAGACCAGCGGAGTATACTCCACTTGTTGAGTCTTCCGAGGAAGGACCTCGGTCGAACGTGCGGCCGTCGTCCCCGGGGGGGTCACCATGCGACAGGAACGCTTGGATCGGGCTGCGCTGCGCGAGCGGCTGGCCAGTGAGACTTTCGACGTCCTGGTGATCGGTGGCGGGATCACCGGCGTCGGTGTCGCTCTCGACGCCGCGGCACGCGGACTGAAGGTCGCGCTCGTCGACCGCCGCGACTTCGGTAGCGGCACCAGCAGCTGGTCGACCAAACTCGTGCACGGCGGGATCCGCTACGTGCCGCAGCGGGACTTCGCACTGGTGCGGGAGGCCTTGCACGAGCGTGGCCGGCTGCTCCGGTTGGCCCCCCACTTGGTCAGGCCGCTCGCGTTTCTCCTGCCGCTGTACGACTTCAATCGGTACCCGCTCGGCTTGCCCTGGCTTCCCAAGCCCTACCCGCTCCGGCGGCTGGCCATGCGGATCGGGCTCACCCTCTACGACGTCCTGGCCGGTAGCCTCAACATCGCCCGGCACCGTGCCGTCTCCGCCGAAGAGCTGGCCCGCACGGCGCCGCGGGTGCGCCGCGACGGCTTGATCGCCTGTTACGAGTACTGGGATGCCCAGACCGACGACACGCGTCTGGTGCTCACCGTGGCCCTGACGGCCGCCGCCCACGGCGCGGTACTCCTCAACTATTGCGGGGTCACTGGTTTCGAGCGCGTCAACGGGCGCCTGGCCGGAGCCTCCGTCCGTGACGAGCTGGACGGCACGGAGTTGGTCGTCCGCGCGCGAGTGTTCGTGAACGCTACCGGCATCTACGGCGAGGAGTTGGAGCGGATGGCCGGTGTCGGTCCGGCCGTCCAGATCGCACCGAGCAAAGGTGTTCACCTGGTGCTGCCGCGGGAGGCCGTCCCCCTCGCGGGGAAGGCCGTCGTCTTGCCGGAGACGCGTGACCGCCGCTTGCTCTTCCTCGTGCCCTACGGCTCCCGTGTCGTCTTCGGGACCACCGATACCGGTTCGGGGCCGTTGGAGGAACCCTTGCCCGACGACGCCGACATCGACTACCTCCTCGAGGAGGCGAACGTCTACTTGACGGAGCCGCTCTCGCGCGCGGACGTGGTCAGCGCCTACGCCGGATACCGTCCGCTCATCCGGCGCGGCGATGCTGCCTCGACCGCCAGGCTGTCGCGTTCGCACGAGCTGATCGACCACCCGGAGGGGATGGTCTCCATCCTCGGCGGCAAGCTAACCACCTACCGGCAGATGGCGGAAGAGACGGTCGACTGCGTGCTCCGGCACCTCGGGCGCTCGGCCCGTCCTGTCTCTCGGGAACTCCCCTTGCTCGGCGCGACCGGCTTCGCCGAGACGCCGCAGCGGGTGGCCAGACTGGCCGAGGAACTCGGGGTAGTGGAATCGCTCCCCACGCTCTTGCAGGCCTACGGGAGCACTGTCGACACGGTGCTCCAGGAGATCGCCGAGCAGCCCGAGCTGGCCGAACCGTTGGTGCCGGGGTTGCCGTACCTGACGGTCCAGGTCGCGCACGCCTGCCGCTACGAGCTCGCTCAGACGTTGACCGATGTCTTCGAGCGTCGCACGTGGCTCCTCTTCGCTGACTGGGAGCATGGACTGAGTATCGCCGAGCGCGCGAGTCACCTCATGGCCCGCGAACTGGGCTGGGACGAGCAACACCGGCAGCACGAAGTGGCCGCCTACCGCGCGCGTGTCCTCCGCCTCTGCGGTGCAGCGCGCGGCATCGCCGAACGGCTCGACGTCGCTCGCGCACAGCAGGCGGAGCGTGTCGCTGACTAACGGGCACCGCCGACCGCTGTAGCGAGACGCCCGAGGGCGTCGTGGGGAGGAGAGGGCGAGGTGCCGTCTTCGCCCCACACGCAGGGAGCGCTCGATCCTCGGCTCCCGCGTATCGGAACTCCGCTGCACGCTTCGCGTATTGGCGAATTTGGCACATAGCGAGAAAACTGCGCGGCAGGCATGGTCCTCCCCCTCGCACCCCATTAGGCTAGGAGCAGGATCGCCCCGGAGTAGAGGGAGAGAGGGGGGATAGCCATGCTGGCAGCATTCATCGCTCCGCGCAAGTACATGCAAGGGCGTGGCGCGCTGGCGCGACTCGGCCAGGAAGTGAAACCGCTCGGTGATCGGGCCTTGGTCGTCGCCGACCAGACCGTCTGGTCACTGGTCGGTACGCAGGTACTGCAGAGTCTCCAAGAGGCCGCGATCGCCGTGCGCTACGAAGCGTTCCGCGGCGAGTGCAGCGAGAGCGAAATCGGTCGCCTCGTCGAGGTGGGGCGCGAAGCGCAGAGTACGGTCGTGATCGGCGTCGGCGGTGGCAAGGCGCTCGACACCGCCAAGGCAGTCGGCTACCGCCTGGACGTGCGCTGGGTGATGGTGCCTACTGTGGCTTCGACCGACGCTCCGACGAGTGCACTGTCGGTCATCTACACCGACGACGGGATTTTCGAGAAGTATCTGTTCCTCCCGCGAAACCCTGATCTCGTCTTGGTCGATACGGCGGTCATCGCCCAGGCACCGGTGCGCTACTTGGTCGCAGGCATCGGGGACGGCCTGTCGACCTGGGTCGAAGCCCGCGCCAACCTCGAGTCGCGCCGCCCAGCGCTGTCGGGAGGGGTAGCGACGCGAGCAGCGGCGAGCATCGCCAAGCTGTGCTGGGACACGCTCTTCACCTACGGCGAGGTCGCCGTGCAAGCAGTCCAGCGCAACGCTGTGACCTTGGCAGTCGAAGCGGTCGTGGAGGCCAATACCCTGCTCAGCGGGCTCGGTTTCGAAAGTTGCGGTCTGGCAGCTGCGCACGCGATCCACAACGGTATCACGATCCTGCACGAGCAGACGCACGCCATCTTGCACGGCGAGAAAGTCGCTTTCGGCACCTTGGCACAACTCGTGCTCGAGGGCCGTCCGACCGAAGAGATCGAGCAGTTCATCCGTTTCTGTCGTCGAGTCGGGCTGCCCACGACGCTGGCGGAACTCAATCTTGCCGACGTCTCCCGTGACGATCTGCGGCGTGTCGCGGAGGCTGCCTGCGCACCGCACGAGACGATCCACAACATGCCGTTCGCTGTGTCTCCTGACATGGTGCTGGATGCGCTGCTGGCCGCCGATGCGTACGGGCGTGCCTTCGCTACCTGAGGACAGGAGCGAGCCAGAAGGCTCCTCGTGGGGCACGCGCGTGTGCCCGGAACGAGCATCGGTCGACGATGCTGGCTCTGAGGGGTGGCGAATCGGCCCGCCTCCAACGAGCGGACTGGCGACCACCGCGGCGTCGCCGCCGAGCGAGGGCGAGAGCAGTTCCCCAGCGCCGGCGCACCGGTTACCTGCGTGCACGGCCAGATCTTCAGCGACAGGCGACGCCAGTCACGGAGAAACAGCGGCACACGAGCAGGCACACCGGTGGCGATCAGAGTGGCGCACAGCAGAGCCACCCGCGTACGGTCCCCGGTCGGACTTCGCGATACCTGCTCCGTGCGCGTGCGGGGGCATACCGACGATGGCCGCGCCGAGGCACGCGTCGCCGGACGCACGGGGGCGACCGCCAGGCAGCCGCCGGACACGATGTGGCCACGACTCCGTCACGCGAGATTGTTGACACACCCTGAGTACTTTGCTATTGTGAGAACTGTGTACAGCTGAGTACCACGTCACACGGACGGCTTGCTGTGCTTTCGTGAGCGGCGACATTGCTCGTTCGTATGGTCGTTGAATCGTCGGGGGAGCAGGGCGGGACGAGAGGATTCGTCATCGTAGGGAACGGAAGAGGCGACCGCGGCGATAAGGTGTCGGCGAAGGGGATGAGTTGCACGCGGAAGGGGGGTAGAGAGCCCCTCCTGCACAGTGTCGACCGTTCGCTGCTGCGGTACGAGGAGAGGAGGTGAAGGCGCGCTGCACCGAGCATGCGGCACTGTGGTACCGAGGAGCATGGGACCGAATGGAGCACAACACCCCTGAGGGAAGGGAGGTTGGGGATCCATGGAAACGTTGTTGGCGGAACTTATCGGAACGATGATCCTCATCCTGCTCGGTGATGGCGTGGTCGCCGCCGTCGTACTGGCTCGCTCCAAGGCGCAAGGCAGCGGATGGATCGTGATCACGACGGGATGGGCGATGGCGGTGGCGATAGCCGTCTACGCCGTCGGCCGGATCAGCGGCGCACACATCAATCCGGCGGTGACGCTCGGCTTAGCCGTGACCGGACAAGTCGCCTGGGCCGACGTGCCCCTCTACATCATCGGGCAGTTCATCGGTGCCTTCCTCGGTGCTGTCCTGGTCTTTCTGGCCTACCTACCGCACTGGCGCGAGACTCAGGATCCAGCCGCCAAGCTGGCGGTCTTCTCGACGGCACCAGCGATCCGCAACTATCCCCTGAACCTCGTGACGGAAATCATCGGGACGGCGATGCTGGTCTTCGGCGTGCGGGCGATCATCGCCAACGAACTCAGCGCCGGACTCGCGCCGCTCCTGGTCGGGTTCCTGGTTTGGGGGATCGGTCTTTCGCTCGGTGGCCCCACTGGGTACGCCATCAACCCGGCCCGCGACCTGGGCCCACGCATCGCCCACTTCGTGCTCCCCATCCCCGGCAAGGGCGACTCGGACTGGGGCTACGCCTGGGTGCCGGTCGTGGGACCGATCATCGGCGGCATCATCGGGTCGCTGCTCTTCCAGGCGCTACTCGCCTGAGCGCGTCGTGAGCGCACGGGAGTGGGAACGGCACAGCCGGCGCGGCGATGTTCGGACTGCTGAAAGACGACGGATGGTCCGATCGCGAGAGTGGAGGGCAGCTCCATGAAGAAGCTCATCAATGACCCACAGATGGTGGTACGCGAGGCTCTGGAGGGGATGGCAGCAGCCCATCCGGAGCTGGTGAAAGTCCACTT
>JBEPZP010000154.1:0-6242 GCA_041640735.1 Thermomicrobium sp.
GCCTATGTTCGCGTTGCGCTGGGGGAGGCGGCGTTCGCCCGTCTGGAGGAGGAGGCGGCCCGGTACGAGCGGTTCCCCGGGTACCGCGAGCACTTCCGGCGGATGGGGGTGCCTGCACGCGCGACGGCGGTCGCAGTGACGCAACCGGAGGAACTCGCTCCCGCGCTCGCTCCGTGGGAAGCACGCTTGGACGAGACGGTCGTCCGTGCCGTGACGGCGCACGACCGCGTGGACGAGGTGCTCGCGCTCGCGGAAGCAGCAGCGCCGCAGCGTCAACTCGGCTCGGGTGGCCAGGGCGTCTCCTGACCGGCGAGGATCCGCTCGACCTGCTCGAGGTGGGCGCGGTCGTGCTCGACGAGTTGCTCGACGAGGTCCTCCACCGTAACCTCACCGAGCGTCTCGTGGATCGCGGTGCGTTCCCAGTCCTTGAGCGAGAGCGTCATGAGGGTGGTGAGCGTCTCGCCGCGCTCGTGGCCGAGCCGCTGCAGAGCTTCAGGCAGCGTGGGAACCGCTTCGGCGAGGGACGTGAGGTCGACGGCACGGAAGTACGGTGTCTCCTGCGCGACCATGCGACGGATCCGCTCGCGCATGAGTGCTTCGACGGCAGCCAGGTGCGCGATGACGCGGGTCGCTCGTTCTGTCGTCTCTGGCGAACGCGTACCGGCTCCGTCGAGGAGTGCGCTGAGGCGCCGCGGTGTCTCGGCGAGGAGGTCGATCAGCTCTTGGTACGGATGCAGCATGTGGCGTATCTCCTCACGTGCGCTGCCGTCACTCCTGCGGCACCGCGAGCGTGGCGCTGTCAGTCAGGTGCCACGTGATGCCGAACGGGTCGCGGAAGACGAACGCATGCTCCTCGCTCTGCGCGACCGGATAGCCGCGCACCAGCACCTCGGCCCGCAGCTCCGCCAGCGTTTCCGTATCGACCCGGAGACTGAGGTGGACGAGGCGCGGCTCGACGAACACGGTGCCGCGGCCAGCGAACTGAAGGAGCAACGCGAGCGGGCCGTTACGGAGCAACACGTAGTGGGGGAGGATGCCGAGCTGGATCCCGGCGTCCCAATCGAAGTCGGCCGGGAGGTATTCCCAGCGCTCACCGCTCCGGCGGACACGCCAGACGAGTTCCATCCCGAAGAAGTCCCGGTAGAACGTCTCAGCCGTCTGGAGGTCGGCGACCCGGATCGCGACGTGCTGGAGCGCTTCGATCCGCAGTCTTCGCGGCGCGGGCAGGAGCGGCTGCTCCGGCAGGTCGGGTAATCCGTAAGGAAGCGCTCCACTGCCGGTCGGTGCAGGAACCAGTCGGATGGGGGCCGGAACCGTTGGTTGGCTCATCTCACCGTGCCCTCCCGTGCTCTAGCGGTACCATCCGAGCGTCTGCAGCGCTTGCGTGCCGAGGAGACCGAGCTGTACCTCGCCGGGAATCCCCGGGCGGTATTCGAAGCGCGCCCGCTCGAAGTACTGAACGGTATACTCTCTCCCGTCGCTCGGGTTCACTTCACGGAACTCCGGACTGATGGGCAACCCGAAGCGCGCCAGCCCACCGTTCCGCTCCCAGTATCGCAAAAACGCGCCCTGAACGACGAAGCCGGTTTCGGGGAAATACCGCGCACCGGGCGTCTGGTCGCTGGGTGGCGGCTGTGGTGGGAAGGTACGGGGTCCTAATGCCCAGCGACCGAGGTGTGCGAGTTGCACCTCGTTCGGAGTCCCTCGGAACTCGGGCCAGTACTCGAAGCGGGCTCGCTCGAAGAACTGGACGAGTCGTCCGCCGCTCCAGAACGGCTCGGTGAGCGGATACCCGAAGGCAGCTAACCACCCGTTCTGCTCCCAGTAGCGCCGGAAGGGGCCGCTCAGCGTATGCCCGGTCTCGGGGAAATAGCGGACGGCCGGGTCGCCAGGGGGCGGGACGCGGTTGCTCGGTACCGCCTCCGGTCGGGCGAGTTGCTGATAGACCAGGAACGCCGGCTTCCGCGGCCAGGGGATCGCTTCGCGGGCGTAGATACGCTCGGAATCGAGCAGACGAACCAGTCCCCAGTTTGCGTAGCCGTGGCTGGCTCCGAAATCCTCGAACTTGAACCAGAAGACGCGCTCCACCTCGGGGGCCTGCTCCCAGAGGAGCGTGTAGACCTGCCGCAAGAACTCCGCCTGCGCGAGTTCGCTCGGTGTCGGCTCGAGGACACCAGACGGGGACCACGGTGCTGGCTCGGCGGCCATCCCGATCTCCGTGATCCAGATCGGGCTGCTGTCGCCGAACTCGCGTTGGACTGCTCGGAGGTCGCGGACCGCAGTGAGAACGCTCGCTGCATCGGGGAGGAAATAGGGGTGGAATGCCAGCGCGTCCCACGGGTATCGCCCGGTGCGGGCGTGGTAGGCCTGCACCGCTGGGCTGCGGTACACGGAGCGGAGCCACGCGAGGTGGCGGTCGCCGTCCTCGTGACGGTCGAAGAGGAGACTCCCGGCGACGACACGCGTGCTGGGGCTGAGCCGCTTCACCGTGTCGTACACGTCGACCGCCAGGCGACCGTAGATCTCTGGATTGACGGCATGCACCTGCTGGTTCGTTTCCTCCCACAGGAGTTCGTTCGCGTTCGGCTCGTTCAAGAGCTCGATAGCTGCGAGTGCATGACCGTAGCGCCCGACGATCTCCGCCGTGCGCTCGACGAAGGCGCGCGTATAGAGGTTGCGGCCATCGCGGTCAGGCGGATCGTTGATGCGGTGGAACATGTAGCGCCGGTCGACGTCGGCCAGAATGCCGGAACCGAGGACGGTCAGGAGCTTCATACCGTAGCGCGGCGCCAGGTCGAGAATGTACCAATCGTGTGTCTCCCAGTCGATCCATCCCGGGCCGACCGGCTGATCGTACTCGGCATGGAACTCGATCCGTACCCAGCGTGCGCCGAGGAAGGCCATCTCGGCCATCATCGTCTCGAGGAAGGTGCGGTTGATCTGTACGGGGTATCGCTCAGGGTCGGCATTGAACTCGTACCACGGGTCGCGGCCGACGATGCCGAAGAACTCGCTCCAGCTGGCTGGGTCACGGGTGGCGCTCACCGAACGCGACGGCGCCAGGAGCGTGCTGGAGAGGACGAGCAGGCACGCGAGGACGACACGCGCGGAACGACCGCCTACTGGCACACTACCCCCTTCCCTTCCCGGCTGGCACGAGCGTTGTGTGCTCGGTCTTCAGGCCAGGGCGCGGACGCGTCGCCACGGGCCGAGGACGAACCGTTCGAGTGCTTCGACGACGCCGTCCTCGTCGTGGCCGCGCACGACGGCATCGGCCTGGGCCCGGACGTGTTCCGGTGCGTTCCCCATCGCCACGCCGAGGCCAGCTGCACGCAGCAGCGGGAGGTCGTTCTCGCCGTCCCCCACGGCGAGGACGTCCGCGAGCGTCAAGCCCAGCCTCCGTGCCAGGACTGCAACGCCGCTCGCTTTACTCGTCCCGGGCGCGTGCACGTTGGCCACCCAGCGCGGGAGCGCTGGCAGCAACTCGAACGGCCCATGGTGATAGATCGCCAGTCCGGCACGGGCCAGCCGAGCCGTCGCCCGGCGCAACGCGCGCTCTGGCCCGAAGAGATCGACCGTCAGCACGTCTGCGAGCGCGCTCGCTTTAGATACGGGCAGCCGGTCGACCTCGCCGCTCCGCGGCAGCAACGTGCGCTCGAACTCCGGCAGGGACGGGAGCGGGTCGCCGACCAGGACTATCAGTTCGCCGCTGGCTGGGCCGCGGAGCGCGAGCGCTCCGAGTCCCTCGTGCGCGGCCTCGCGCAGCGCACGCTCGAGCGCTGCTCGGTCGAGTGGTCGCTCGGCGAGCGGCTGCTCGTGCTCGGTGTCCCAGACGAGCGCGCCGTTGTACAGCACGAGCGGCAGTCGGATGCCCAATTCCTCGACGATCGGTCGTGTGGTGCGGAGGCGGCGTCCGGTCGCCAGCGCGACCTCCACGCCCAGAGCGCGGCACGCTTCGATCGCCTCGCGCACGGCTGGACGGACGATATCGTTCGGGTCGAGGAGCGTCCCGTCGATGTCGAGGACGACGAGACGGAAGAGTCGTTCTGCAGACTGGTGGGGCTGCCAGGCGTGCATCGGACCTCCAGCGCTCGGCACCTCGTGTCCTGGTATAGCACAGCTGACTCGGCCAGGCAGGGCGAGCCGAGTACTGGCCCTGGAACAGCGCTGCGAATGTGCAGACCGCTCCCGGTGAGGTCTCGACGCATCTAGTGGCCGGTGCGACAATCCGTCGCGAGCGAGGGGGGCGCGCAGTGTACGTGACGCGACACCGTACGGCCGAGGGACCGCGTTGGGCTTGCGATGGGCAGTGGCTGCCGGTGGGCTTCCGGCTGAGCTGGTTGCTCGAGCTGCCGGCGGCAACGACGCGCGCTGTCCTCGCTGCACTGCCGCGCAGTGGGGCGGCCAGCGGTTTCCTGCTCGCCCCGGTCGAGCCGGAGCAGGAGGTCTGGGCCGCGGGGGTGACCTATCTGCGCAGCCGAGACGCACGGATGGCCGAGGCCCAAGTCAAAGACATCTACTGGCGCGTGTACGAGGCGGACCGCCCCGAGCTGTTCTTCAAGGGACAGGGCTGGCGGATGGCTGGCCCTGGTGAGCCGGTGCGCGTGCGTCGCGACAGTCGCTGGAACGTCCCCGAGCCGGAGCTCGCGGTCGTCTTCACCCGTACCTTGGAGATCGTCGGATATACGGTCGGGAACGACGTCTCCTCGCGCGATATCGAAGGGGAGAATCCCCTGTATCTCCCGCAAGCCAAGGTGTACGACGGCGCTGGCGCGTTGGGCCCGGGTATCGTCTTCATCGAGCACCCTGACGAGCTGTGCGGCATCAGGATCGCGCTGGAGATCTATCGCGGTCAGTCCCTGGTCTTTGCTGGGGAGACGACGACGGACCAGATGAAGCGACGACCGGAAGAACTCGTGACCTGGCTCGGGAAGGAGTTGCGCTTCCCCTACGGTGGCGTCCTCATGACCGGTACGGGGATCGTGCCGCCGGACGACTTCTCGCTCCAGCCTGGCGACCGGGTCGTCGTCCGTGTCGGCGAGCTCGTGCTGGAGAATCCGGTGGGGTGAGTGCAGCCGTCGCGCCGCCGCGGCGTCGTGGGACCTTCCCCTCGGCGGCGAACACGGTGGTGCCGCAAGCCTCGCTCCACCGGCGAGTGGCGGCTCGTGTGCTGCGACGACCGGCGTCGCGTCGTCTGTCGTACGGGCCAGGTGCGAAAGAGGACGCTCGCCCGGCTGAGCAGACGCAGCCTCCCGATGCGATCGGTGTGACACGCTTCGCGGCCTGTGAGGATGAGCTGCACGCAGCTGTACGAGAGTCGGGCGGCACTGTTCTCTCGACCGGTCGGTGGGGCTGCTGGAAGAGATCGTGATGGAACGGGTTCCCGTATGGCATGGCAGCTCCCGGCTGTGTCTCAGGACAGTCGACGGTTTCCGCTCTCGTTCGAGTCGTTGCTACCGCAGTGCCCTGGTCGTCGTGGCCTTGAAGCGAGCGACGGTGCCGAGGGGTGGGCTGTGTATGGCTCACGGCGAGCGGAACGAGTCCGGTGATGGCCGAAGACGACGCTGCGAAGGGAACGGGCAGTGGCCAACCGCGGTCGCGATTGGCTCGAGCAGGGGAAACGAGACCTCCGGCACGCCCAGAACGCTCGGCACGCTGGTGACTATGAATGGGCAGCCTTCGCAGCCCAACAAGCAGCCGAGAAGGCAGTTAAAGGACTCCTGCTCGGGCTCGGTGGCGAGGGGTGGGGTCACAGCGTGCTCCGCTTACTCGAGGGTCTGCGGGAGCGACTCGATGTCCCGGCCTCACTCTTGGACGCTGCTCGGCGCTTGGACCGGCACTACATCCTCGCGCGCTCTCCGGACGGGTATCCGGCAGGGCTCCCCAGCGACTACTACATGGAGCGGGATGCCGAGGAGGCGATCGCTGATGCGCGAGCCATCGTCGAGTTCTGCGAGCGTGCGTTTCCTCGACCGTGAGCGGGTGCTCGCTGCTATCCGCGAGGCAGCGATCGCTGCCGCCGAGTGCGCGGGGGTCGTCGCCGTCTATCTCTTCGGCTCCTTCACCTACGGTGTGCCCACGCCGCGCAGCGATGCTGACCTGCTCGTGGTCATTAGCGACGACGCCGATCGCGAGGAAGTGCGTACCTGCTGCCTGGAGGTGTTGCGCGCGCTGCCGGTGCCAGTCGATCTCTTCGTTTTGACGGAGCAGGAGGTGGCAGCCAGCTTGGCCAGCGGGCAGGG
>JBEPZP010000155.1:0-6224 GCA_041640735.1 Thermomicrobium sp.
GCACTGGGGAGACACCGGCGCGCTCCGCCGCGGCGAGGCCCGTGCCACCGCGGCCGTGCGCTCTCAGCCCGTACCCTCCGCCTGCGGGCGCGACGCAGCGGCCTGCCGTGCCAGCTCGCGGACTGCGGCCGCGGAGTCGAGCGCCAGCGCCGCTTCGGCCAGCGCGCGGGCGTCCGCGAGCGACCAGGCGCGCACCACCGCCTTGACGTCCGGGATCGCCACCGGCGCCATGCTCAGCTCGTCGACTCCCAGCCCGATCAGGACCGGTGTCAAGAGCGCTTCCCCGGCCAGTTCGCCGCACACGCCCACCCAGCGACCAGCCGGCCGCGCCGCCTCGACGACGCGGCGCACCAGCTCGAGGACAGCCGGGTGTGCGGCGTCCGCCAGCGCTGCCACCGCCGCGTTGGTGCGGTCAGCCGCCAGCGTGTACTGCGCCAGGTCGTTGGTGCCGATACTGAAGAAGTCCACCCACGGGACGAAGCGGTCAGCCAACAGTGCCGCGGCCGGGACTTCCACCATCATGCCGACCTGGAGGGCGGGAATCGTGCCTACCTCGCGGGCCACGTCGTCGACGACGCCGCGCAACCACCGCATCTCCTCGACCGTCGTCACCATCGGGAACATGATGCGCAGTCCGGGATACCCGGTGCGCAAGAGCGCGCGCAGTTGTACCCGCAGGAGGTCTGGGTACTGCCGCGCGAGCCGCACGCCGCGGACGCCGAGGAAGGGATTGGGCTCGGCTGGCATGGACACGTAGGGGAGCGGTTTGTCGCCCCCGATGTCGAGCGTCCGCACCACGACCGGGCGCCCGCCGAACGGCTCCAGCAGCGCTCGGTAGGTGGCGACTTGCTCTTCTTCGTCCGGCTCAGTGCTGCGCCCGAGGAAGAGGAACTCGGTCCGCAAGAGCCCGACGCCGTCAGCCCCAGCCTCCAGCGCCTCCTGGACGTCGGCCAGGCTCCCGATATTGGCTGCGACCTCGATCGCTCGGCCGTCGCGGGTCACCGCCGGCGCCGCCGCGGTGGCCTGCGCTGTTGCCCGGGCCTCCAGCGCGTGCCGGCGTGCCCGCTCGGCCTGCGCCCGCTCGTCCGGTGAGGGGTCGACCAGAACTTCCCCCGCGTCGCCGTCGACGACGAGGAGTTGCTCGTTCTCGACCTGGTGGAGCGGGGCACCGACCGCGACCACGGCCGGGATGCCCAGCCGCCGTGCCAGGATGGCTGCATGTGCGGTCGGCCCGCCCCCGGCAGTGACCACTGCGAGGACGCGCTCGGCTGTAAGCGTCGCGGTTTCCGACGGCAGGAGTTCCTCGGCCAGCAAGACGACCGGGTGCGCCGGGAGGTCGATGCCACCACCTTCGCCACGGAGGGCACGCAACACCCGCTGCATGACGTCGCGCACGTCGGCCGCCCGCGCCTGGAGCGTGGGGTCAGGGAGCGCTGCGAGTTGCTCGGCCACGGCCTCGAGCACTGCGCGCCACGCCTCCTCGGCACGCGTCCCCTCTGCGATCGCTGCTTCGACCCGTTGGAGGATCTCGGGGTCAGCCAGCATCAATTGCTGGGCCTGGAAGATCGCTCGTTCCTCTGGAGGGATGCGGTCGCGCTGCTCCTCTACTAGTGCCTCTAACTCCCGCTGCGCCCGCGCCAGCGCTGCGCGCAACCGCGCGCGTTCCTCGTCGGGCGAACCGGGAGCAGGCGAGGCCGCAGTGTCCGGATGTGCTCGATGCCACCAGGCAGGCCCCACTGCGACGCCAGGCGACGCTGGGAGACCGCGCAAGTGCAGCCGGGCCATGGTTCATTCCTCTCCGAACTTCGATTCCACCAGCGCGCGCAAGGCGGCGATGGCTTCGGCTTCGTCTGGCCCTTCCGCCGTGATCTCCAGCACGTGTCCCTGTTCGGCGCCCAGCGTCAGTACGCTCAGGATCGACTTGGCGTTGACCGGACCGACGTTTCGCGTCACCGAGCGTACCGTGATGGTGGACTGGAACTGCGCTGCGGTCTGGACGAACAGCGCTGCCGGTCGGGCATGCAGTCCGACCCGATTGGTCAGCGTCACGGTGACCGACTGCACCTTCGACTCGCTCTCCCTCGATCTTCCCGTGTCGGCGCGGCGCGCGCCGCGCTCGACGCTCGCTCTTCGGACGGGAGTCTACCGGATGCCCCGCAGCTGCCCCCTCGCCGCGCGTAGGGGCTGGACGTGCGCTCAGACCCCTTTCGGCAGGTTCGCCGCCGCCACCGCTGCCGCGTCGACCTCCTCGAGCGACTTGCCGATCGAGGCTTCGATCGCCGCGACGATCGCACCCTCGACGAGCGGCGCTCGGCTGATCCGCACCCGTGACCGCGCCTCTTCGGGAAGGAAGTCCAGAGCCATCTGGGTGCTCAGCACGGCGCTTCCCAGGTCGACCAGGACGAGCACCGCCTCGCTCGCTGCCAACGCGGCCTCCAGCGCTGCCCGCACGCGCTCGACGTTGGTGCCGGTCGTCGTGTCGTCGAGCCCTCCGGCCGCGAAGATGGGCACGCGGCCCTGCGCCATTTCGAGCGCGACTTCGCGCACGCCTTCTGCCAGCTTGGCGCTATGTGCCACGATCACCAGGCTGACCATCGGACCCGCTCCTGCCTGACTGTCCTGTGTCGCCCGGCTCCCGCTCACGCCCATGCCGGGGAACGCTCATCACGAGGGGAGCAGCGCGGGCAACCCTCCACTTCCTGGACGCGGGCCAGCGCCTCCGCATCGACCAAGGCCGGGTCAGCTGCGGCGAAACCCACAGCGCCACAGGTACATGCCCACCACCCGGTCTCGATCGCGCCGAAGGGACGGAGACGGTCCAGCCGCATCTCTTCCACGCCACACCGCCAGCGGACGTTGGTGAAGACCCGTCGACACCCGACGGCACGTAGCCGGCTGACGTACTCGCGGAAGCGGGTGCAGTGCCGCATGAGGAGGACTGCGCTCTCCACTGGCGGGAAGGGCCAGGTGCTCGCATCGGCGAGGACCACGGTGAGGTGTCCGGCGCCGATGCGGAGCGCGATCTCTGCGCGGCGTACTGCAGGCGCGATGCCGAGCTGGCGCAGTCCGCGTTCGAGCACGGTGCGCTCGCGCTCGATCGCGGTCACCTCGCAGCCGCGTTCAGCCATCCGCACAGCGAGGCGCAGGTCCCCGGCGCCGATATCGAGGACGCGCTCGCCGGGCGCCAGCCGTGCGAGGACATAGGTGGAGGTCGCCTCGTCGTGCGGTGCCCAGCACGATTCCCACTCGGCGGCCGACTGGGGGACAGGGGCGCGGGACGAGTCCCGCGCCCCGCTGCTCCAGCTCACAGCTCGACCCAGCCGAAGCTCCGCTCGACCGCCTTCTTCCAGCCTGCGTAGAGGCGCTCGCGCGTCTCGGCATCCATTTGTGGGTTCCAGCGCTTGTCTTCTTTCCAGTACTGACGGATCTGTGCTGGGTTCTCCCAGTAGCCGACCGCTAGTCCCGCGGCGTAGGCGGCGCCGAGTGAGGTCGTTTCGCTGATGACCGGCCGCACCGTCGGGACGTTCAGGATGTCGGCCTGGAACTGCATGAGCAGCTCGTTGTAGACCATGCCGCCGTCGACCCGGAGCTCAGCGAGCTGGATGCCGGAGTCGGCGACCATCGCGTCCACGACGTCCTTGGTCTGGTACGCCGTGGCCTCCAGCGTCGCGCGTGCCAGGTGCCCCTTGTTGATGAAGCGCGTCAAGCCCACGATGACACCCCGCGCGTCCAGGCGCCAGTACGGCGCGAAGGCGCCGGAGAAGAAGGGGACGAAGTAGATACCGCCGTTGTCCTCCACAGTGCGCGCGAGCGTCTCGACCTCGGCCGAGTGGCTGATGAGCCCGAGGTTGTCGCGCAACCACTGGACGAGTGCACCGGTGATGGCGATCGATCCCTCCAGCGCGTAGATGCACGGGCTGTCGCCGAAGCGGTAGGCTACGGTGGTGATGAGTCCGCTCTTGGAGGGCACGATCTCGGTGCCCGTGTTGAGCAAGACGAAGCACCCAGTCCCGTAGGTGTTCTTGGCCATACCGGGGTCGAGTCCGGCCTGGCCGACCAGCGCGGCTTGCTGGTCGCCCAGGTCTCCGCAGACGGGGACAGCGGCACCGAGCGGGCCGAACGTCGTCGTCGTGCCGTAGAGCGCCGGGTCCGACGACGGCCGGATCTGCGGCAGCATGACGCGCGGGATCTGGTGGATCGAGAGGATCTCGTCGTCCCAGTCGAGGGTGCGCAGGTTCATCAGCATGGTGCGACTGGCGTTGCTCACGTCAGTGACGTGCACGCCGCCGTCCGGGCCACCGGTCAGCCACCAGATGAGCCAGGTGTCGATGTTGCCGAAGAGCGCTTCACCCCGCTCGGCGTCCTTGCGGACCTCCGGAACGTTCTCCAGGATCCACTGCAGCTTCGGCCCGGAGAAGTAGGTGCTGATCGGCAAGCCGGTGCGCTCCCGATACAGCTGCGCGTACCCCTGCCGCTCGAGCTGCGTGCAGATCTGGTCGGTGCGCGTGTCCTGCCAGACGATCGCGTTCATGTAGGGCTGGCCGGTGCGCTTGTTCCACACCACCGTCGTCTCGCGCTGGTTCGTGATCCCCACTGCCGCGATGTCCTGGCCGCTGAGGTTGGCTTTGGCCAGCGCGTTACGGACCACTTCCTGTGTCCGCTCCCAGATTTCCATCGGGTCGTGCTCGACCCAGCCCGGTTGCGGATAGATCTGCCGGTGCTCGCGCTGGTCGATGGCGATCACGTTGCTCTCGCGGTCGAAGATCATCGCCCGCGTGCTCGTCGTCCCTTGGTCGATGGCCATGACGTACTTGCCAGCCATACCGGTACCTCCTTCCATCGCATCGCGCTCTCCAATGACCCGGCTCCGGAGACGACGCACCCTGCCCGTGGTGAGCGGCGGAAACGGTGACCTGCTGCGGCGTGTTCCGTCAGGTGGCAGCTGTTACGTTCAGCTCTCGCCAGGTGTCAGCCGCCGCGCGCAGGATGAGCGCCGACGACGTCGCCCCCGGGTCTTGGTGCCCGGCGGAGCGTTCGCCGAGATAGCTCGCCCGTCCCTTGCGTGCCACCAGCGGGATCGTGGCGCGCATCCCCTCTTCGGCTGCCGCTGCCGCACGCTCCAGCGCCGTGGCGAAATCCGCTCCCTCGCTGAGCGCTTGCCGGTAAGCCTCCACGGCCGGGAGCAGGGCATCCACCATCGTCTTGTCTCCCGGCTGGGCTTGGCCGCGGGCCATCACCGCCTTGACGGCTGCATCCAGCGCTTCTCTCCACTCCTCCGGCGTGAGTGTCTGCTTCCCGGCCGTCTTGGTTCCCAGCTGCAGGAAAAAGGTCCCGTAGAGGGGGCCGGCTGCGCCGCCGACCGTCGAGACGAGTGCCATGCCGACCGTCTTGAACACCGTCCCGATGTCCGGGCAGTTCGAGCTCTGCAGCCGGCTGAGTGCGGTACGGAAGCCGCGGTCCATGTTCACGCCGTGGTCGGCGTCCCCGATCGCGGCGTCCAGTTGGGTGAGATACTCCGCGTTCTCGGCCAGCACTGCGGCACACCGTTCGATCCACGCTCGTGCCGCTTCGACAGTGATCGGCATAGACCAGCCCCCTCGCTCTCGCTACATCCCCCAGCGCAAGGCGGGAGTCTTCACCGGGAAATCCCACAGGGAGAGCATCTCGTCGTCGGCCCGCAGCAAGGTGATGGAAACACCCGCCATCTCCAACGAGGTGATGTAGGCCCCCACCAGGTTGCGCGCGATCTGGATGCCGCGCTCGGCGCAGATCTGCGCCACCTTGCGGTACACGATGTACAGCTCGATGAGCGGGGTGCCGCCCATCGAATTAACCATGCAGATGACGCGGTCGCCCGCGCGGAACGGCAGGTCCTCCAGGATCGGCGTCATCAGGCGCTCGACGATCTCGTCGGCTGGCTTGAGCGGCTCGCGATACCGCCCCGGTTCGCCGTGGATGCCGATCCCGATCTCCATTTCGTCTTCGCCGAGCTCGAAGGTGGGCTTGCCCACGTGCGGTACCGTGCAGGAAGTGAGCGCCATCCCCATCGAGCGGCCATTGTCGGCCACGCGTCGCCCCAGCTCGGCCAAGCGGGCCAAGTCGTAGCCTTGCTCGGCGGCCGCGCCGAGGATCTTCTCGGCCAGCACGGTCGTGCCGGTGCCGCGCCGTCCCTGGGAATAGAGACTGCTCTCGACCGCGACGTCGTCGGCGATGAGGACCGATTC
>JBEPZP010000156.1:0-6198 GCA_041640735.1 Thermomicrobium sp.
GGTTCGCTGGTGGCTGCACCAGAACTCGCTGCCGCCAGCGCGGCTGTCCCGACCGTAGAGGTGCTCAGGGGGAGGTGGTGCCGTCAGGACGAGGACGAGCTGGCTCTGATGCGTAGGACTCGGGTGGGAGATGTCCGCTAACGGGAGGTGGGACGAAAGTCGCTCCGGCAGGCGTGGCGTGTCGCCGAGAGGAATGGAAGGAGCGGTCACCGTCACGCCGAGGAGGTAGCGGGCATGGTCGAGACGCACGGGGGCTGGGGAGCACGGGCGCAGTCCGACGCAGCACGACAGCGGGGTCTCACGCGCCGTGGGTTCGTGCTGGGGAGTATCCTCGCGGTAACAGGACTCCTCCCGACGAGGGACGTAGACGCGATGCAGTCACCAGGGCGTTCTGCCGCTACGGACGCGAGCGGAGCCGGTCCGCTCCTCTTCGGTGTGTGGCAACCGGGTGCTCCGTGGGAGATGACGCCGCTTCTGGAACTCGAGCGACGACTCGGCGGAGCGTTCGATGTGGTGATGTGGTACCAGGGTTGGGGAGCGGCCAATCGTGCGCTCGACACACAGCTGCTCGCAGCGGTCGCTGATCGGGGGGCTACGCCGATCATCACGTGGGAGCCGTGGGACTACACGCGCGGCATCACGCAACCGCAGTATCGCTTGCGGCGCATCGCGCAGGGGGCGTTCGACCGTTACATCACGAGCTGGGCGCGTGGACTCGCACAATACGGTCGACCGGTGCTACTGCGCTTTGCGCACGAGGCCAACGCCAAGCACTATCCCTGGAGCATCGGTGTCAACGGTAATACAGTCAGCGATTTTCTCGCGGCGTGGAACCGGATCGTGACACTCTTTCGTCGCAACGGTGCCACTAACGTACGCTGGGTCTGGTCGATGAACGTGGAGTATCCAGGGACGACGCCTCTCGAACAGCTCTATCCAGGAGACGACCGAGTCGACATCGTGGGGTTGGACGGGTACAACGGCGGGACGGCGCTCGACTGGGGTGGTTGGCTCACGTTCACCGATATCTTCGCGGCGACGTACGACAAGGTCACGACGCTCTCGCAGCGACCGATCTTCGTCACCGAAGTGGCTTGCGCTGAAGAGGGTGGCAGCAAGGCGGAGTGGATCCGGCGCGCGTTCGGGCAAGAGCTGCCGGAGCGTTTTCCGCGGATACGGGCCGTGATCTGGTTCAACGAGCGGAAAGAGACGGACTGGCGCATCGAATCCTCGGCGGAGAGCCTGGCGGCCTTCCGGGAGGCCATGGCGACCGTTCGCACGTCGACGAGGTGAGACGCAGCCGGCGATAGGCGTCGACCTCCGCACCTGCGCTGGAGTGAGGGTACTGTCGGGTAGACGAACGCCGGTCGAGTACCTGGCTGGTTGGCGGGTCGACGCGGACTGCGGGTGGGCTAAAACGGTCCATCACCGAGCGTCGCTCGCGGGCGTGGAGTCACCGCGTGCCTGGACGCTTCTGCCGCGGCCAGGCGGGTGGAGGCACGGCGGACGTTGTACTCCCTCGCGCCTCACTCGCATCTGGCGGTCGCGCGAAAGCTTCAGGCTCAGTGCGCTCCGAGAACCAGTGCGAGGTTGACCATCCCAGCTGTACAAAGCACGAGAACGAGAGCGATGAGGACGCGGACGACTTTCTGTCGCCAGAGGCCAGCCAGGAGGAGCGGTACCACGAGGATACCGAGCGAGAGGTAGGCCCAAAAGCGGATCCAGTCATTGGTGTTTCCGAGCGGCCAGCTCAGTGCGACGAGAGCCAAGATGACCCCGATCCAAGCGAGGTGATAGCGGAACGTGCTGAGGCTTTCTCCGGCTTCAACGACGCCTTTGCGCGTCACCACGTAGGTCAGAGGGCGGCGGAGCAGAGCAGCGGCGGCTGCGGCGAAATAGATCGGGATCGTGAAGGTACTGAGCGCCATGCCGCGTAATCCGAGGCTGCGCTGCTCGATCGGTGTGAGGTTGAACCGGCGCAGCCAGAAAAAGAGCGCCAGCCGCACTGCGAAGACACCCGTCCACATCAACCAGTAAGTGGCTGGGAAGCGGTACGTTACTCCCAAGGCCAGGTAGAACACGGTGAGGAGGCTCGCGAGCGACCAGACGGCAGCGAGTCCGGGATAGAAGGACTGGAGCGCGACGTAGTGGAGCAGGCGGGCGGGGTTCAAGCGTGTGAGGAGCGCCCGATCGAAACGGAGGATGACCTCCCACATACCGTAGGCCCAGCGGAACTGCTGGTTGAAAAAGTCGGCCCAGGTGCTCGGCCCTTCCCCGACCGAAAGGATGTCGGGCGTGTAGACGCCTTTCCACCACCGTCCTGTCCGAGGGTTCCGCGTCGTGTGGATCGTGAGGCTCGTCAAGTGGTCCTCGATGATGCTCGGCTGATAGCCGCCGATCTGCTGCCAGGCTGCCACCCGGTACAAGTGATTCGTCCCGATCAGAATCGGCGCTCCCCACGCGTTGCCGGCGCGCTGCACGACGCCGTCGAATAGGTAGGCCATCTCTGCAGCACCGTGCGCCACGAAGCTGTGCTCCCGGTTGCCGTACACCTGGGGCGCGACCACGAACGCGACGTCAGGATCACGGAAATAGCCGAGCGTCCGCTCGAGAAAATCAGGATAGGGAACGTGGTCGGCATCGACTTGGCCGACGACGTCGTAGCGCGCACCGTGTTCAGCCGCCCAGGCGTTATGGTTGCCAGCCTTCGTCCGAGCGCGGAACGGACCCGACGACTGGTTGTACTCGGGACGGCCATGCCGCGTGAAATGGTTGATCCCTAGTTCTCGCGCGAGAGCGCGGACGCGGGCATCGTTCTCTTCGTCGAGAATCCAGACGTCGACCGAACCCTGCGCGTAGCGCACGCGCGTCATCGCTCGGAGCGTCCGCTCGACGATGGCGAGCGGCTCGCGTGACGGAACGATCGTGGTGAGCAACGCGACGCGGAGACCTGATGGGGGGCGGAGCGGGACTGGGTCCTTCATGTTCCACGCCCAGAGCCACACAGTGGCTGCCTGGATCGCACGGACACTTTCGAGCAGGATCAAGAGGCTGAACCCGATGAGTGGCAAAAGCGGATGCCAGGCGAGCTGGAGCGGCGGCAACCGGACCGCAGTGACGAGCCACACGATCGTGCCGATGCTCGAGCCGGCTCCAGTAAGGATGAGGGTTGAGAGCACGACTCGTTCTCGGGGGCTGAGACGGTGCCGTGTCCGGATGCGTGCGGTGGTGGCGAGCGGTTGGAGCAGGGGCCCTGCGAGGGCGCTAAAGGGCCGGTAGGCGGTGTAGATGGGATCATGGGTGGGTTCAGTGGCGCGATCGATCGCAGTCATGGCGGTCGTTCCCCCTTCGGGCGGACAGCCCACGTAAACCTCGCCGGCCCAACGAGCCGTGCGGCCCGGGAGGCCTGGTTTCGGTCGTTACCAGCTCAGGCCGCGCAGGATGCGCGATCGTCCTGCCGAGCCCGGGGAGTTACCGCTGGCAAAACCCTGGGTAAGGCTACTGGCAACGCTTCCCAAGTGTACTACGTGAGATGTACTAGTGTGGCTACGCAGGCGAAGACGAAAGTACTACGTCCGGTCGCTCTGCTCGTCGACGGTATCAGCGACCGACCCCTCGGGGTGCCGGTCACACGGTGGTTCGGGCGAGGAGCGGGAAGACCTTTCCCTGGTCAGCCCGTGGCGCCATGCCAGGAGAGCGGAGGGTAATGGAACGACATCGTCTGACCAGGGTAGGCGTGGTCCATCGACGGTACGGCAGTGACCGGATCAGGGGTGGTGCCGGACCGGTGGGATCAGGCAGCTCGGAAGACCAGTGCCTTACTCTGCGGGGACCGCGTCGTGCCCTTTGGCGCGCCGCTTGTCAGGGTCGATGAAGGGCGTCGGAACGACGCGGGCGCAGCGGGGGCCCTGACTCGTCACGACGACCAGTGCCTGGCCCGGAGTCGCGAGCGCGGTGGGTACGCGTGCCAACCCGATGAGGTGACCGAGCGTGGGAGAGTAGCAGGCCGAGGTGACTCGGCCGATCGTCTCATGCCCGGTGCGGAGTGTGACCGACAAGGGCTCGTGGAGCAACCCACCCCAGATCTCCGGTGGTGGATCGCCCTCGATGGCGATCCCGACCAGCTTGAAGGGCGGACCGTTGCGGGCGATCCGCTCCAGCGCGGCGCGACCGATGAAGTCTCCCTTGCGGAAGTTCACCATCCATTCGTAGCCGGAGAGCTCGAGGGGTGTCGTCGAGAGCGTCATATCGACGCCGTAGGAGAAGATGCCGGCCTCGATGCGGCGGATCTGACTCGGCGCCGCGACACGCATGCCGAAGGGGCGACCGGCTTCCCAGACTGTCTCCCAAAAGGCGGGCGCACGACTGGAGCCGCCGAGCGGCATCAGCTCGTAACCGAGTTCGCCCGTGAAGCCGGTGCGGGTGACCACGCACTCGAAAGGGCCGATGCGGGCGCGCGTGACACGGTAGTAGGGAAGGTCGGCCACGAGCGGGTCTGCGAGTGCACGGATGACCTGGCGGGCGCGTGGCCCGCGGATCTGCAGCGGAGCGGTATCGACCGGCTGGATGGTAACGCGTGCGCCCATCGCGGCAGCGAGTGCACGCAGCCAGAGGAGGAGGTCGCTGTCGGAGGGCATGAGCCAGAAGCGCTGTTCCTCGAGACGGACGACGACTGGGTCGTTGACGATCCCGCCATCCTGGTCGGTCACGAAGACGTAGCGGCACGCGCCGACCGGGCAACGTGTCAGATCGCGCGTCACGGCTCGATCGAGGAAGGTGAGTGCATCCGGACCGTGCACCTCGATCGGCACTTCAGTGCCGATGTCCCACAGGACGACACCCTCGGTGAGCGCGCGGTACTCGTCCAGCGGATCGGTATAGAGGGCAGGCAGGAGCTTGCGGTGGAAGACGGCGTACGCGCACGGTCGGTGCTGGGACGAGGCGGGGAAGTAGATGGAGGTGCCGGTGCGCAGCGAGCGGAGGACGGGGAGTGTCGGTAGGTCGGGTCGCATCAGTGCCTCCTCGACGAGAGCGGGCAGAGAACGTGCCTGCCTGCATCCTACCCGGCGGTCGCCGCTGGTGCTAGGTTGCCGACGCACGCTGCTTCGCTGTCCGCTCGCTGTCGCTTCAGTTGCATCCAGTAGCAGCACGACGTCGCAGTCGGCTCCTGATCACTCACGTAAGAATGTCACCGAACGCCTCAATCGGCGGACATGGCCGTTTCCGGGGGATGCTGCAGGCCCGCGATGAGCTCATCCAACTCCCGATGGAGTTGCAGCGGGTTGAGGGACTGCCGTAGGGCCAGCCAGCGCGCCCGTTCCTCGGGCGAGAGCACGTCGCGCTCGAGGATGCGATCCAGCGGGGGCCGGGCGGCGTCGTAGGATTTGCGCACCCGGGCGCCGTCCCGGACCTTGTTCTTGAGCTTCCGGGTTGGGAGGAACAGGTTGGCGTAGAGGTCCAAGCGGGCGTAGAGCCGGTTGAGCTGTTCGACTTGCTCGGGGCGGTCGTAGCGGGCGTAGCCGACGATCTCCCGGACCAGCTGGCGGTTGCGCTGCTCGACGTGGGCGTTGTCGTTCTTGCGATAGGGGCGGCTGCGGGTGAACGTCAGGTGGTGCGCTTCGGCGTACCGGTGCAGGTGATGGTTGACGAACTCCGCGCCGTTGTCGGTATGAAGGCCCCAGACCGGATAGGGCCACTCGGCGATCAGGTCCCCGATCGCGTCATGGACGGCGCGCTGGCTTCGTCCGAGCAGAGCGCGGCGGCGGCTCCAGCCCGTGACGATGTCGACCATGCTGAGGGTGTACGCGTACTGGCCGGCCGTCGAGCCGCCGTTGTGTTCAACCAGATCGACCTCCAAGGCCCCGGGGCGGGCTTCGTCCCAGTCGTAGGTGGCCATGGGGATCTGGCTTTGCAGCAGCCCCGGTCGCGGACGAGGAAGCCGGCGGCGCGGCTTGGGCGAGGGCATCGCAGCGAGGCGGCGGGCCAGGGTGGCCCGGCTGATCTTCTGGAGGGCCTCGCGCACGGCGTCTGTGAGGACGACTTCCCCGTGGGCGGCCAGGTGCTCGGCCATGGGCAAGAGCACCGGGTGAAGCCGTTCGGCGCAAGGGTAGTCCAGCGCTTCCCAGATCCGTGCGATGACCGGCAAGGCCTCGAGGTAGCGCAGGGCCCGCTTGCGACGGCGCTTGGTCGGGGCCGGCG
>JBEPZP010000157.1:0-6159 GCA_041640735.1 Thermomicrobium sp.
ACACAGGTACGCGTCGTCGTGTCTACTCCCGATTCAGTCGCCGGCGACCAAATCCGAGTAAAACACTCGGGATTGATTCTATGGCGGTTACGAGACAGCGTCAAGGGATCGTCGACCAGCGTTGGTGTCCGCATACGCCGACGTCACTGCTCGTGGCGACGATTGCGCTCGCACTCCTGTAGGACACTGGCCGTGGCCGTGGCGTCAGCCATACCGAACCGCGCTTGCTCGAGCGAGCGGCGCGGTGAGGCTGAGTGGACGAGGAGCGGTGCAGCCTGTCGATACGCGGAGGCCGCTGGCACGGATTACCCGTGCCAGCGGTCCTCTTCGGGACTTGCGTCGCCTCGCCGTTCAGAGGGGGGGTGTTGCTCAGACGGGCCAGGTCTCGCGCCGCCAGGCACTGTCCCAGAACAACCACTCGTACCGCGACGTGGTCAGGAAGTGCTGGCGGACCGGAGCCCGGCGTGCCTCGGGAAGGTCAGCGACCGCTTCGTCGGTGACGGCGAGGACGGCGCGGACGACCTGCGCGTACTCTTCCGAGGCATAGGTATCGATCCAGCGTTGGTAGAGCGGGTTCGGCGAACCGGACCGCTCGAGGTGCTTGCCGACCTCCCAGTAGATCCAGTAGCAGGGCAGTACGGCACCGAGCAGTTCCTCGAAGGTCCGCTCGTAGGCCACGCGCACCAAGTAGGAGGTGTAGGCCAGGTTCGCCGGTGCATACGGCGTGGCGATGACCTGATCCGCTGTGAGTCCCCACTCTCGGAAGAAGCTGTCGTGCAGCGACCGTTCGACGACGAGCGCGACTTTCGCGTGTTCGGCGAAGAGCTCGCACCAGTCCGCGCGTGGCGCCTTGGCTGCAGCGATGGCCAGGCAGCGCGCGTAGTCCTGGAGGTAGAGCGCGTCCTGGATCACGTAGAAGCGGAAGGCGTCCTCAGGTAGTGTCCCGTCGGTGAGCCCTTTCAGGAACGGGTGGGCGAGGATCGCCGAGAAGACGGGCGCGATCGAGTGCCAGAGTTCGTCGGTGAAACGTCCCATGCTCGCGTTCCTCCCTGTTTCCGCTCAGAGTGGCCAGCCCAGGCGATGATAGACCATGTCCCAGAAGAGGTATTCGTAGCGAGCCGTCGCGAGGAAAGCGGCGCGGACAGCCGGCCGGTCGGCCTCGCTCGCGTAGCGCAAGAGCTGCTGGCCCAGCCAGTCGACCCAGGCGGCGAACTGAGGACTGGTCCAGTTCTCGATCCAGCGGGCGTACGGCTCGGCAAGTCCGAGCGTCTGACGGACCGTTGCCCACGCGTCGTAATACGCCTTCTCTGCGCCCCAGAGGACAGTCAAGGCCTCGGCCAGCGACCCGGTCGCTGCCGTCGCCAGGAGGTAGGAGGCGTAGCCGAGGCAGACGGGTGTGGGCTCGACTGCGAGGGACAGGTCGTGGGTGCGCGCATAGTCCTCGAAGATCGCCAGCTCGTTGCGAAAGGCGACTGCTGCCTCGAGGAGCCCACTGCGGAGCTCTGCGTCGGGAGCTCGCGCGATGAGGAGTGCGAGGAAGCGCACTCCGGCGTGAACGAAGAGATAGTCCTGCTGGACCCAACAGTCGAACCGCTGGCGGGTGAGTCGACCCGTGGCCAGTTCCTGGACGAACGGGTGTTCCGTCATGGCCCGCCAGAGAGGCTGTGCCTCGGAGAGCAACTCGTCGAGTAGCGTCGACGTCACGGTTCGCTCCTCTCGTCGTCGACCGTGAGCAAGCGTCTCGTAGCCGGGCAGGGGATTCACTCTGCGGAAGCGTGCATGTGGCGCCTCCCTTCGCTGGCATTACCCAGATCAGGTCGTACCGGTCGGCGGCGGAGTTCCTCAGCCACCCTCTCAGCCCGGTTCACCCGAGCTCCCGGGGCCTCCTCGCCGCTACACTACTGGGGCAGGTACGTCGCTGTCAAGTGTCCACACGAGAGCGCATGCCGGATGTGCCGTGGAGTATCGCGGGACGATACGTGGCGTGCCCTTCCCGCCACCTGTGTCGTGACGTGACTCCCGACGCTACGAACGGCAGAAGACAGCTGGCTATACTAGGCATCGGTGCCGTAGCCCCGGTCGAGGAAGACGCCATGGAGGACTCCGGGGCACGACGGGAATGGGGGATTGGATGAAGGGGGTCGTGCTCGCGGGTGGGCTCGGGACACGGCTCTATCCGTTGACGTTCGCGACGAACAAGCACTTGCTGCCCGTCTATGACCAGCCGATGATCTACTACCCGATCCAAACCTTGGTCCGGGCTGGCATCGACGAGATCATGGTCGTGACCGGAGGGCCTCACGCGGGTGACTTCCTGCGCGTGTTGCGGAACGGTCGACACCTCGGTGTGCGACATCTGGAGTACGCGTACCAGGAGGAAGAGCGCGGTATCGCCGACGCGTTGAGCTTGTGCGAGGAATTCGCCGACGGCGAACACATCTGTGTCATCCTCGGTGACAATACCACGGATGCCGATATCCGTCCGGCAGTGGAGAGCTTTACGGGCGGTGCGCTCATCTTCCTGGCGCGAGTGCCGGATCCCCACCGATTCGGTTGTCCGGTTTTCGACCCGAATGACCCGACGAGAATCATCCGAATCGAGGAAAAGCCGAAGGTGCCGAAGAGTCAGTACGCGGTGACGGGCTTGTACCTCTATGACAGCCGCGTCTTCGACTTCATCCGCGAACTGGAGCCGTCGCCGCGTGGAGAATTGGAGATCACCGACGTCAACAACCGGTACCTCGAGCTGGGCCTGTTGCGCTGGGTGGAGCTGCAAGGGTTCTGGAGCGATGCCGGAACCTTCGAGAGTTTGCACCGCGCGAACCGGTACTGGGCAGAGCGGCGAGGCTACCGGGATCCGGAACCACTCGTTCCCGAGCCACCGGCGACGGTCAGCCGGTGACGGAAGAGCACAGCGGAGGAAGCATGTTCAAACGGGAAGCCGATCGAGCAGCCGCGCTGATCAACCGTGCCTTGGAAGAGCTCGGCTATGGCCAGCGTGTCTTCGACATGCGTCCGATCCCGTTTCCAGGTGTCTGGGGCACCTCGACGACGGTGTGCTACCAGATCGCGAACGAACAGCTCGCTGAAGAGCTGGAACATGCAGCAGCCGGGCTGTCGAAGAAGGAAGCCAAGCGTCTCGTCCAGGAACGAGTACGGGAACGCGCCCAAGCGATCGCGCAGGAACTGGCCGACTGGCTGAGCGTGCACGGCGATTTCGCGCGCGTGGAAGCGGTCAACGGGTACCTCAATATCGTCTACGACACCAACCGCTTCGCCAATGAGGTCCTGAGGACGGTTCTCGCTACCGGAGCGGACTTCGGCCGCGGCGCACCGCGTGGCGAGCGCGTGATGGTCGAATACTCGCAGCCGAACACGCACAAGGCGTTCCACGTCGGTCATTTACGGAACGTTTGTCTCGGGAACGCGCTGAGCAAGATCCTGCGGTTCGCGGGCTTCGAGGTACTCGAGGCGAACTACATCGGCGATATCGGTCTCCACGTGATCAAGTGCCTGTGGTGTTACCTGCGGTTCCATCAGGGAGAGGAGCCACCCCGCGAACAGCGTGGGCGCTGGCTCGGTGAGATCTACGCTGAGGCGGATCGTCGTCTCAACTACCGCAACGACGTCGTCGAGTTCCTCAACGAGATCGCGCACGAGGATCAGCTCTTCGTTCAGTCGATCGATCGACTGCTCAAGGAACTCTGGAAGGACCACAAGGTCGGCGAGGACATCGCGTATCTCTTGGGTCAAATCGCTCACGGACGAAAGATCGAGCCCAACGCGTTCTACGACGACCAAACGATCGTCAAGTTCTGGCCCATCGTCGGGCGGCAGCTCGAGCAGGAGTTGGTCGAGGCGCGGGCCGCTGCTGAGCAGGATCCTAGTGTGCGTCAACGACTAGAACGGTTGGAAGAATGGTACGAGCGCTGGCGGCGGCTCGCGGCGACGCTGGACTGGTGGCCGCACGTGCCCCAGTGGGAACGAGAGGTGCGGGAGACGTTCCAGCGCTGGGAGCGTAAGGACCCCGACTTCGTCCGCCTCTGGGAAGAGACTCGAGCCTGGAGCATGGAGGAGTTCCTCCGTATCTACGAAGAACTCGACGTCCATTTCGACGTTTGGTTCTTCGAGAGCGAGGTCGAGGAGGAAGGTCGACAGATCGTCCGGGAGCTCTTAGAACGCGGGATCGCTGAGATCAGCGAGGGTCTGCCGGTCGTCAAGATCGACGAAAAGCTGGGCCTCGAGAAGGAGACATACCGCACCTTACCGATCCTGCGCTCCGACGGCACGACGCTCTATTCGACGAAAGACCTGGCCCTCACTAAGCGGAAGTTCGAACAGTACAAGGTCGACCGCGCGATTTGGGTCGTCGACGTCCGGCAAACGCTGTATCTCCAGCAGATCTTCAAGGTAATGGAGTTGTGGGGGTTCGAACAAGCCGCGAAGTGCTACCACCTGGCGTACGAGACTGTGATGTTGCCGAGCGGGGCGATGAGCAGTCGCCTGGGGAACGTGGTCCTCTACGAGGACGTCGCCCGACAGGTGCTCGAGCGCGCGCGCGAGATCATCGAGGAGAAGAACCCCACGCTCCCACCGGACGTCAAGGAGGCAGTCGCACGCCAGGTCGGCTTGGGAAGCCTCAAGTACGGCATGCTCTCGCGCGACAACAACCGCGTCATCGTCTTCGACATCGAGGAGGCGCTGTCGTTCGAGGGGCACGCGGCCCCCTACATCCAGTACGCGCACGCGCGTGCCTGCCGGATCCTGGAAAAGGTCGATGCCGTGCCGGAAGGGCCGTATGCACTCGACCAGCTCAGCCGCGAGGAGATCGATCTCATCGAGCAGATCGCGCTCTTCCCCGACGAGGTGACGCGCGCTGCCGACGAGTACAAGCCGCTGGTGATCGCCAACTACGTCTACGAGCTGGCAAAGCGGTTCAACGAGTTCTATCGGGCCTGTCCGGTTCTCCAGGCCCCGGAGCCACAGCGCTCGGCACGTCTGGCGCTGGTGGCGGCCGCGCGCCAGGCGCTGGCGAATGGCCTGGCGCTCCTCGGCATCGCTGCGCCCGAGGTGATGTGAGCGCTCAGCCGCTCTCAGTCGTGGGCGAGGGCTCCGGACTGGGAGCGTGCGCCTGCTCGGGTGTCGGTTCGGGGGTGGGTTCGGGCGTCGGCTCGGTCGCTGGAGTCGGCTCGATCGTGGGAACTGGGGTCGCTGTCGGTTCCGCGGGCGGGACAGTGGGTTCTGGGGTCGGTTTGTCGGTAGGCTGGGGTTCGGGTACCTCGGGAGTCAGCACCTCGGGCGGCGGCGTCTCGACCGGCTCGGCAAGTTCAGGGACCGCTGGTTGGGCTGGAACCGTAAAGTCGGTCGCGCGAACCTGCGGCCGTGGTTGACCCTCGCGCGGGGGGAACATCTGGTCGAGGACTGCTTGGATCGCTGGCCAGTTGGGGATGAGATAGAAGGGTTGGCCAGGCTCCCAGTAGCTCGTCGTCGCCTCCAAGAGGGAGTACGACCGTATGCGTTCGCGCGGGATCTCTGACCCCAGTTTGGCGAGGGCCAGCACCTGCGTCGGGCTCAGATCGGTTCGCACCGTATCCGCGAGCGAGTCGACCAGGTGCGGTGCCTTGCGTAGGAGATTCAACCGAAGCCCTTGCTCGCGCAACGCACGGAGGACTTGTTGCTGGCGGTAACCGCGGGAGAAGTCGTTGTCGTCGTGCCGGGTCCGCACGTAGCGGAGCGCCGTCCGACCGTCCATGTGTTGGAGGCCGGGCGCGAAGTAGAGCCGGGTGTATCCGAAGTTTTCGCTTGGGTATTCGTCGTCCTTGATCGGCGCGGGTACGTCCACGACGACTCCGCCCAGCGTGTCGACGATGCGGACGAAGCCGTCGAAATCGACCTCGGCGTAGTAATGGATCGGGATACCGAAGTTGTACTCGATCGTCGTGCGGAGAAGCCCGGGGCCCGTGACGGCCGAATTTGCGCCCAGCGCGTAGGCCGCGTTGATCTTCTCAGCGCCGTATCCTGGGATCGTCACCAGGAGGTCGCGCGGGATAGAGAGCATCCCCACCTCTTTGGTGAGCGGATCGATGCTGACGACGATGATCGTGTCGGAGCGGGGAATCTCGTCAGCCTCGCGGCGATCGACCCCGAGGAGGAGCACGT
>JBEPZP010000158.1:0-6145 GCA_041640735.1 Thermomicrobium sp.
CTGGGCGGCCCTGTCCGCACCGAACTCCCGGTCTACGCCAGTACGCTCGGCTACACGCTCGACCTCGAGCGTGCCACGGCCCTGGCCCGCGAGCTCGTAGCACGCGGCTTCCGCGCTCAGAAGTGGTTTCCACGCTGGGGCCCCTGGGACGGTCGCGATGGCCTGCGTCGCACCGTAGCCCTCTTCACCGCGTTGCGGAGCGCCGTCGGTGAGGATGTGGAACTCATGCTCGACGCCTGGATGAGTTGGGACTGGCCGTACGCGACCGCGGCGGTCCAGGAACTCGCTCCTCTCCGCCTCCGCTGGATCGAGGAGCCGTTCCTCCCCGACCAGTTGGAGGCGTACGTGGCCCTGCGGGCTCGTTCACCGATCCCGATCGCCGGAGGGGAGCATGAGTACACGCGTTGGGGCTTCTTGCCATGGCTCGCGCGTGGCGCGCTCGACGTCGCGCAGCCGGACATCTATTGGGCCGGCGGCATCAGCGAGACGCTCAAGATCGCAGCCTTGACGAGCACGTACGGCATCCCGCTCATTCCGCACGGACACTCGGTCCCTGCCACCGTTCAGCTCCTCGCCGCGCTTCCCGCACCGGTAGCCCCCTGGGTCGAGTATCTCTTGAAGTGGAACGAACTCTTGCAGTTCTTCTTCGACCAGCCGCTCACGCCGGAGAACGGTGTCATCCGGGTTCCCGAGCGGCCTGGCATGGGGGTCGACCTCGACGCGCGCAAGATCGAAGACGAGCGGGAGCTGTCCTGGGACGCCTGAGCAGGAGCCAATCCATCGGGCACGCGACCGCCCCTCGCGCTGCTTCGCTCCATCCCCGCGTGGCCACTCGCTCCTCCACCCAGAGCTCCTCGGTCCGACGTGTACTGGTCCGGTCACGGTGAGGAAGCGACCGCGCTCGCTCGACTCACCCGAGCTAGACCGCCGGACACTCCCGCTGCGTCCGCGACGTTCGCTGGACCACGCCACCGCGGGATCGCACCGCTCGCCATCAGACGCGAGGACTCGCCTGGTATCCTCCTACGGGCGACCGCGAGCGTTCGGCGGGGTCGGAACGAAGGGTTGGCATCGTGGACGGCTGGGTGCAACAGATCCTCGTGACGCTCGGCTACATCGGCCTCTTCCTGCTCCTCATCGTCGAAACAGTGTTCCCACCGATTCCTTCGGAAATCATCCTGCCGCTCGCCGGGTTTCTCGCCAGCCGAGGGTACCTGAACCTCCCCACCGCGATCGCGGTCGCGACGGCTGGTTCCTACACCGGCGCACTCGCCCTGTATCTCGCCGGTCGGTACGGGGGGCGCGCAATCCTCCTCCGCTACGGGCACCTGGTGCGCATCAGTCCGGAGACGCTCGCCAACGTGGACCGTTGGTTCCTGCGATGGGGCCCGCTGTTCGTGCTCTGGGGCAGGCTCGTCCCGATCGCGCGCAGCGCCGTGTCAGTCCCGGCCGGTACCTTCCAGATGCCGCTCTGGCGGTTCTCGTTGTTGACGATCATCGGGAGCAGTCTCTGGAACACTCTCTTGATCGGCAGTGGCTGGCTCCTCGGTGAGCACTGGGACCTGGTCGCCGTCTGGGTCGACCGCTATACGACGGCGGTGCTGGTCCTGGGAACGCTCGCGGTCGCCGCTCTCGCGTTCGCGCTCTGGCGACGACGTCGCGCCGGTCGCCGGGAACAGGTCGACACGCGCGGTGGACGAACCCTCGGGTGAAACCTGCCACACGGCGGCACCCGCGAACGCAGCGCACGTCACCGAGCGGTACACCCGCCCCGTCAACCGCGGTCCAGCACCTCGAGGACGCGCCCGAGCTGCTCTAGTCCCTCGAGCGTGTTCGGCTCGATGCGGAGCTGCAGGTGCCGGATACCGGCTCGCACGTACGCGCGGAACTCCTCAGCGATCTCCTCCGGCGAGCCTCGGACGGGATCGGCCACGACGCCGTAGATCCTCCCGTGGCCCGGAAAGGCGACCAGTGCTGAAGCCGAAAGCTGGACCGTCGCCGGATCGCGCCCGACCTCCGCACAAGCCGCACGGAAGGCAGCGAGCTGTGGCCCGAGGCCGCTGGCACGGTTCCCAGTGAAGTCGTAGTAGGTGTTCCAGATGTCGGCGTACTGCGCTGCCAAGCGCAGGACACGCGGTCCGTTTCCTCCGACCAAGATCGGCGGCCCTTGCGGGCGCGGTCCGCGCGGTCGGAGCAGGCAATCGCGGACCGTGTAGAACTCGCCGGAAAAGTCGATCCAGCCGTTCCGCAAGAGTCCGTGGATGATGTGGAGCGCTTCGGCGAAGCGACTCACCCGGCGCTCCCACGGGAAGCCGAAGCGACGGAACTCGTGCTCGGTATTGCCGGCCCCCAGCCCGAGGATGAGCCGTCCACCGCTGATCTCGTCCACTGTCTCCGCCATCTTGGCGATGAGGGCTGGATTCCGCCAGTTGGTGCAGACGACCAGGGTGCCCAGCGTCACCCGTTCGGTCACCGCCGCCAGGGCCGCAAGGAGCGACCAACACTCCCAGATCCCCTCCGGTTCCCCGTCCGGTGTCCGGTACAAGAGGTGATCGACGACCCACAACGAATCGAGGCCGATCTCCTCGGCGAGACGGGCCATCGCGGCGAGGTCGCGCCACCGCGGTAGCCGTCCGTTCCAACGGTATTCACCCTGCGGCACGAGGATACCGACCGCCAGCGGGCGCTTGCGTCCGTTCCCTTGCATGAGCCGTCCTCCTGCTGTCCCTTCTCGCTCGCGCTCTCGTTTTCGCGCAGTAGCGTCGATCCGGCAAGAGGTTCTCGTGGGTCGTCCCGGGCGAAACGACACGTCGCTGCAGCGAGGTATGAGGTGCTGCTCACCCCCGACGCGGACGGTCAGCACAGCGCCGCCTCGGGTGGCCTCGGTCGCACCATGCCGGTATTCGCTGGTGCGACCGAGTCGGAGGACAGTGGCCGCGCCGGTCGCCGCTCTTTACGAGAGCCCCTCGTGCGCTACGATTCTCCAGGGAGGGTAGGGATGCGCCTCGCCACCTCAGTGGGCCGTCACGCACGGTTGGCGACCTTCATGCTCGGGCATTTCAGCGTCGATTTCATGAGCGGTCTGCTTCCCGCCCTCTATCCGCTGCTCGTCTTGCAGCTGGGTTTCGATTACAACCAGGTCGGGAGTCTCGCCTTCGCCTACACGGCAGCGGTCTCGCTGACGCAACCCTTGTTCGGGTATCTGGCCGATCGCTGGGGGGTGCGCTTGCTCGCGCCACTCAGCTTGCTCTGGTCCGGTCTCTTTCTCGGTTGCTACGGATTCGTGCGTGACCCCGTCCTCCTCTACCCGTTCGCCTTCCTGGCTGGCCTGGGCTCCGGGGCCTACCACCCGATCGGGGCTTCGCGGGCAGCGCTCATGGCCGACGAGCGGCACCGCAACACCACGATGTCGATCTATACGGTCAGTGGCACCATCGGCTACGCGCTCGGCCCTCTGGCAGGTGTCGTGGTGTTCCGCACTTTCGATCTCGCGGGTACCCTGGTCGCCCTACCGCTCGGTGCAACCGCGGCAGCACTCGTCGGCTGGGCGCTTCGCCGCTACCGAGACCGGCTCGCGGCAGCTGATGCGGCGGCGACCCGGCTGCGGCGCTCCGAGATCGACTGGCGGGCGCTGGCACCGGTGCTCGCTGTCGTCATGCTCCGCAGCTGGGCCTTCATGACGGTCGCCACCTTCGCTCCGGTCTGGTACCGCGAGCTCGGCTACGAGGTACTGTACGGGGTCGTCGCGACGGTCATCGTCGCCAGCGGAGCTGCCGGGACGTTGCTCGGCGGTTTCCTCGCTGACCGGATCGGCTCCTGGCGCGTGCTGGTCGGCTCGCTGACCCTCGCCCTCCCAGCGCTCCTCCTCTTCACAGCGCTGCCGAACCAGTACGGGCTGCTCGCCGCAGCCCTGTTCGGGTTGCTCGCCGACGCCTCGATCTCGGTGACGCTCGTCGCCGCCCAGCGCCTGCTCCCGGGGCGAGCTGGCGTCGCCTCCGGCTTCATCCTGGGGGTGGGGTTCGTCACCGGCGGTCTCGGTGCCCCCGTCACGGGATGGATCGCTGACCGCATCGGCCTCCAGCTCGCCCTCGGCTCCACCGCTCTCGCGCTGTTGGGCGCGCTGGCACTCTGCTGGGCGATCCCGGTGACGGTCTTTCGTCGCCCGGCTCTGGCGCGCGCCAGTTGACCACAGGCGCATGGTCTCCTCGTCGGCCGACCGGTCATACGGCGGCAGCGCGCAGCGAGGCTCGCGGGTCGAGCGAATCACGCAGCCGGCCGCAGTCGCCTCGGGGCTCGACTCGCGATGCAGCGGGCCGTCGCCCGGAACGGCAAGCCAGGGCGGTCAGGGCACGGGGCGTGCACCTGACCGCTCACTCCCGCAGTCGTCTCCTGCGACAGCGATCGACCTACTGCCCTGCGTAGCGGGCCCGCAGCCGGCGAGCCGCTTCCACCATGTTGCGCAGCGACGGCCAGACTTCTTCCGGACGGCGCGTCTTGAGGCCGCAGTCCGGGTTGACCCACAGCTGCTCGGGACGGAGGAACGCGAGCGCACGCTCGAGGAGCGCTTCGATCTCCTCGACGCTCGGTACGCGCGGCGAATGCACGTCGTAGACACCGGGACCGATCTGCCGAGCGTACCGATAGACCCGGAAGCTCTCCAGGAGTTCGCCGTGACTGCGGCTGTTCTCGATCGAGATCACGTCGGCGTCGAGCGCATCGATCGCCTCGATGATGTCGCTGAACTCGCTGTAGCACATGTGGGTGTGGATCTGCGTCTCGTCGCGCACGCCGGAACTGGCCAGCCGGAAGGCCCGGACCGCCCAGTCGAGATAGTCGCCCCACTCGGCGCGCCGGAGCGGTAGCCCCTCCCGCAACGCCGGCTCGTCGATCTGGATGATCCCGATCCCGGCCGCCTCCAGGTCCCGCACCTCGTCGCGCAGCGCGAGCGCGATCTGGTAGGCCACATCCCGGCGCGGGATGTCTTGGCGCACGTACGACCAGTTCAAGATGGTGACCGGGCCGGTGAGCATCCCCTTGACCGGCTTCGCCGTGAGCGACTGGGCATAGCGACTCACCTCGACCGTCATCGGTGCCGGGCGCGCGACGTCGCCGAAGATGATCGGCGGGCGAATGACGCGACTTCCGTAGGACTGCACCCAACCGTGCTCGGTGAGGATGAACCCCTCCAGCCGTTCGGCGAAGTACTCGACCATATCGGCCCGCTCGAACTCCCCGTGCACGAGGACGTCGAGGCCGATCTCTTCTTGCCGGCGGATCACGTCAGCGATCCGCTCCTGAATGAAGGCCCAGTACTCCCCATCGCTGAGCTTGCCAGCGCGCCAGCGTGCGCGCGCCTGGCGGACGTCGGGCGTCTGGGGGAAGCTCCCGATCGTCGTCGTCGGAAAGAGCGGCAACGCGAAGCGGGCGCGCTGGCGCTCGACGCGCACCTCGTACGGGGACTGCCGCCGGAAATCGTCCTCGGTGAGCGCGGCGAGGCGCGCGCGTACTTCGGGTCGCTGCACGGGCAGACTATCGAGCGCGACACGGAAGATCTCCGCATTCCGTTCCAGCTCGTCGACGATCGCGTTGCGGCCCTCGTTCAACGCCCGCGTCAGGATGACGAGCTCCTCGAGACGCTGCTCAGCGAACGCCAGCAATGCCCGCACGGCCTCGGGTAGCTTGGTTTCCAAGCGCACATCGTGCGGGAGGTGCAAGAGCGAGCACGTCGGCTGCACCCAGATGCGGTCGACCGAGACGTGCTCGGCGATCTCCTCTAGCTTCTCCAGACCTTCGACGAGATTCGTCCGCCAGATGTTCCGCCCATCGACGACACCGGCGCCGAACACCTTGTCCGCTGGAAAGCCGTGGCGGTTGAGAAGGGCGCGGTTACCGTCGTCGCGCATGAAGTCGAGGCCGACCCCCTCGACCGGCAAAGTCATCACGACATCCCAGCTCGCCTCGTCGAGGCTGCCGAAATAGGTCTGCAACATGATCTTCGGACGCGTACTCGTCCCTCCGAGGACGTCGTACGCGCGACGGAGCAACCGCAAGTCGTCTTCACTGCGGTCCTGGACCAGCACCGGTTCATCGATCTGCACCCACTCGGCACCCGCGACCGCCAGCCGCTCGAGCACCTCCTGGTAGA
>JBEPZP010000159.1:0-6135 GCA_041640735.1 Thermomicrobium sp.
CGTCGCCTCCTAGCGGAGCTGCTCGCAGTTCCGATCAGCCGTATCGCGATCGCGCAAGGCGAGCGGAGCCGGCGCAAACTCATCCGCATCACCGGTATCGCACCCTCTCAGCTTCGGTCGCGGTTGGTGACGCTCGCCGGGCAGCGTTAGCGCCGACAGGCCCGTCGCCACAGGCGGAGGATCCACCAGAGTCCAGCGACCCCCACCAGCAGGCATGCTCCCGTGCGTAGCAACTGCGAAGACACCGACTGCGGTCGACCTCGCCCGAGCCCACGCGGTGGCCGATACCAGAGGAGTAACCACCACAACACCACGACCTCACGCATGGCCCGGGCGATCACGCGCCAGCTGCCACCTGACGGTTCGCCGCTCAAACGCGGGTAGTGGCGGACTCCAACCTCGACGATCGTCGCCCCGGCTCGTTGCGCTTTCGCCAAGAGTTCGGTGTTGACGAGCGCACCGTTCATACGCAGGTCGAGCGCCCGGACCAGGTCACCGCGGAGCACTTTGAACGCACAGTCGATATCGCGGACCGGGATACCGAAGAGGAGCCGCATCGTAATGTTGAACATGGCCGCGTACACGAGGCGGATCCAGGGATCGCGCCGCTGCACTCGATAGCCAGCGACGATATCGGCATGGGGCAAGAACGGTGCCAAGTGCACGAAATCGGCCGGGTCGAACTGCTGGTCCGCGTCCATGAACATCACCCAGTCGCCGCGGCTGGCCTGAAAGCCTGAGCGGAGCGCCGCACCGTACCCTCGGTTGACTGGGTGATGGACGACACGGACACGCGAGTCCTCGCGACTCAACCGGTCGGCGATACTACCCGTTTCGTCGCGACTTCCGTCGTTCACGATGATGATCTCGAGGTCCTCGACGCGTTCCGGTAAGACCGCCAGAGCCCGCCGCACGACCGCTTCCAGATTGGCAGCCTCGTTGTACGCCGGCAGGACGAGCGACAGGCAGCCGTGAACCGGGAGCACGCCTGTTCGCTCTCCTTCGACCGCTTGCCCGCTCATTTCGGCATCTCCTGCAAGGCTCGGTAGGCTGGACGCGGACTCCAATCAGCGTAAACGACCGACCACGGATACTTTTCGTCGTGCGGCTCAGTGATGGTGCTGAAGTTGAGGTTCCACACCAGCATGACACCGACCCACGGCCACTGGGTTCGTGCGATCTCGAAGGCACGCACGAGGTAGCGCGCTTGCTGCTGCTCGCTGACGTAGTTGCCGTACTCGTATCCGGGTGCCTGGTTGGCTGTCGACCAACCGAACTCGGTCAGCCAGACCTGCTTGGCAGCATCGCCGTTCTCGACCATGACCTGCCGGATTTGCTCGACCCGTCGGAAATAAAAGCTCGGGTGATCGAGCCAACCCGGTCCTGGTCCTGGACGCTCCGGCCACAGCGTGTCCGGCGGGTTCAGCGTGCCGCCTGGGTGCGTCGCCAGGTGGTCGAAGTAACGCTTCCCCTCGCCGTTGTTGTACGCGTAGAAGCGCCGCAGATACTCCACGTCGTCGATGGCGATCGTGGGATCCATAACGCCGGTCGGCGTCAATCCGCCGAAGAGGACGATCGCGTTGGGATCACCCTTCTTGACCCCTTGGTACCCCGCCTTCAGGAGCTTGACGTAACGCCCGACGTCGACGTACTCACCCGTTTCGAGGGCGAGGTTCTGCTCGTTCCAGATCTCCCAAGCGTGCACTTTACCGGCGTAACGCTTCGCCAAGAACTCCATCGTTTTCCCGAAGGGAACCGGGTCGGCGGGAATCCCTCCTTCGGGGTCGGCCCAGGCTGGCGCCTTCACGATGCTGACGACCACCTTGATGCCGTTGCGGGAGGCAGCCTCGACGATGCGATCCAGGGCATGCGTATCGTAGCGCCCCTGGCGCGGTTCGATGTCGCGCCAGATGGCCTGCACCCTCACCCACGAAAAACCTGCGTCTTTTACGAGTTCCATGGTGCGCTGGTTGTGTTCGGTACCGTCAGCGTCGCCGCGCCAGGCAATGTTGAACCCGTATCCCACATGCGGCCCGTAACGTCGCTGACGGATCGGATCGTAGGGCGGCAGTGCAGGGTCCTGCCGAGCGCGCGCTTCGGCCGGGGCACCACGCGCCTGCAGGTACTCCCACCCCAGCAACCCGAGCAGAACTTCGTATGGGGTCCCTCTATGTTCCGGGTGATACTCGAAGCGAGCCCGCTCGAAGTATTGAACCGTGTACACCTTACCGTCTCCGGCGGGCGGCGGTGGGTTCTGCTCCGAGAACTCCTCGGAGAGCGGCAGCCCGAACACGCGCCAGCCTCCGTACCGATGCCAGTAGGCCTTGAAGCCATACGCCAACGAGTGACGCGTCTCCGGGAAATAGCGCCGTTGCGGCGAGTCAGGAAACCACTCGATGGGCCGGAACGGCTCTTCGTTCTCTCGCCCGCTCACACGCCAGGCACCGACGCGCACCAGTTGGACCTCGTCTTCTGTCCCGGCATATTCGGGGTGGTATTCGAAGACAGCCCGCTCGAAATACTGTCGCCAGTACCCGTCTTGCTTGAAGACTCCGGTGATCGGGTAGCCGAAGATGAAGAGGCCGCCATGCGTCTCCCAGAAGCGCCGGAACGGTCCTTGCACCCAAAAGCCGGTCTCTGGGAAGTAGCGCGGCATCTCGAGGTCCTCCGCAACACGCGGCGCGGCAGCACGAACATCGCTCGCGGCCGGCCCCACCCAGGCCAACGAACCGAGCAGCAGCCAAACCGCGATGAACCACCGCACAGCCCGCACTGATCCCCCTTCCCTTCGTCCGAGCGGCGAGGATGGCTCCAGGTCCTCCCCGCTCTCCGTCCACGGCGGTCCGGCCCGCCGCTCAGTTGCCCCTCATCCTAGCATCGTGCCCGAAAGGTGTGCACCTGGCTGAGCGGTCACTCGCTACGGCGCGAGGACCAACCGGACATCGCCCAACTCGATCACATCCCCGTACCGCAGGCCGGTCGGTGCCGTGACCGGCTGCCCATTGACGCGCGTCCCGTTGGTGCTCTTCAGGTCAGTGATCCACCACCGGCCATGTTCCCACGTGAGTTGTGCATGCTCGGTCGAGATGTAAGAGTCATCGAGCCGAATCGTACACGCCGGATGGCGACCGATCACCGTGACCGGCTCGAGAGGTAGCCTCGTCCCCGGCCGCAGCCCTGTCGCCCCTGGCGACTGGACGATGAGGTGGCCAGGTGGTCCGCTCGTTTCGCCGCTCACTGTCGTCGCGGCGGCCAGCTCACGCACAGTGATGCGCGCGATAAGGAAGATGAAAAAATACAGGAGAAACGCGAAGACCAAACGGAGCAGGAGAACGAACCACTCGAACGGCAGCTGCAGAGGCCACTCCATGCGCGCGTCTCACGCCCCCGGGAACGAGAACTCGAAGACGACCGTGCCCAGTGCGATGCGATCGCCGCTCCGCAAGGGAGCACGCTCCACCTGTACCCCGTTCACGAACGTCCCGTTGGTCGAGCCCTGGTCGACGATAACGAACTGGCCCGCCTCGTACTCGATCCGCGCGTGACGCCGGGACACGTCGAGAGCCTCCAGTACGATGTCGTTCTCGAGCGCTCGACCGATCGTCGTCACTTTCTTGCGGATCAAAAACGTCTCGCCGGTCATCGGGCCCTCGACGATGCGCAGAAACGCCCGAGGCACGTTTCCGGTGTCGTGCAACACGCGGTACACCTCGGTACGCTGCCACACCTGACGCGCAGCGAAGTCCTCGGCTGGAAGCTCGGCGATCCGAGCCTCGACGACGACGCTCCGCCGCGGTACGGCCGGGTCACCGATCAACCGCACTCGTACCTGGTCGATGAACCCGTAATCACGCTCTTCCGCAACGTCCAGAATCCACTCCTCGAGCTGGATCGAGAGCGTGTCGGCGAAATCGGCGAACTGCACGAGGTCGTCCGGGTGTAACCGGACGACGAAGTCGTTGGGAACGATCGGTCCCTCGGGCGTCGCGACCTGCTGCGCGTCCATGGCCCGCTCCAAACGACGCGCGATCTCGGCGGGCTGGACACTGGTGCGGAAGATCCGCCCGACCGTTCCCTCCATCAACCGCTCGACGAAGTCCTCGAGCTGCTGCAGTCTGCTCAGCATGACCGATCCCGCCACTCGCTGCGGAGTATACGCAGCACGCGCCTTCACGAGCCCTCGCGCATCGGGCGCCACGCTCGAGGCAAACGCGAAAGGTGAGTGTCCTCGAGCAAGCCGCCATGCGCCAAGCGGGCGAGCAGACGACGATCGACGCGCTCGCCAGCGAGAACGTACGGAATCACGAGGTCGAAGACGGACACGCGACCGTACAACTCGCAACTGGCTAGCCCGAGGATCGGCACGGCTCCGCGGTACGCCACCCAGAACATCGTCCCCGGATCGACCGGCGCGCCGCGCACCGTGAGCTGTGCCCCGAGCGGTCGCAACGCGCGCAAGAAGGCGTCGTCCGGATCGAGGACGATGGAACCAGCAGTCAGAACGACCTCCACCCCCCGATCGATCCACTCTCCGATCAGCGCAGCGATGCGCCCTCGGTCGTCGGTGTCGAGTCGTTCTACCAGCACGAGTTCGGCTCCGAAACGTGCCAGTTTTTGCCTCAACGCTCGCGTGGCCACCTCGAGCGCAGCCGGACGCACCCGCTCACCAGCCAGCAGACCGACGCGCCGCACGCTGAACGGGGCGACAGTGACGAGCGGCCTGTCCGCGAACCGCCGCAAGACCGCTTGGAGGCGACGCTGGGGGAGGAACAACGCGGGAGCCTTGACGATCGCGATCGTTTCGTCGGGTTCAGCCACGCGCCCGTCGAGCACCGTGGCGACGAGCACGAGCCCGCTGCGCATCAAGCGTTGGAGACGCTCCGCATCCACTCGAACCACACCGAACTGTGCAGCGCGCACGTTGACCTGGCCCTGGTGCGGCGGCTCCAGCCGTGTCCCGCTGCCTGCTACCGCCTCAGCGATACGCGCCGAGGCGTCGTGCTGCTCGAGATCCCCCGGATCGGGAACAGCGACCGGGAGACGAAGACCGGTACGTGCCCCGACCAGCTCCAGGACCTGCTCGAGCGGTAAGCCTCGCCGAAATTGTTGGCGACCGTCTCGCTCGAGGACGACGTCGCGCCGCAGGACCGCACCGCGTGGCGGTGGCTCGCTGCCGATCACGTACCATGTTCGTCGCATCGGTCTCCCCCTCTCGGTCATGCGCAAGCATAGCCGACGGGCTCTCGGTCATGCGCAAGCATAGCCGACGGGCCGACCAGTACACTCTCGCAAGGAACGGTTGCGGGCTGTTCGGAGCGCTCGAGGAGTGCCATGACCGTCTCGTTCGGATATCGCCGTCCGCTCCTCTCGCCTTCGATTTTGAACGCTGATTTCGCGCGCTTGGGCGAGATCGTGCGGGAACTCGAGGAGGCCGGAGCTGACGCGATCCATCTCGATGTGATGGACGGGCGCTTCGTGCCCAACATCAGCTTCGGTCTTCCCGTCGTCGAAGCGGTACGCCGAACCACCGCTTTGCCGTTGGACGTCCACCTCATGATCGTGGAGCCAGAACGCTACCTGGACGCCTTCGCCGCGGCCGGCGCGACCGCGATCACTGTCCACGTCGAGGCGAGCGTACACCTGCACCGAACCGTCACGGCGATCAAGGAACTGGGGCTCCTCGCCGGCGTCGCGCTGAACCCGGCTACCCCACTGGCGGCCGTCGAGGAGATCCTTCCCTACCTCGACCTCGTCCTCGTCATGACGGTGGAGCCCGGTTACGGAGGACAACCGTTGATTCCCTCCACACTGCGCAAGGTCGAGCGGCTACGACACCAGATCGACCAGGGCGGTTTGCCCTGCCTCCTTTCCGTCGACGGCGGTGTCAAGCTTTCGAACGTCACCGCAGTCATCGAAGCCGGTGCCGACGTCGTGGTCACCGGATCTGCGCTCTTCCAAGACGAAGCCTCGCCAGGTGAACTGCTGCGACGCTTCCGCGCGCGCCTCGACCAGGCCCAAGCACGACGTGCCCAGCGAGGCTGAAGGCGGGCGCCCAGCTGGATGGCGCCGAGAGGTTCCGCGGAGTATGGCTTGCAGCCTAGAGCCGGAGCGTGCTATACTGTGTGTTGCCGGTGG
>JBEPZP010000160.1:0-6118 GCA_041640735.1 Thermomicrobium sp.
CGGGCGTGCCCGACCCGGACGGGCCACGCACGCGTGACCCCTACACAGGACGAGGTTGCCCCGGGCCGTGGTGAAGATGCGGTGGCAGCCACGTGCCCTGTCACAGTGGCCCACGCGCGGCGTCAAATGCTGTGTAGGGGCGCGACGTGCCGCGCCCGGGCCGCGCCGTGCGGCGCGGGGAACCACCTGGACGGGGCGCCGACCGTGACGGTGCATGGGACCGGGTTGGCCGGTGGGCGTGCACTGTGCGCAGACGCACCCGGTGATGCCCAGCCCTGCGGGCCGGTGGGCCACGCACCCCCGACCCCGTCAGGACAGGGAATTGCACCGCACCGGGGTCCCGGTGCCACCAGGACGCGGGATGTCGCGGCCCGTCGCTGCGGCTACACTCACTCCCAGCAGACGACCCGTTGGGAACCGGAGGCCGAGCGTGCGGGTGGCTGACCTCCTCGATCTCCCCGTCTTGCAAGGCACGCGCGTGGTAGCCGGGACGCGCGGGCTGGAAGCGCGCGTCCGCTGGGTGCACGTCGTCGATCTCCCGGACCCGCTCCCCTGGATCGACCGCGGCATGCTGATGCTGAGCACCGGCATCGCCTGGCCTCGCCGCGACGACGAGCTAGTAGCGTTGGTGCACCGACTGGCCGAACGTGGCGTGGCGGCGCTGGGTCTGGCCGTCCCGCACTACTTCGCCCGCTTTCCCGATGCGATGCGGCAAGCAGCCGACGAGGTGGGACTCCCGCTCCTCGAGATCCCTTGGGAGATCCCCTTCGTGCGCATCACCGAGACGGTGCACAACCTGCTCCTCCGCGAGCAGTGGCAGGAGCTCGAGCGGGCCGAACAGCTCCACCGCGAGCTGATGCGGGCCGCGGCCCGTACGCGCAGCCTCGACCGCCTCGTCCGCACGCTCGGCGAGTTGATCGGCCGCTCGATCACCGTGGAGGAGCCGGACGGTACCCTCCTGGCCTACTACCAGCGTGGCCCCTACGAGGACGCTGCCCGGCGCGCCACCATCGAAGCCGGCCGGGCGCCCGCGTGGCTGCAGGAGGGTCTGGTCGCCCGCGGCTACCTGCCCCCGCAAGGGATGCAACCGTACCGCGTACCAGCTATCCCCGAACTGGGCTTGCGCGAGCGCGTCGTCTGCCCGATCTGGCTGCACGGGGAACTGGTCGGCCTGGTCTGGATCATCGAGGGCGAGGAGCCGCTGAGTGGGCTCGACTTGCGGGCAGCCGAGCACGCCGCGCTCGTCTTCGCGCTCCTCTTCGCCCAGAAGCGCGAACTCGCGCAGCTGGAAGCGCGGCTCGGCTACGCCTTCCTGGCCACGCTCCTGGAGGGGCGATTCACCGGCTCGCCGCAGGAGCTGGAGCGGGCCCGCGCGCTCGGCTACGACCCGCTGCGGCGCTACCGCGTCCTCGTCGTGGTGCTCGGCGAGCCACCGCTGACGGTGGAGGCGTTCCAGCGCCGCGAGCAGGTGGCGCTGCGGTTGCGCCGTGCCCTGCGGCGCCTGGGGTGCGCCCCGCTGGTCGCCACGACCCACGACCAGGTGATCGTGCTCGTCGAGCAGGACGAGCACCTGGAGACGCTCCGGCAGGAACTGGACGACGGCCAGCTCACCGTGGTGGCCGGTCGCCCCTATGCGGGGCCCGACGGCGTGCGGCGGAGCTACCGCGAGGCGTGTACCTTGCTCGAGTACGTCGACCGCCCCTGCTTCGCCCGCTACGAGGACCTCGTCCTCGAGCGGGTTCTGGCCGGCGACCGGGAGGCCCGGCAGGCGTTCGTCGCGCTCTGGCTCGGACCGCTCGAGCGTGTCCGGCACGGCGAGCGGCTGGTCGAGACGCTCCTCGCCTGGGTACGCGCCCGCTTCGCCGTGAACGAGGTGGCCGACCAGCTCGGCGTGCACCCCAACACTGTCCGCTACCGGCTCGAGCAGATCGGCGCGCTGCTCGGCCGCGACCTCACCGACCCGGAGACGCAGTTCGAGCTCCAGCTGCTGCTGCGCCTGCTCGGTCGCGCTCCCAGCGAGTCCCGGAGCCCACTGGCGGCGGACGGCTCGGCGCGCGCAGAAGGCTCGCAGGCCGCGCCGCTGGTCGACCGCGCCTGATGGGCTGCCTCCGCCCTGCCGAGTGATCATTCGCCAGGCATGCTGGCAGCCGGGAGGTGGGGGATGCGCCAGCGCTGGTGGGTCTGGGCCCTGGTGGGGTTAGCCGCTCTGTGGTGGGTATGGAGCGCGGCCGGGCTGCAGGACGGGGCAGGGGACATGGGCCAGGGGTACTCGTCCGCTTCCACGGGCGCCTCCTCGCGTGCCGGCGCGTGGACGGCGCCGGGCTGGGATGCAGGGGGAACCAGGTGGGAGTACCCGTGGTCGAGTCCACGCCCAAGCCGGCCCGGCGGATCGAAGTCTCGTAGAGCAAGCCGATCTGCATGGGGAGAGTCGGCCGCGACGACCTGGGTCGCTGGTATTGCGAGGAGAGGGCACTCGCCGGGGGATCGGGGGCGGAGATCTGCGACCCGTACGGGTCGTGCCGCCGTCTAACGGCGTCGGAGGAATTCCAACTGGACTTCAGTGTCGAGTGGTGCGGATCGCTTTGGGACGACGCCTGCCAGGACGAGCGTGGCGAGCGGTTCCCGGGCACCGACGAGCCGCCGTTCTCTCGTAACCCCTGGGACGAGAGCGAAGACGACGTGTTCCCGCGTGGATCGTAGTGGGGTGAAGACGAGGAAAAAGACGACCTGTTCCCACGCGGATCGCTGTGGGGTGAGGACGAGCAGGAGGACGACCCCTTCTCCATCGCTCAGCCCTGGTCGGACGACGACCGCGACCGTTCGCGCTGGCCGTAGCGCGCCAGGCTCAGCCGTCGCGCAACTGCCGGGCGCATTCGCGCTGCCGCTGGAAGACGAAGCGGACGATCGCGTCCTCGGTGCGGCGGTCGAGCCGCTCGAACTGGCAACCGTGGTCCCAGCGCGGGGGGTCAGCCCGCTCTACCGGCGCGACCCGCCGCACCACGGCGACAGCGCCGATCGGTTGTGCTGCACCCGGCAAGGTCAAGCGGACCGCCAGGCGGTCGCCGATCCGCAACTGCTGGGGTAAGCGCAGGCGGACGCCACCGGCGCTGAGGTCGACGACCGTGCCGCGGAGCGGCTGGGGTTCCCCTTCCGGAGGCAGGAGCACGAGCTCGTCGGGGGTAAGGATCACCGGTACGCGACAGTGCTCGCGACGCTGCATCCGCTCCCAGGGGCCGACAGGCGCCAGCACCAGGCGGGCCTGCGGCTCGAGTGCCGTGGCGACGACTTCGCAGGGGACCACGTACAGCGCATCGTCGGGGACCGTCCCGCCGAGGTAGACGAGGTCACCGCGGTGGACAGAGACGTAGGCGAGCTGGACCATCGGCCAGCCGACCACCACGCGGTGCCCGTCGGGGCTGAAGTCCTCGACGCGTGTCCGGTGCCAGGTCAGTCGGCCGTTCCGGTCGGGCACGCCGAGTTCGGCTGCCTGCCAGACGGAGAACCCTTTCGGCGGTCGCCTGTCCGCTCGCTGCACCACCATCCGGTTCCGTCCCCTCGGTACGAACATATCGGAGGCAGGGCGCGTCGACTGAAGTCGTGCCCAGTGTACAGCAGGGCGAGTCGCCCATGCCGCGTCCCGTGAACACCACAGCGCCCGGCGCGCCGTGCCCAGTCGGGCACTTGGGCACCGGCGCCGTCAACGCGAGGGACGGAGCAACCTCGTCCTGTACGGGTCAGGCGTACCTGACCCTGGCCAGCCCTCAGGACCCGGACCGGAGCCGCCGTCGCTCGCGCTCACCCGGCACACGCGGTCTCGGCCGTCGTGCGCGGTGTGACGGTGCGACACCGTGTAGGGGTCGGGCGTGCCCGACCCGACCGGCCCGGCAGGGCCGGCGAACCACGTGCATGCCTGGGCCTGGCACACGCTGTCGTGTACCCGGGCGATCCTGTGGGCAATGTCGCTGCCCCATCACGATGGCCCCCGCGCCTCCGGCGCGGCCCGGGCGCGGCGTGCCGCACCCCTACACAGGTTCAGCACGCCTCATCGACCCGGCCAGGCGCCCGTGCCCCCTGCGACGGCAACCGTGGCAGGGGGCAACCGCGTTCTGTAGGGGTCAGGCGTGCCTGACCCGATCCGGCCCGGGAGGGCCGGCGAACGACCACCGGCACCGTCGCGCCACGGTCGCCCACCGGTGAACCGGGTTGCCGTTACGGTCGCGGTCTGTAACCCGTCCAGGGGTTCCCCCGCACCACCGGTGCGGCCCGGGCGCGGCGTGCCGCGCCCCTACGTAAAGACGCCGTACCCGGTGCGCCCAGGCCAGGCGCTCGTGTGCCGTGCCGTGTCGGCGCGGTGAGGGGCAGCTCCTGTCCTGTAGGGGTCACGCGTGCGTGACCCGTCCGGGTCGGGCGTGCCTGACGCGCCCCGGTCCACCAGGGCCGGGAAATCCCCACCATGCTGTCGCGACCACGCCACCTGTGGCCGCACCATGTCACCAGGACCGTCGATAACCATCGTGCTAGCCAGGTGCTCCCCGCGCCTGGTGGCGCGGCACGCCCCCAACCCTCCACGGTGTGGGGGTGCGGTGCGCCTGGCCGCCACACCCCTACTCCCCACCGACCCGGCCGCCGGCTGCGCGGCCAGGCGGCTGCTCCCGCACCGTGAGGAGGCGCCTTCCCCGAACCAGCGTTACACTTGACGTGCGCAGAGCGGGTCCGGGGCAGAGAGGAGCGAACGATGGCAGCACGCAGCAAGGCGTTCCAACGCACACTCGACGCAGCGCTGGCCAACACGGCGCAACGCCAAGCGCTCGAGCGCACGCTCACGCGCTACCGCCAGCGCCGGGCCGAGGCGTTCGCGGAAGTCGACTTCGCTGCTCTGCGGCGTGACCTGCGCCAGCGGAAAGCGGCCGCCATCGCGCAGCTCCCTGAACTCGTCGAGCAGTTCCGGCGCGAAGCCGAGGCCGTCGGCGCTACGGTCTATCTGGCGCACACGGCCGAGGACGCCCGGCGCTACGTCGCCGAGCTCGTCCGCCAACGCGGCGCCAAACTGGTCGTCAAGTCGAAGTCGATGGCCACCGAGGAGATCCAGCTCAACGAGGCCCTCGAGCACGCTGGCGCCCGCGTCGTCGAGACCGACCTGGGCGAGTGGATCGTGCAGCTGGCTGGCGAGCGCCCGTCGCACCTCATCGGGCCGGCCATCCACAAGTCGCGCGAGCAGATCGCCGAGCTCTTCTCACGTGTCCTCGGCCGACCGATACCGCCCGACCCGCCCCAGCTGGTCGAGGTCGCGCGGCAGGAACTCCGCCGCGCCTTCATCGAGGCGGATATCGGTATCACCGGGGCCAACGCGGCGATCGCCGAGACCGGTACGCTGGTCATCGTCACCAACGAGGGGAACGCCGAGCTGGTGGCCACGCTCCCCCCGGTCCACGTGGCCATCGTGGGCATCGACAAGATCGTCCGCACGCTGGACGATGTCCCGCCGCTGCTGCGGGCGCTGCCCCGCGCTGGCGCCGGACAAAAGATGACCGTCCGCGTCTTGTTCCTCACCGGGCCGACGCGTACGGCCGACATCGAGATCCAGCTGGTCCGCGGCGCGCACGGTCCGCGGGAGCAGCACATCGTCCTCCTCGACAACGGTCGGCTGGCCGCCCGCGAGGACCCCGAACTGGTCGATGCGCTCTACTGCATCCGCTGCGGCGCCTGCTCCAACGTCTGCCCACCCTATCAGGTGGTGAGCGGGCACCTCTTCGGGCACATCTACACCGGTCCCATCGGCCTCCCGCTGACCGCGATCCACCACGGGCTCGAAGCGGTGGCAGACCCGCAGAGCCTCTGCGTCTCCTGCAACGCCTGCGAGACGGTCTGCCCGGTCGCCATCCCGATCCCTCGCCTCATCTTGGACGTGCGCGCCCGCGTGACCGAGCGCCTCGGCCTTCCCTTCCTCAAGCGAGCGGTACTCGAGCGCTGGAGCGACCCGCGCAGCGGCGACCGCTGGGCGCGCCTGGCCGCGCTGGCCGCCGCGCCGCTGGCCGACCGCGATGGCTTTCTCCGCTCGCTGCCCTTCGTGGACGGCGCGACCAGCGAGCGGCACCTCGTGGCGCCGGCACGCCGGCCG
>JBEPZP010000161.1:0-6098 GCA_041640735.1 Thermomicrobium sp.
GGCACGGCTACTCACCCCGGGGGCGGCGCCTCGGAAGCTCGCTGGACGGTTCCTCCGGCCACACGGCAGCACGGTGAAGGCGACTGGATCGGAACGACGGGTGGCCAAGGCTGTTCCGTGCCCAGCACCGCTTCGCCGGAGCTGCCGTTGTGCGTGAGCGACGCTCCGGCTGGCTGCGGGTCTCGCTGCACGGCCGTTGTTCGACACGACGAACCGGGTCGAGACCTCGTCGCTCTCCGCGCGAGCCGTCCGCTGTACCGGAGGCTCTCGCTGTCCGAGCTCGCTCTGGACCGAGCGCGCTGTTGGCGTACCGGATTGACGGACGTCCCATGGTCGGGCGAGCATTGTCAGGGTGAGCGCTGCCTGAGCGGGAGGGGCCCCGATGTCGAGAGCGGCAGAACGCGAACGGTTCGATACCCTGATTCTCGGTGGTGAACTCGTCGACCCGGGAACGGGTCGGTTCGGCCGCTTCGACATCGGCATCCGCGACGGGGTGATCGCACGGGTGGCACCCTCGCTGGCCGATGCTGTCGCCGAACAGGTGATCGATGCGCGCGGGCAGCTCGTCACGCCGGGGCTGGTCGACTTGCACACGCACGTCTACTGGGGTGCGACGTACTGGGGGATCGAACCGGATCCGATCGCGGCCCGTACCGGTGTGACGACCTGGCTCGATGCAGGAAGCGCGGGGGCGTATACCTTTCCGGGCTTGCGACGCTACATCATCGAGCGGAGCCGGGTGCGGATCTTCGCGCTGTTGAACCTTTCCTCGATCGGGCTCGTCGCTCCGACCTGGGAGTTCGCGAACCTCGACTATTGCGACGTCGATGTCGCTGCCCGGGTCATCGAAGCGAATCGCGACCGGATTCTCGGCGTGAAAGCCCGCATCGACGCGAACACGACGCGCGGTGTCGGTATCCGGCCGCTCCAGCTGGCACGACAGCTCGCCGACAGTCTGCACCTTCCGCTGATGGTGCATATCAACAATGGTCCGCCGACGCTCGAGGAGGTAGCGGCGCTTCTCCGACCAGGCGACATCCTCACCCACTGCTCGACCGGCGGTACTATGCGGATCATCACGCCGGACGGGAAGGTTCAACCGGCGATCAGGGCGTTGCGCGAGCAGGGGCTCGTGCTCGATATCGGTCATGGGACTGGTTCGTTCAGCTTCGCGGTTGCCGAGGCGCTCTTGGCTGAGGGGATCGTGCCGGACACGATCTCGAGCGACATCCACCAGCTGGCCGTGCAGGGGCCGATGTTCGATCTGCCGACCACGCTTTCGAAGTTTCTCGCTCTCGGCTTGAGCCTGCCCGACGTGATCGAGCGGGCCACGGTTCGTCCAGCGCAGCTCATCGGGCGTCCCGAGCTGGGCAGTTTAGCCGAAGGGACACCGGCAGATATCGCGCTGTTCCGGCTCGTCGAGGGTGACGTCGTCTTCTACGACGTCATGATGGAGGAGCGGCGGGGTTCGCAGTTGCTCGTCAACACGTTGACGATGGTGAGCGGTCGCATCTTGCCCCGGACGGAGCCGAGTCCGCTGCAGCTCTGGGCGGAACTCCCGGAGCACCAGCGGGGGATTCTCGCGATCGGTCATCCATACGCGCGGCTCGTGAGTCAGGTACGAGGAGGCTGAATGGGAGAGCGTGATGGCGTGCTGAGCCGGGAACAGCTCCTCGCCTTGCTGGCAGGGGATCCACCGCTGGTCCGCGACCTACCAGCGCCCGACGAACAGCTGCAGCCGCACGGGATCGACCTGACCGTTGCCACCGTCGCCCGCTATGCGAGCAAAGGACAGCTCGGTGCGAGCGACACCGCGCGGCGTCTGCCGGAATTCGAGCCGATCGAGCCCGATAGCGCTGGCTGGTGGGATCTGGTGCCCGGCCCGTACCTCGTGCGGTTCAGCGAGACGGTGTCGCTTCCGCCCGACTGCATGGCCTATGCGCGGCCGCGTTCGAGCTTGCTGCGCTGTGGGGTCGCGCTGCATACGGCAGTGTGGGATGCCGGGTACAGCGGCCAGGGGGTGGCCTTGCTCGTCGTGTACAACCCGGCTGGATTCCGCCTGCAGCGATCTGCGCGGATCGCTCAGCTCGTCTTTCACCGGCTGGAACGACCGGTCGCTGAGGGGTATCGTGGAGCATACCAGGGTGAGCGTGGCGAAACCGAGCGACCGTTCCGATGGGGGTTAGGCGATGTCGAGAGCGCGCGCAGCACTGTTCCTGGCGACCCGCTTGCCGACCGACCCGAAGGAAGCGAAAAAGCGGCCAGCTCCTGAGGTCGAGCTGGCTGAGCAGGAGGCGCGGCTGCGCGCGTTCGCTGCGCGCGAGGACTACGAGGTCGCGAAAGTCTTCAGCGAGATCTTGCCGGAGCTCCCCGAGCAACGACCAGGGCTCAAAGCGTTGCGAACCGCGATGTGGCTGCGCGAGATCGATGTCGTCGTTGCAGCCTCGCCGGAGTGCTTGTATCGCGATCCGGAGCGACTCAAGAGTTTCCTCATCGAAGCGCGGACGCTCGGCCAGCGCGTCGAGTTTCTCGAGGTGCCGCCGCTGTACGCTTGGATCGTGAAGGAGTACGGTTGGCCGCTCGAGCGGCGGTAGCGAGCGAGGGAAACGATGCTGCGATTGATCATCGATGCGCTCCGTTTCGATCCGCGGGCGTACCGGGCGGTCCGGGACGATCCGGTCGCGACCGTCCCGGTGCTGCTCTTCGTCGCCCTCTGTGTGCTTTCGGCCGGCGTCGTAGCCTTGCCGTTCGGAGGAGTACGTGCCTTCGGTGTGATGGCCGCTTCGGCATTCATCTCCTGGACAGTCTTCGTCATCGCTGCGTTCGTTTTCGGGACGAAGGCGCTACCCGGCGCGGAGACGCAGGCGACGCTGGGCCAACTGGCTCGCACGCTCGGCCTGGCACTCGCGCCGACGCTCCTCCTGGTCTTCGGTGTAGTGCCAGCCCTGCAGATCGTGGTGGTTCCGCTGGCGCTGCTGTGGACCGTGTTCACGACGTTGATGGCGCTGCGCGAGACGCTGGGGGTCGGTACGCTCCGCGCGCTCCTCGTCGCCGTGCTGTCCTACGGTGCAGCAGCAGTGATCGGGAGCTTTTTGACGCCACCCGGTTCGGCCGGTTGAATCCTACCGAGCCGGGAGGGGGGCGGAAAGGGAGGGAAGGGACAATGAGTGGGACGACGAGCGAACTCGTCACGCAACTCCGGGTTCCGGTCGATCGCCTGCGCCGCCGGCTCGACCCCGCCACGCTCCCGTTCGAGACGACAGCCGAAGTCGAGCCGATCGCTGGAACCGTCGGACAACCGCGGGCGCTCGAGGCGCTCGAATTCGGCCTGGAAATCACTTCGTACGGGTACAACGTCTACGTCGCTGGTCGGCCCGGTTCGGGCCGCGAGAGTACCGTGCTGCGCCTCGTCGAGCAGCTCGCGGCGACGAAGCCGACGCCGCCGGACTGGATCTACGTGCACAATTTTCAAGATCCGGAGCGTCCGATCGCGATCTCGCTGCCGGCTGGACGCGGTGCGCAGCTCGCGCGCGACATGGACGAGTTCCTGCGGGCAGCGCAGCAGGCGATCCCGCGAGCGTTCGAGAGCGAAGAGTACGACCGGCGACGGCGCGCCATCATCGACCGGCTCAACCAGGAACGCGAGCGGCTGTGGGAAGGTGTTCAACAGTTCGCCCAGCAGCTCGGGTTCGCCGTCGAGCTCACGCCGGCTGGGGTGATCAGCGTACCGGTCGTCCAGGGGCGCCCGCTCGCACCGGAGGAGTTCGAGCGCTTACCGGAGCCGGTGCGCGAGGAACTGGAACGCCGCAACCAGCGTATCCAAGACCGTGTGGCCGATGCGCTCCGCGAGGTGCGGCGGTTGGAGCGCGAAACGGCCGAGCGTTTGCGACAGCTCGACCGGGAAGTGGCGCTCTTCGCGGTGGGTGGGTTGTTCGAGGAACTACGGGAACGGTACCAGGACATCCCGCAAGTGCTCACGTTCCTCGATCAGGTACGCGAGGACATTCCCGAGCACCTGCACGACTTTTTCCCGCCGCAAGTACCCGGTGTCCCGACGCCGATCGCTCAGCTTCAGGCACTGCAACAACAGGAACACCTCGCCCGCTATCGTATCAACGTCTTCGTCGACAATAGCCAGACGCAGGGCGCGCCGGTGATTTTCGAGCGCAACCCATCGTACTACAACCTCGTCGGACGGATCGACTACCGGGCGACGTTCGGAGCGATGGTGACCGACTTCAGCCAGATCCGGGCGGGTGCCCTACACCGGGCGAACGGCGGTTTTCTCGTCCTACATGTCGTCGAGCTGCTCCAGAATCCGTTCTCCTGGGAGGCGCTCAAGCGAGCGCTCATCACGCGACAAGTGGTGATCGAGAACCTCGGCCAGCAGTATGCGGTCTTACCGACAGCCACGCTCCGGCCTGACCCCATTCCCCTGGACGTCAAGGTCGTGCTCATCGGCTCCCCGCTGCTCTATTACCTCTTGTCCGCATACGACGACGATTTCCGCGAACTCTTCCGCGTGCGCGCTGATTTCGCGCCGGACATGGACTGGGACGAGCAGCACGTGATGGGCTATGCCGCGTTCATCAGCCGGGTCATACGGGAGCAAGGACTGCGCCATTTCGACCGCAGCGCTGTTGCCCGGGTCATCGAGTTCGGGGCGCGGCAGGTCGAGCACCAGCGGAAACTTTCCTCGCAGCTTCTGGAGATCGGAAACCTGGTCGCCGAGGCGAGCTACTGGGCAGGGAAGGCCGGGCGCGACATCGTGACGGCGGAAGACGTCGAGACGGCGATCCAGAAGAAGCGGTACCGCTCCGACCTTATCGCAGAACGGATCCGCGAACTGATCGCCGAGGGGACGCTCAAGATCGAGACGCGTGGTGCGCGCGTGGGGGTGATCAACGGCCTGGCGGTCGTCGATCTGGGCGATTTCGCCTTTGGCAAGCCGTCGCGTGTCACGGCGCGCATTTCCCTCGGTCGCGGAAATCTCATCAGTATCGAACGTGAGATCCAGCTCTCCGGGCCGATCCATTCGAAAGGGTTCTTGATCCTGTCCAACTATCTCGCTGGCGCCTATGCGCAGGACTTCCCGCTGGCGATCAGCGCCTCGATCACCTTCGAGCAGGCCTACGAGGAGATCGAGGGGGACTCGGCTTCGTCGACCGAGCTGTACGCGTTGCTCTCGGCGCTCTCTGGCTTGCCGATCAAGCAAGGCATCGCGGTGACCGCCTCGGTGAACCAGAACGGTGAAGTCCAGGCGATCGGCGGGGTCAACGAGAAGATCGAGGGGTTTTTTGCAGTCTGCAAAGCGCAAGGCCTGACCGGCGAGCAGGGAGTCATCATCCCCACGGCCAATGTCCAGCACCTCATGTTGGACGACGAAGTGATCCAGGCCGTCGCCGAGGGGAAGTTCCACATTTGGGCGGTCGATACGGTCGATCAGGGGATCGAAATCCTGACCGGTGTGCCGGCCGGTGAACGCCAGCCCGACGGAACGTATCCGGAGGGCACCGTGCACCGCCGAGTGATGGATCGTCTGCGCGAGTATGCGGAGCGGACGCGCGACTTCGGGCGTCGTGACGAGCGTGGGGAGCGGGACGAAGCGCGCGCTCAGGAAGCGGCTGCCGATCCGGAGCCTGCCGGGAACGGCGGTGCGGAGCATGACTCGCCGAGCAGCTGACCGCTCACCGTCAGGCGCGGTGGCCGAACCGCTCGCGTAGCCGTTCGATCAGGAGTTCGATACCGCGTGTGCGCTCTTCCGGTCGCGCTGGTGCGATACCGAGACAGCGGAGACTGAGCGTGACGAGGGCGGTCAGGATACCCGCGCTGGCCAGTGCAAGGGCCAAGAGCGTGAGCGTCTCCATCGCGGAACTCCAGCGTGCGAGCCGGCATGCCGACGGTTACCTCGTCGGTTCCTGGCTGGTGGCCCGGTACGGCGGATGCGGCGGGGCTCGGCCACGGGCAGCACAGTGGTTCTGGTACGAGTATCCTCAGGAAGCCCGGTCGACCGCCGGGCACGATGACACCTTCGATGGTTCGACTGCAGGGAGGCCGTGGCCATCGACTGGACGCATCCGGGAACCTGGCTCTTCATT
>JBEPZP010000162.1:0-6097 GCA_041640735.1 Thermomicrobium sp.
AGATCAAGGAGTACCTCATCGATGCCATCCTCCGGGGCCAGTTGCGCCCAGGCGAGCGGATCGTCGAGACGCGGATCGCTCAGGAACTCGGTGTCAGCCAGACGCCGGTGCGCGAAGCGCTGCGCGACCTGGAGTTGCTCGGCTTCGTGACCAGCGAACCCTTCCGCGGCACGCGCGTGCGTGCCTTCAGCCACGAGGAGCTCGTCCAGATCTACCCGATCCGCGCCGCGATCGAAGGGGTGGCTGCCCGCGCCGCGGCGACGCGTATCACCACAGACCAGCTCTTAGCGCTCGAGGAACAGATCGACCGCATGCGCGAAGCCAGCGATGTCGGTGACACGGTGACGGCGATCGAGGCGGACGTCGCCTTCCACCGCATCATCGTCGAAGCTTCCGGGAACCGTCTCCTGCAGCAGTTCTGGACCAGCTTGAGCCTGGCGACCACCACCTTCCTCACCTTTTCGGTGCATCGCCGGGCGATCGAAGGGCTGGCGGCCCGGCACGAGCCGATCTTGGAGGCGCTCCGCGCCCGCGATCCGGACTTGGCCGAGGCGACCATGCGTCGCCACATCGAGGAGCCGGGTCGCTGGGTCTACGAGGCGCTCTCTCGCGAGCGTCCTGCTGACGCACCGCCAGAGTCCGAGGGATAACGACGAGGAAGGAGGAGTCCCATGGGCGTGCGCCTGATCGACCTCTCCATGCCGGTGCACAACGACATGGTCACCTTTCCCCGCGTGCCACCACCGAAGATCGAGATGCACGAATCGTGGGAAGAGTTCGCCGAACGGATCGGAGCTGCCCAGTACGGGGCGACCTGGCTGACCGCGAGCTACCGGCTGGAACTCAACGACCATGTGGGGACCCACATCGATGCCCGGAAACACCTGGTCGCTGACGCGCCCGGCCCGGAGGGGATCCCACTCGAGTACTGCTACGCCGATGGGGTCCTCCTCGATTTCCGTCACAAAGAGAAGGGCTCCGGGATCTCCGCCGCCGAGCTGCAAGCCGCGCTCGAGAAAATCGGCTATCGCCTCAAGCCGCTCGACATCGTCCTCATCTGGACAGGGGCTGGTTCCTATCAGCACGAGCCACGCTACCTCACTGACCACTGCGGTATGACGCGTGAGGCCACCCTCTGGCTCATCGATCAGGGCATCAAGGTGATGGGTATCGACGCCATTACCTTCGACCCGCCCGTCTGGGCGATGTTCGAGCGCAAGCAGTTTTGGGAAGCGCACCTGGTGATGCGGGAACGGGAGTACTACCACATCGAGAACCTGACCAACTTCGACCAGATCCCGCGTCCCTACGGCTTCAAGGTGGCTGCGTTCCCCATCAAGTGGGTCGGGACCACCGCAGCCCCGGTGCGCGCGGTGGCGATCGTCGAGGAGTGATACCGATGAGCCGCGCTGCCACTGTCGCGCTCGTCCGCTGGTTCCACGACCCTGCGTGCATCGACGTCCTGCAGGCCGGTGGCAAGGGAGCGAGTCTGGCCCGGCTCGCCGCAGCTGGGCTCCCCGTGCCGCCCGGCTTCGTCGTGACCAGTGCAGCCTTCGCCACCTTCCTCGCCGAGACGGGGCTCGAGGAGACGATTCGGGCCGTCTTGGCGACGATCGACCCCGAGCAGCGTCGCACGCTGGAGGTGGCCGCTGACGAACTCCGCCGGCGGATCGTCGAGGCGCCCATGCCGCTCGAACTCGATGCCGCGATCGCTGGTGCCTACGCCGAGCTGGGGCACGGCGAACCGATCGCGGTGGCCGTGCGGTCGAGCGCGGTCGCCGAGGATTCGCAACACGCGTCCTTCGCTGGACAGCAGGAGACGTTCCTCGATGTCCGCGGCGTCGACCCGCTCCTCGAGCGCGTCCGGGCCTGTTGGGCCTCGTTCTTTAGTCCACGTGCGCTCTTTTACCGCGCCAAGAAGGGATCGCTCGAAGACCTGGCCTTCGCGGTCGTCGTTCAGGAGCTCGTCGTACCCGACAAGGCGGGTGTCCTCTTCACTGCCGATCCGGTGCAGCGGCGGTGTGACGTCCTCGTCGTCGAGGCCGTCTGGGGCTTCGGCGAGGCGCTCGTCTCGGGGGAGGCGATCCCCGACCACTACGAGATCGAGCGCGTCAGTGGTCGGGTCATGCGGGCCATCGTGCCGGTGAAGCGCTCCATGCTCGTGCGTGCCGATGACGGCGGTCTCGTGGAGCGTCCAGTGCCGGAACACCAGCAGCGCGCTCGTGTCCTCGGCGATCGCGAGCTCGCAGTCTTGCGCGCGCTCGCTGACCACGTGGAGTCGTCCTTCGGTCTACCGCAGGACGTCGAGTGGGCGATCGCTGGCGAAGAACTGTTTGTCTTGCAGAGTCGCCCGATCACGACCATCGCCTGAAGACGGGAGCTGTGGCGATGCCGAGCGAACGCGAACTGCTCGAGCGTGCACGCAGTTGGGTCGCTCCCTACTGGAATGCCCGGCACCTCTATCGCACGGTGGACTGGCTCTTCGTGCTCGAGCCGCACGCGAGTCTGCCGCTCCGTATCGCTGCGCTCACGCACGACATGGAGCGACATTACCCAGCACCTGATGCGCCTCGCATGGACGCACGGCTCGGCATCCCCAACCGCGACTACGAGCGACGACACCAGGAGCGTTCGGCACGCATCGTCGCAGCCTGGCTCACCGAACAAGGCGCCGACCCCGAACTCGTCGCCGCAGTGCGCGACCTCGTCGCGGCCCACGAGTGGGGAGGCTGGCCAGAGGCCGATCTCCTCCAGGCAGCCGATTCGCTCTCCTTCCTCGAGGTGAACGCGGAGCGCTTCGTCCGGCTCGGGCTCACCGGAGAGCGTGGGTACACGCCGGAACGCGTCGCTCGGCATTTCCGCTACATGGCGGAGCGCGTGCGCGTCCCCTCGGCGCGGCAGCTCGCCGAGGTGCTGCTTCGGAGGGCTCTCGCCACGCTCGAGGAGTTCACCGACCGTGCCGCAGTGTCCGACGCGCTGGAGGGAGCCCCCCATGGCTGAGTGGGCGATCGCTTCCCCGACGAGCCTCGCGGACGCGCTGGCTGAACTGGCCCGAACAGGTGAGGACGCCTTGCCGGTCGCCGGTGGGGTGTGGGTGACCCTCATGCTCCGGAACGGACTGGCTCGCCCGCGCCTCTTGCTCGACCTCCGCCGCGTGTCCGACCTAGGGTCGCTCGACGAGGAGGCGGACGGGAGCCTCAGGATCGGCGCACTGGTGACGCACCGAACCGTCGAACGCGCACCCGTGGTGCGGGCGCGGTGGCCTGTGCTCGCCGAAACGCTCGCGGAGGTGGCCAATGTGCGCGTCCGGGAGCAAGCCACCCTGGTCGGGAACGTGTGTGAGGCGGACCCCGCCTCCGACCCGCCGGCTGTGCTCGCTGCGCTCGGTGCCACCGTCGAGCTGGTCAGCCAACGCGGTCGACGCGCAGTGCCGGTCGCGGACTTCGTACTCGGTGCCTATCAGACGCAGCGCGAACCGGACGAACTCGTCATGGCGGTCCACCTACCGCCACTGCCACCCGGTGCCGGTGCAGCCTACTGCAAGTTCCGGACTCGTTCCCACGAAGACCGCCCAGCTGTGGGCGTGGCGGCAGTCGTCGCACTCGACTCTGACTCGACGGTCCGGCACCTCGAAGTGACGGTCGGTGCTGCTGGTGATCGACCGCAGCGACTGCCGGAAGTGCTGGCCGCGACGCGCGGCATGGTCTTCGACGCGGTGCTCGCCGACACTGTTGCCGAGGCCTACGCCCGAACGATCGACTGTGTCTCTGACCTCCGTGCCAGTGCGTGGTATCGACGAGAGATGGTTCGTGTGTTCGTCGCTCGGGCGCTGTGGTGCGCTGCGCAGCGCGCAATGCGTTCGGAACAGCTCGAAGAGGGAGTGGACAGATGAAGTTGGCCACTTTCGCCGTGCCGAGCCCAGCGGGTGCCCTCCGGCGCATCGGCGCATTCGTCGATGGTTGGCTCATCGACCTGCAGGCAGCGTATGCGGCGTACCTGGCGCGGACCGACCCGGGCTGCGACGCTGAGCGGTTGGCTAGCCTCCTCCTCCCGGACGACATGGTCGCCTTCCTCGGTCACGGTGCACTCGGCTTGCAGGCGGCTGCACACGCCGTGGACGAGGGGTTGCGCGTGGAGGACTCCTTCGGGCGCCGGACGCGCTACCGACTCGACGAGGTGCGCCTGCTCGCGCCGCTCCCGCGTCCGCGGGTCATCCGCGACTTTCTGACCTTCGAGGGCCACATGCGGAATGCGAGTCGCGCGCTCGGTCGCGGTGGGGAGATTCCGGCGGCCTGGTACGAGGTGCCAGCCTACTACAAGGGTGATCCCGATACCGTCGTCGGGCCAGATGCCGATGTCGTGATGCCGCGCTACACGCGGCAGTTCGACTTCGAGCTCGAGATCGGCATGGTGATCGGACGTCGCGGCAAGGATATCCCGCTCGAGGAGGCGCCCCGCTACATCGCTGGGTTCACGATCTTCAACGACTTCAGTGCCCGCGACCAGCAGATGCGAGAGGCACCGATCGGCATGGGACCCAGCAAGGGGAAGGACTTCGATACCGGTAACGCGATCGGTCCCTTTCTGGTGACACCGGACGAACTCGACGTGACGAACCTCCGTATGGTGGCACGCGTCAACGGTGAGGTGTGGTCCGAAGGGTCCTCGGGCGGCATGCACTTCACCTTCGCTCAGCTCATCGCCCATGTCTCGCAGAGCGAGACCATCTATCCGGGTGAGCTCTGGGGATCGGGCACCGTCACCAATGGGTGCGGTCTCGAACTCGGACGTTTTCTCCAGCCCGGCGATGTCGTCGAACTGGAGGTGCAGGGAATCGGCGTCTTGCGGAACCGTGTCGTGCGTGCTCCGGAAGTGTGAACGAGTCGTCGGAGAGCGAGAAAGGAGGGAGGCCGATGCCGTTCGTCGTGGTGGCGCACTACTACGCCAAGGAGGGAAAGGGGGACGAGATCGCCGCCATCCTCAAGGAGATGGTCACCCTCTCCCGCGCGGAACCGGGCTGTATCGTCTATTATGTCAATAGATCGCAGGACGATCCGCGGAAGTTCCTGCTCTACGAGCAGTACCGGAGCCGCGAGGACTACGAAGCGCATAAGGCGACCCCCTATTTCCAGGAAAAGATCCTCAACACGGTCGTCCCGATGCTCGAGAGTCGCGTCCCGGAGTTCTACGACCTGATCGAGCCAGAGTGAGCGGATGGTCGTCCTCGTGCCGAGCGTGCGGGAGGTGAGCGATGACGCAGGAACGACCTGAGGTCCAGTTCCCGGTAACCTTCTTCGGTGACGAGTCGTTCCCGGTCGAGTGGGAGAGCGAGGAGGAGAAGCAGCTGTTCTGGTGGTGGGACGACCTGCACTGTCCCAACCCGCTCTCGCCCATGTTCTTCGAGCTCGGTGGCTGGTGGGCGACATGCGCCTATCTCTATCGCCGCTTCGGTGCTCCCTTCGGTCGCGACTGGAAGGCCAAGCTGGTCAACGGTTACCTCTTCACTGCCGTCGTGCCCCGTGACCCCAAGGAAGCACAGGAACTCGCACCGTACTACAGCATGGTGATGCCGGTCTACGCCGAGAAGGGGCTCGAGTGGTGGCAGAGGCGCCTGCGCCCCGAGATCGAGCGTAACTTCGAGTACTTGGACACCTACCCGTACGAAACGGCGAGTCTCCCGGAACTGATGGTGCTCCTCGAGGACGCCCTCGATATCCAGGAGCGACACTGGCGCATCCACTGGATCCTGAACCTCTCGCAGTTCCAAGCTTCGCTCGACTTCCAGACCGCGGTCCGCGAGGTCATCGGCGACGTCGATCCGACGCTCCTCGAGCGCATCATGGTGTCCGATAGCGACCGCAACTGGGACGCCGTGCACGGCCTCTGGGAACTCAAGGAGCGCGTGAAGCGCAACGCAGTGCTCACGGAGGCCTTCAGCAAGGAGACGCCGGCCGAGATCCTGGCTGAGTTGGAGAAGACGGCGGAAGGCCGCGAGTTCTTGCGCTGGCTGGACGAGTACAAGCGTGAGTTCGGCCACAAAGCGCTCTACAGTCACGAGTACGTGTATCCGACGTGGTACGAGAACCCAGCTCCGATC
>JBEPZP010000163.1:0-6032 GCA_041640735.1 Thermomicrobium sp.
CGCGGGAAGCCGGAACTTCGACGGTGGTCGCCTGCTCCGTGATCTCGATCTGGCCGATTTCGTCGCCCGGGAGGCCGGTGACGTTGGCGATCACGCCGACGATGTCGCGCGCCCGGATACCGTGGCGACGTCCCAGCTCGATCCGGATGCGCGCGTGCCCAAAGCCCGTAGGCTCCGCATGTCGTGGGTCACGGAGTTCGCGGGGCTCGACACCACGTTCGCGTAGAGCGAGAGCGACAGTAGCAGCGGCGATATCGAGGGCGTCGTGCTGTGGGAGCAAGCGCTCGACGATCTGGCGGGCAGTGACGAAGTCGGGGGTTTCCATCATCTGGACGATGGCTGATTCGAGAAGCTCTCCTCGCCGGCTGGCGATCTCGTCTCGCGTCGGGAGACGCCGTTGCGCGATCGGTTTCCCGATCGCTCGTTCGATAGTGCGCAGCAACCAGCGTTCGCGTGGCTCGAACAATGTGAGAGCGGTTCCCCGGCTCCCTGCGCGACCGGTGCGCCCGATTCGGTGCACGTACGACTCAGGGTCGCTCGGGATGTCGTAGTTGACGACGTGACTCACCTGGGGGATATCGAGACCGCGCGCCGCGACATCGGTCGCCACCAGCACGTCGACGCGGCCGCTGCGGAAACGCTGCATGGCCCGGTCGCGCATCGCTTGACTGAGATCGCCGTGAATCGCCTCAGCGGTGTATCCCAGGCCTTGCAGTTGCTGTGCCAAGGTATCGGCGCCACTCTTGGTGCGCACGAAGACGATCGTGGAGGTCGGTGCTTCGAAGTCCAGGATCCTCGCCAACGCGTCGAGCTTGGCCGGGCCGGTGACCTCGTAGGCGAACTGCTCGATCTGGGGGACGGTGACTCGTTCCGGATGAACCGCGATCGTAACCGGATTGCGGAGATAGCGATGTGTCAGTTGGCGGATGCGCGGCGGAATGGTGGCCGAGAAGAGCGCCGTTTGTCGCTGCGCTGGCACATGATCCAAGATCCACTCGACGTCCTCGAGGAAGCCCATGTCGAGCATCTCGTCAGCTTCGTCCAGGATGACGCAGCGCACGGCGTTCAGCTGAAGAGTCCCGCGTCGCAGATGATCCATGATGCGACCGGGTGTCCCGACGATGATATCGACGGGATGGCGCAGAGAACGCAACTGTCGCTCGATCGGTTGACCTCCGTAGAGCGGCAGCACGCGTGCTCCCAGGGTGCGTCCGAGACGGTGCATCGCCTCCGCGACCTGTACAGCGAGTTCGCGCGTCGGAGTCAGCACCAGGGCTTGTGGCCCGGATCCGTCTGGCTCCAGCCGCTGGAGGATCGGGAGTGCGAACGCTGCCGTTTTCCCGGTACCGGTGTGAGCCTGAACGATGGCGTCGCGTCCGGCCAACAGGACGGGAACGGTCTCCGTCTGGACAGGCATGGGGTGTTCGAACCCCATCTCCCGGACGGCTTCGAGCAGTTCGCGACGGAGCCCGAGAGCGGCGAAGGTGGCCGGGCTGGCTGTTTCCGTGAGGATTGTCGTCACTGAGATCACCTCGAACTTCGATCGTTTCGTATCAGCTCGCTGTTCCGTGAGGAACGAGCAACTTCACAAGCATACCACATAGGGTGGCAGGTTCGACCCTGTTCCGCTCGGGACGCCGTGCCGTCCGGGATACCTTCACAGCGTGTCGCGGATGAGGTAGCTTTGGCCTGCGGCGAACGGCTGGCGAGGGGAGGAGGTCAACGGGCACCGATGCGCGAGAATACTGCCAAGCGAAAGATGCTGGCCGGTGAGCCAGCGTTCGGCTATACGTTGCAACTCGGCGCTCCGCTCGTCGCGGAAGCGCTCGCCAATTGCGGCATCGATTTCATCCTCATCGACACGCAGCATGGAACATTCGGCCCAGACACGGTCATCGCGACGCTCATGGCGCTCTCCTGTGGACATGCGGTCCCGATGGCACGGGTCGCACGGAACGACTACACGCTGATCGGCCGTCTTTTGGACGACGGTGCCCTGGGTATCATCGTCCCGTTGGTGCACACGCGCGAGGATGCTCAGGCAGTCGCTGAGGCGTGCCGATTTCCGCCGCTCGGCGCGCGGTCGTGGGGGTGGGGGCGCGCTCGCGTCTATGGTTCCGACTACCCGGAGTGGATCGACCGAGAGTTGTTCGTCGCGGTGCAGATCGAGAGCGCTCGCGCGGTCGAGAACGCCGAAGCGATCCTCTCCGTTCCGGGTATCGACGGCTGTTGGATCGGTCCGGGTGACCTCGCCCTCTCGCTGGGGGTCGATCCACGATACGCTGCCGAAGACGAGCGGCAGGAGCGAGCGATCGAGCGGGTACTCGAAGCCTGTCGCAACACGGGCAAAATCGCCGGCTATGCGGCGTACAGCATCGACGACGCCTTGCGCCGCGCGGCGCAAGGGTTCCGCTTCGTGACTGCGGGGAGCGACATCGGTTTCCTCGTCCAAGGCGCCGTGCGGGGTGTCGAGCAGTTGGGGTTGGCGTCCCAGATCGGTCGCGGATACGGTGAGTGAGCTGAATCGATGCCGTCGGGAAAGCGCCGGCAGCTGCTCCAACTCTACCGCCGGAGCTTGAAGGCGAGACCTGGACCGGAGCTGGCGAATGTCTTGGTCTTTCGACCGCTCGGTTTTCTCGTGGCGCGGGCTCTGCTTCCGACCAGGGTCCGTCCGATCCACCTCGTTCTGACGCACACGGCGCTCGGTCTCCTCGCTGCCGGGGCGATTCTGCGCCGCAGGGACCGCGAAGCCGCTGCTCTTCTCCAGCTCGTCACGGTGCTGGACAACGCCGACGGCCAGCTGGCTCGGTTGCGGGGGGAAGAGACTGAGCTCGGCCGCTACGCTGATACCGAGTTGGATGCGCTCAAGAACCTGGCGTTGTTCGCCGCGGTCGCCGCGCGGAGCGGGAGGTGGAGCGAAGCCTGTGCAGCCTACGCGGTGCTGACGGCACTACTCAGTTGGGATTTCAACGTCGAGTACCTGTACCGCTCAGTCCGTGGTGAGCAGTTCCGTCCGGCGGTCCGCGATCCCGAGAGTGTCTGGGTCGCGGTCGCGCGTGCCCTGTACGATCTCGTCTTCGCGCCACAGGACCGAGCGATCCGTTGGGTCGAGCGGCAAATTTTTCGCATGCGTGCGGCGGGTGCGCTCGACGAGCAGGTGCTCGCACGCAAGTGGTGGGCGCGCTGGTTGACCGTGCTCGCCGCGAACCTGGGCCTGAGTACACAGTACCTCTGGTTGGGTTCGTTCTTGTGGCGGCGGTGCCCCGAGCGGTATCTCCGGTTCGTCTTTTGCCAGGGGCTGCTGCCGCTCGCCTCTCTTCCTCTCCGTTGGTGGCTGTCCAGACCAAGAGGTCTCTGACGCGTGCGCGGTCGGTACGTGCGGACATGCCGGCGACCCGCGTTGAACCGTCTTTTCTCGGGGGACGCGCGATGGTTCTCGGGGGACGCACGATGGCATCATTGCCTCCAGCTAGGCAGCAGGACCTGTCGATCGCTACGTCAGTCAGGTGGGGCGCGTGATGACGCAACGGGAACAGATGGTCGAGTTCGAGGATAGCGGGTTGCGGTTCGCCACGACGTGCGACCTCGAGCGCTTGCGGGAGTTGGTCACCGAATGGCTCGAGATCATCGGTGAGGATCCACAACGGGAGGGATTGCAGCGTACGCCGGAACGGGTAGCCAAGGCCTGGGCGTTCTTGACGCGCGGGTACCGTCAGAGTCTGCAGGAGATCGTCAACGACGCGGTCTTTCACGTCGAGCACGACACCATGGTCGTCGTAAAGGGGATCGAGTTCTACTCGCTGTGCGAGCATCACCTCCTGCCGTTCTTCGGTCATGTCCACATCGGGTATCTCCCGAGGGGAAAGATTCTCGGGCTCAGCAAGTTCGCACGGATCGTCGACCTCTATGCGCGCCGCTTACAAGTGCAGGAACGTTTGACGCACCAGATCGCGAAGGCGATCTCCGACATTCTCGACCCGCTCGGCGTCGCAGTCGTCGCGGACGGTATTCATCTGTGCATGATGATGCGTGGGGTGGAGAAGCAGCACGCCCGCACGACGACGAGCGCGATGCTGGGAGTCTTCGAGTCGTCGCCCAGTGTGCGCGACGAGTTCTATCGTCTGCTCGCTGCTGCCAGCTGAGCGACCCTGGCCAATCTTATGACCGTTCTGGGTCCTGCGCCAACCATGCAGCGAGTTCAGCCTCCATCTGCGCGAAGCCCTCGCGCGTCGGCTCTCGGAACGTAACGAGCGGTCGCGGTTCAGCGAGAAAGTCACCTTCGACGACGCCGGCGGACTCGCGGCCGGCGAGGAACCAACAGCGCCCGTACATACGTAGGGTCGGCTCGGGCACAGCGTACCCAAAACGACGTGCGATGTCGTTGGCGGCGAGTTCTGCCTGCTGTTGCGCGAAGACGGCGGCCTTCGGAATCAGCAGGTTCTCGCGCACCGGTACCGCAGCCGTGTCGCCTATCGCCCAAACGCCGTCCACCGCAGTGCGCATCGTCGGCAGCGTGGCTCGCACCCAGTCACCGTCAGACAGCCCCGACTCGCGGACGATAGCCGCGGCGCGATGGGGTGGAACGACGACGAGGAGATCGAAGAGTTCATGTGCACCCGACGCGAAACGCACTTCTCGGTGACGTGGGTCGACAGCGACGATCTGCTCGTTCGTGCGGACAGCGATGTCGCGAGAAGCCAGGAAGCGGGTGAGCTGTTCGCCGATCGCCGGCCCAGCGACTGCGAGCGGGCTCGGTTCGGGAGTGACGACCGTGATCTCGGTCGACGTGGACACACCGCGTTCTTCGACGAGGTCGCGGACGAGGAGCGCGGCCTCGTACGGTGCGGGCGGACACTTGTACGGGAGACGTGCGATGAGGACGAGGATGCGGCCGCCAGCGAAGCAGCGGAGGCGCTCCCTGAGGTGCAAGGCGGCCGACAGTGCCCAGCAATGGCCAGCTACACCGTTCTCCAGTGCCTCCGTCAGTCCCGGAATGGTCTCCGGAGCCAGTTCTGCGCCGGTCGCGAGCAGCAGCGCATCGTACTGTAGCGTGTCGCGGTCCGTGATCACACGGCGCTGCTGCGCGTCGATGCGGAGCACCTCAGCCTGATGAAATTCGGCGATACCGCGGAGCACGCGGGACGGTCGAATCATGACGTCTGCTGGCTCCCGCCAGCCGCGCATCACGAGGAGAAGGCTCACGCCGAGTCGCTGTTCGTCCTGGCGGTCGATCACGACGATGCGATCGTCTTCGGCCAGGAGCGAGCGTAGTGCTCGTGCGGCGGCCAGACCACCCGGACCGGCACCGAGAACGACGACGGTTCTACCCATGCGTGCCCCCCTCGCTGACGTGTCCGCCACTCTCGGTATTGCATTGTACTCGTCGCACGCGAGGTACCGAACGGCGAGGTTGTCCCCTGGACAGCGAGTGTGTAGAATCGGCGCGACAACAATATATGGTGAGATTCGAGCAGATTCGGCGGGATCGATCAAGTGCGTGCGCACGAGGCGAGCGAAAGCGGATCCGAACCAGGTGTCCGAATACGCATCGGGACGCGAGGGAGTGCGCTCGCCCTCGTACAGGCGAGGACGGTCGCAGAGCTTCTCCGTCGAATCGATTCCACCCTGTCGCCTGTACTGGTGCCCATCACCACGACGGGCGATCGTGACCGGGCGACCTCGTTGACTGTTCTGGGGGGTACAGGGGTCTTCGTCAAGGAACTCCACGAGGCGCTCCTGGCTGGCGCGATCGATCTTGCTGTGCACAGTGCGAAAGACCTTCCCACCGTTCTTCCGCCTGAGCTCGACATCGTCGCCTTTCCCCTCCGGGCGGAGGTCGCGGATGCGCTCGTCGCGCGCGAGGGGAGGCGTCTTTGTGATCTGCCGGTCGGAGCACGGATCGGAACGAGCTCCCGCCGTCGCCGCGCTCTGATCCACGCGGTGCGGCCGGATCTGGTGCTGATCGACGTGCGCGGCAATGTCGATACGCGCCTGCGCAAACTGGACGAGGGGGCATACGATGCCTTGCTCCT
>JBEPZP010000164.1:0-5985 GCA_041640735.1 Thermomicrobium sp.
TTCGCCCTCGCTTCGCCTCGCGGGAAATTCGGGCCTTCGCGGAGCAACGGCAGGCGCTAGGCTCGGAAGGCGAGCGAACGGCGGATGGACCGCCTGCGCGAGGACCGTGGCCAGCCCGAGCACCCGACGGTCTCGAACGGGCCTTCGTCCCCCGGCGATCCTGATCGATTTCGCTGCGCATTCCGGATCCGATCCTCGGGATCGGGCCCCGGGGTGCGACGCCCGCGCGGGGATCGCTCGCGCCCCACGATTCGGCCCGAATGGAAGCGAAGCCGGTCCGGGCTCGAGGCCTGACATCCAGCAGCTCGACGCTTGCGCGGCGTCAACCTTTCTTCAGGGGCCGCGTTTACCGGCGGTACGATCCATGGGAGAATGGGTCCGGAACACTTCGAGTTTCGAGGCGATCCGCTGACACCGACGCAGAGGAGAAAGTTCGACATGCGTGCACGCACTACCGTTCTCGCCGCCTTCGCCGCCGGCCTTGCTCTCGCTTCGCCCGCGCAGGCCGACGAGGCGCTCGCGAAGAAGCACAACTGCATCGCTTGCCATCAGATCGACAAGAAAGCGGTCGGCCCCTCCTCCAAGGAAATCGCCGCGAAGTACAAGGGCCAGAACGTCGCGGCCAAGCTCGAGGAGAAGGTGAAAAAGGGCGGCCAAGGGGTCTGGGGACAGGTACCGATGCCTCCAAACGCCGCGGTTCCCGACGCCGACATCAAGAGGCTCGTCAGCTGGATCCTCGCGCTCTGAGGCGCGTCCGGCGGGGCGAAGTCGAAGGGGGCGAAAGCCCCCTTTGATTTTCGGACCGGAGGGCCCCGTCGCGGAGCTCGCCCCTCGCGGGCCCGGGCCGGAGCCGCACCGGGGCCCGGGGGACGCGCATGCCTCGGTGAAAAGGGAGGTCCGCCGGAAGGCTCGGCCGCGACTCGAGCGCCGAGCCGCTTCACCCCCCGGCGGCCTGTGACCCCCGCCGGGGTAGCCTCGGGGGAGGGAAGGGTCCGCCGGTACGATCGAGCGCCTCCAATTTTGGAGGTCGCGGTGCAAGGGGGGAGAATTGCCTCCGCGCAAACCGCCTGGCCCCGATCAGGGCCAGGAGAGGAGGTCGCGACTTGGGGGCCGAGCGAGCGCTTTTCGCCGCACAATTCCACCTTTTCTTTTCCGATGCTCGATGCCGACCGTCTCGAATGCGTGCGCGGCAGGCGCCGATTGTTCGCTGAGCTTTCTTTCGCGCTCGCCCCTGGCGAGTGCCTCTGGGTGCAGGGACCGAACGGGAGCGGAAAGACGAGCCTGCTTCGGATCCTCGCCGGTCTCGCGCGACCCGAACGGGGGGAAGTGCGCTGGAACGGAACCCCGGTCGGGGAGCTCGGCGAGGAGTACCGCGCCGAGCTTCTCTGGTGCGGTCACGCCCTCGCGCTCAAGGAGGATCTCAGCCCCGAGGAGAACCTGCGCGCCTGGTCGGCCGTCGGAGGATACCCGCTCGGGCGGGAGCAGGCGCTCTCGGCGCTCGATGCACTCGGCGTCGCGCAACTGGCCGAGCTCCCGGTGCGCGCCCTGTCGCAGGGACAGAAGCGGCGGGTCGCCCTCGCCCGCCTCGCGCTCGGCGGGCGGCGGCTCTGGCTGCTCGACGAACCGCTCACCTCGCTCGACGCACGCGCCTCGGAGACGCTCGGTGCGCTGCTCGACGCCCACCTCGGCGCGGGGGGCGTCGCCGTCCTCGCCAGCCACCAGCCCGTGCCGGCACGCGCGCCCATGCGCGTGCACGCCCTCGCGTGAACCGACCCTCGGTCGCCGCCGCGTTCGCCGGTCTCGTGCACCGCGACCTGCTGCTCGCGGCTCGGCGCAAGTCCGAGCCGCTCTTCGCGCTCGGCTTTTTCGTGATCGTCGCGAGCCTTTTCCCGCTCGGCCTCGGCCCGGAACCGGAGCTGCTGCGCCGCATCGCGCCGGGGGTGCTCTGGGTCGCTGCGCTCCTTGCGGCGATGCTCTCGCTCGGGCGGCTGTTCGCCGCGGACTACGAGGACGGAACCCTGGAGGCGATCGCGGTGGCCCCGGTCCCGCTCGCGGTGGCGGTGCTCGCCAAGGTCGCCGCCCACTGGCTGGTGACGGGCGTGCCGCTCGTCCTCGCCTCGCCCGTGCTCGCGCTGCAGTACGGGCTGCCGGCCGAGGCGATCGCGGTCCTCGCGGCCTCGCTGCTGCTCGGCACGCCGGTGCTTTCCTTCGTCGGCGCGATCGGCGCCGCGCTGACCCTCGGGGTGCGGGGCGGGGGCGTGCTCCTCGCGCTGCTCGTGCTGCCGCTCTACGTGCCCCCCTTGGTCTTCGGCGCGGGCGCGGTGGACGCGCGCCTTGCCGGACTGCCCGCCGGCGCGAACCTGTCGCTGCTCGGGGCGTGCCTTGCGCTCGCCGCCGGGCTCGCCCCCGTTGCCGCCGCGGCGGCGGTGCGCATCGCGCTCGAGTAAGGCCATGAGGCGCTTGCGCTGGTTCCGGTACGCCTCGCCCCAGACTTTCTATCCGCTCGCGGGACGGCTGGTGCCGGTGTTTGCCGTGCTCGCGGCCGTCTCCGGGGCGATCGGCCTCTACCTCGGCTTCTTCGTCGCCCCGACCGACGCGCAGCAGGGCGAGGCCTACCGGATCATCTTCGTGCACGTCCCCGCCTCCTGGATGTCGATGGTCCTGTCCCGGGTGATGGCGTTCTGGGCCGGCGTGGGACTCGTCTTCAACACCCGGCTCTCCTCGATGATGGCGCACGCCCTCGCCCCGACCGGGGCGATGTTCACCTTCCTGTCGCTCTGGACCGGGGCGCTCTGGGGACGGCCGACCTGGGGCACCTACTGGGTGTGGGACGCCCGCCTGACCTCGGAACTCATCCTGTTCTTCCTGTACATAGGCTATATGGCGCTCGCCGCGGCGATCGACGATCCCCGGCGCGGGGACCGGGCGAGCGCCGTGCTCGCGCTCGTCGGCGTGGTGAACGTGCCGATCATCTATTTTTCCGTGCAATGGTGGAACACGCTGCATCAGGGCGCCTCGGTCAGCCTGACGCGCGCTCCGACCATGGCGGCGACCATGCTCGCCGGCATGCTCGTCATGACTTTCGCGTTCTGGATGTACTCGATCGCGGTCGCGCTCTCGCGCGTGCGCGCGATCCTGCTCGAGCGCGAGGCGCACACCGACTGGGCGCGCGCGGTGGCGCGAGCGGAGGCGGCGTGAACTGGGGCAGCGCGGCCGAGTTCTTCGCCATGGGCGGATACGCCTTCTACGTCTGGGGCAGTTTCGCCGTCACCGCGCTCGCGATGGCGGTGGAGGTGGCGCTGTTGCGCGCCCGTCATCGCCGCGCGCTCGAGGCGATCGCACCGGAGGCCATCGCCGATGAAGCCGCGGCATAGGCGCGCGATCGCGATCGCGGCGGGGTTGGCGGCGCTCGGGGCGGCGACGGGGCTCGTGCTGAACGCCTTCCAGTCGAACCTGGTCTTCTTCTTCACGCCGAGCCAGGTCGCCGCGGGCGAGGCGCCCAAGGACCGCGCCTTCCGCATCGGCGGCATGGTCCAGGTGGGCAGCGTGCGGCGCGAAAAGGACGGCCTCTCGGTGAGCTTCGTCGTCACCGACACTGTGCAGGCGATCCCGGTCGCCTACACCGGACTGCTGCCGGACCTTTTCCGCGAAGGCAAGGGCGTCGTCGCCCAGGGGCGGCTCGGGCCCGATGGGATTTTTCGCGCGACCGAAGTGCTCGCCAAGCACGACGAGAACTACATGCCGGTCGAGGCGGCGCACGCGCTCGAGCAGGCGCAGCGGGCACAGAAGTCGTTGCTCGTGAAGTGAGCGCCGGCCGCTCCCCGGCGCCCCGGACGATGGCGGATAGAATGAGACCCGCGCGCGCGGTGTTTCTCCCGTGATCCCCGAGCTCGGCCACTTCGCCCTCGTCCTCGCCTTCTGCGTCGCCCTCGTGCAAGGCGTGCTGCCCTTCGCTGGCGCGGCGACCGGCAGCGTGCGCGAGATGGCCTTCGGGCGCAGTGCCGCGGCTGCGCAGTTCGCGCTCGTCGCGCTCGCCTTCGCTGCGCTCGCGGCCGCGTTCGCGCAGAACGATTTTTCGGTCGCCTACGTCGCCGAGCACTCGAACTCGCGCCTGCCCCTCTTCTACCGCCTGTCGGCCGTGTGGGGCGGGCACGAGGGCTCGCTGCTGCTCTGGGTCCTGATGCTCGCGGGCTGGACGCTCGCGATCGCCCTCGCCCCGGCAGCGCTCCCTGCGACGCTCGTCGCCCGGGCGCTCGGGGTGCTCGGTCTCGTCGCCGCGGGATTCCATGCCTTCATCCTCTTTGCCTCCAATCCCTTCGAGCGCCTCGCCGAGCCTCCCGCCGATGGGCGCGACCTCAATCCGCTGCTCCAGGACCCGGGCCTGATCTTTCACCCGCCGATGCTGTACATGGGCTACGTCGGCTTCTCGGTCGCGTTCGCGCTCGCGATCGCAGCGCTCGCCGCAGGCCGGCTCGACGCCGCCTGGGCGCGCTGGTCACGTCCCTGGACCACGGCCGCCTGGGTCTTTCTCACCCTCGGCATCGCGCTCGGCAGCGTCTGGGCCTACTACGAGCTCGGCTGGGGGGGGTGGTGGTTCTGGGACCCGGTGGAGAACGCCTCGTTGATGCCCTGGCTCGTGGGCACCGCGCTCATCCACTCGCTCGCCGTGACCGAGAAACGGGGGGCGCTGAAGAGTTGGACCCTGCTCCTTGCGATCGCCGCGTTCTCGCTCTCGCTGCTCGGCACTTTCCTCGTGCGCTCGGGGGTGCTCACCTCGGTGCACGCCTTCGCGACCGACCCGCGCCGCGGGGTGTTCATCCTCGTCCTGCTCGCGGTCACGGTCGGCGGCTCGCTCGCGCTTTTCGTCGCACGAGCCCCTCGGCTGGCGGCCGGCGAAGGCTTCGCGCCGGTCTCGCGCGAGGCCTTGATGCTGGCCAACAATGCCCTGCTCGCCGCGGCCTGCGGCACGGTCCTCCTCGGCACCCTCTATCCGCTCGCGGTCGACGCGCTCGGCCTGGGCAAGCTATCGGTCGGCCCTCCGTACTTCAACGCGGTGTTCGTGCCGATCGCGCTCCCGCTGCTTTTCCTCGTCGGCTTCGCGCCGCACGTGCCCTGGCGCAGCGGCGACGCGCGCGAGGTGCTGCGCCGCACGGGCGCCGGGGTCGCGCTCGCCTTGGCCGGCGGCGCGGCGCTCCCCCTCGCTTTCGCCCACTGGTCGGCGGCGGTCGCGGCGGCACTCGCGCTCGCCCTCTGGGTCGTCGCCTCGGCAGCGACCGACCTCGTGCGGCGCGCCCGCCTCGGCTTCGGGGCGCTGCTGCGCCAGCCGCGCGCCCACTGGGGCATGCACCTCGCCCACGTCGGGCTCGCCGTGAGCGCGGTCGGCATCGCCGTCTCGAGCGCCTACGAGGAGGTGCGCGAGGTGCGCATGGCCCCCGGGGACACGCTTCGCCTCGGCGGCTACGAGCTCGTGCTGCGCGGCGTGAGCGAGCGGCGCGGGCCGAATTACGTGGCCTCGGTCGGGGCGATCGAGCTCGTGCGCGAGGGGCGGCGGGTCGCGGTGCTGGAGCCGGAAAAGCGGCGCTACTTCTCCTCGGAGATGCCGATGACCGAGGCGGCGATCGACCGCGGCCTCGCGCGCGACGTGTACGTCTCGCTCGGCGAGCCGCTCGAGAGCGGGGCCTGGTCGGTGCGCGCGCAGCTCAAGCCCTTCGTCAACTGGATCTGGGCGGGCGCGCTGCTGATGGCCGCCGGCGGTTTGCTCGCGATCGCGGATCGGCGTTACCGGCGCCGGCGCGAGGCCCCGGCCGCGGCGGCGGAGCCGCTGCGGGCATGAGGGCCGCCCTCCTCGCCGCGGTCGTCGCGCTCGTCGCGTTGCTCGCCGTGGGGCTCACTCGCGATCCCCGCGAGGTGCCCTCGCCGCTCGTCGGCAAGCCGGCGCCGGCCTTCCGCCTGCCGCAGCTGAAGGACCCGACGGCCACCTTCTCG
>JBEPZP010000165.1:0-5964 GCA_041640735.1 Thermomicrobium sp.
ATCTGCAGCGTCATCGTCGTCCCCCTTCGTCAGTCGCCGGCCCGCTGGCGCTGCGCGGCCGAGCGCACGGCACGCACGATGTTCTGGTAGCCGGTGCAGCGGCAAAGATTGCCGCTCAAGGCTTCGCGGATCGCTTCGTCGTCGGGATCGGGGTTCTCCGCGAGGAAGGCAACGGCTGTCAGCACCATGCCCGGCGTGCAGAAACCGCACTGCAACGCGTGCTTCTCCCAGAAGGCTTGCTGCACAGGATGGAGAGCACCGTCGGCCGCCAGTCCCTCGATCGTCGTGATGGACGCTCCATCTGCCTGCACGGCGAGAACGAGGCAGGAACGGACCGCTTCCCCGTCCCAGAGAACCGTGCAGCTTCCGCAGATACCGTGCTCGCAACCGAGCTTGGTTCCGGTGAGCCCCAATCCCTCGCGGAGGAAGTCGGCCAGCGTCGTGCGCGGTTCCACCTCCGCCGTGACTGGCTGTCCGTTGACGGTGAGCGTAATCGGTACTCGCTGCATGCTCGTCGCCTCCCTCGCCCTCATGCTCCTGCTCGCCGCCAGGCCGCTTCGAGCGCACGGCGTACCACGGCGGGTGTCACGCGCTGGCGGTAGGCTGCCGAGCCGTGCACGTCCGACAGCGGCTCGTCGATCGCTTCGACCGCCCGTGCGGCTGCCTCGCGGAGCGTCTCGTCCGTTACCGCGTGCCCGATCAAGACACGTTCGGTTGCCGTCGCACGCACCGGGCGCGAAGCGACACCGAACAACGCGACCGCTGCCCCGGCGCAGGTCCCGTCAGCGCCACGCTCGAGCAGAGCGACAGCCCCCGCCAGCGCGAAATCCCCGTGCCGGCGGGCGACTTCCTCGATCGCCCAGCCCGTCCGAGTCGAGGGGAGCGGGAAACGGACGGCCACGAGGAGCTCGTTCTCAGCCAGCGCCGTCGTGAACGGACCGAGGAAAAAGTCTCGCGCTGGCACCACGCGCTCTCCCCCGGGGCCGCGGACGACCAGTTCGGCATCCAGCGCCAGAGCGACAGCCGGGTACTCGGCCGAGGGGTCGGCATGCGCGAGACTGCCGCCGAGCGTCCCCCGGTTGCGGATCGAGGGATGGCCGATGAGCCGCGTCGCTGCCGCAAGAAGCGGGAGATGCTCAGCGACGAGCGGGTCGCGTTCGATCTGTCGTTGGCGTACCATCGCACCGGCGACGAGCCGACCGTCCTGCACGGTCAGCTGCGCCAGTTCCGCGATGCGGCCGAGGTCGACGAGTAGACCCGGTCGAGCGAGACGCAACGAGAGCATGGGGATCAGGCTCTGACCGCCAGCGAGTGGCCGTGCGTCTGCGCCGTGCTGTGCCAGGAGGTCGAGTGCCCCGGCCAATCCATCGGGTCGCGCGTAGGCGAAAGACGGTGGCTTCATCGTCCGTTCCTTCCCGCACCTGCCGAACCTGGTAATAGAGACCCCGATCCATCCCTGCCCGGGACCGTTGCCGGGAGACGTGCTACCCGATCCGGAACGATGACAGCAACGACCACCACGGGTATGCTAGAGGACAGCGCGGAAGCGTGTCAAGAGGTTCAGTGTTGTAATTCATTACAAAGCCGGTTGTGCGCGATGCCAACGTGCAGAGAGGATGGTGACAGTGTTCCGGAAAGTGCTGGTCGCCAATCGAGGAGAGATCGCGATCCGCGTCATGCGTGCCTGCCGCGAGCTGGGAATCCGGGTCGTCGCCGTCTACTCGGAAGCTGACGCGCAGGCACGACATGTGCGCTACGCCGACGAAGCACGCTGCATTGGACCGGCCGCTGCCTCGCGCAGTTATCTCAACATCGAGGCCATCCTGGAGGCGGCCCGCGAGACGGGTGCGGAAGCCATCCACCCAGGGTACGGCTTCTTGGCGGAGAACGCGGAGTTCGCCCGGGCATGTCGCGAGGCCGGTGTCGTCTTCATCGGGCCGAGCCCGGAGGCGATCCAGCTCATGGGCGACAAGGCGGAGGCACGCAAGCTGGCCGACGCGGTCGGCGTACCGATCGTCCCCGGCACGCCGGACAAAGTCTCACCGGAAGAGGCGCTGGCCTTCGTCGACCGGATCGGCTTTCCCGTGATGGTCAAAGCGGCGGCTGGTGGCGGCGGTCGCGGTATCCGAGTGGTCCGCGACCGAGCTGAGCTGGAGCAGGCGTTGCAGATCGCGGCCCAGGAAGCCCACGCTGCCTTCGGAGACGGTGCGCTCTACCTCGAGAAGTTCCTCGATCGCCCGCGCCACATCGAGGTGCAGGTGCTCGCCGATCAGCACGGAACGGTCCTCCACCTCTTCGAGCGCGAGTGCTCGATCCAGCGTCGCCGCCAAAAGCTTTGGGAAGAGGCGCCCTCCCCGGCACTGACGCCCGGTCTGCGGGCGCAGATCTGTGATGCAGCCGTCCGTCTGGCGCGAGCCGCCGGGTATACGAACGCAGGCACCATCGAGTTCCTGGTCGATGCCGGCGGTTCGTTCTACTTCCTCGAGATGAACACGCGCATCCAAGTCGAGCATCCGGTCACCGAGCTCGTGACCGGCATCGACATCGTCAAGGAGCAGATCCGGATCGCGGCTGGCGAGCCTCTCCCCTGGCGGCAAGAGGAGATCGCCTTGCACGGACACGCCATCGAGTTCCGCATCAATGCCGAAGACCCCGCACTCGGGTTCTTCCCCTCGCCTGGCGTCATCGAGCGGTTGGAGCTACCGGCTGGCCCAGGTGTCCGCTGCGACTTCGGTTTCGGCAGCGGCGACGAGGTGCCGCCCTACTACGATTCGCTCATCGGCAAGCTGATCGTCTGGGGGCGTGACCGCGCTGAGGCGCTGGCGCGTGGACGGCGTGCGCTCGACGAACTGGTCGTCGAGGGCATCGCGACGACGGCATCGTTCCACCGGCAGCTCGCGGACGACCCGGCAGTGGTCGCTGCTGCCTACCATGTCCAGTTCTTGGACGAGCGTTTGTCGACCCCACAGTGACGGAACCAGTGCACCCGGCGCGGAGGACCAGGTCCCCCGCGCCGGGCGTTTGGCTGACGCTCGTCCGGCCGGTCGCCGGTCAGCCGCGGCTCTCGCCGGCTGGGCGGAGCAGCGTTTGGGCGATCGCCATGATCGGGTTGCTGGCCGCGATGGTCGCGGCCGGGCGCTGCTTTTGGCTCCAGACGGTCTCCGGGCGGCACTGGAGGAAGTAGATCGTCCCACGCGCTGGCTCGTCAGCGATCGCCCACTCGATATCGATCGGGTACCCGAAGTGCTTTTCCAGAGCCCGGGCGCGTCGCGCGAGCTCGACGACCTCCTCGTCGGCGAGGCACGGGGCACTGGCGCGCTCCGGCGGGAGTTCCTCGCGGACGAGCGACCCGTCGGCTCCACCGCGACGGTACTGGAACGGCTTGGGATTGACGTGCTTGCGCAGGACTTCCAACGTCACCTTGCTGACGACATATTCGTCCGGCGTCACCTCCCCGGCGACGACGGCTTGGCCGAGTCCCCAGCTTCCTTCGATGACGACGAGCGAGCGGTCACCCGTCCGCGGGCTCAGGGTGAAGAGGACACCGGCGGCGCGCGGCTCGACGAGGAGCTGCACGGCGACACCGACCGCTGCGTCCTCGAGCGAGAGCCCACGGTGCACGCGGTAGGCGATGGCGCGCGGGGTGTAGGCGCTCGCCCAGCAGCGGCGGACAGCACGGGCGACCTGCTCGAAGCCCTGGATGCCGAGGTAGGTCTCGTGCTGGCCAGCGAAACTCGCCGTCTGGCTGTCCTCGTCGGCGGCGCTGGAACGGACGGCGACGGTCGGTTCGGGTTGCCCAACCCGCTGGCCGAGACGTTCGTAGGCGCGCGCGAGCTCGCTCACCAGGTCGTCCGGCAGTGTCGCCGCCAAGAACGCTTCCTCGACCTGACGCGACAGCCTCGCCGCCGCCTCGTCGAGGCTCGTCCCGTCCGCTAAGTCCAAGCGAAGGAGGCCGCTGAGCCCGTTCGCCTGCAAGAAGTGGCGATACGCGGCCGTCGTCACAGCGAAACCCGGGGGCACCGGGCTACCGGCGGCCAGGAGTGCACCGAGGCTCGCGGCCTTGCCGCCGACGAGCGGCCGATCGCGGTCGCTGAGCGTGTCGAACTCGAGGACAAAGGGTACGTCGCGCATGGTTCCCCGTACTCCTCCCCAGGTTTGACCTTCAGTCGAGGATCGTGACGACGCCGTTGTCTCCGTCGACGCGCACGTGTTGCCCGGTGCGGATGCGCTTGGTCGCCACGCCGGTGCCGAGCACCGCCGGGATCCGGTATTCTCGCGCGACGATCGCGGCATGCGACATGACGCCGCCGATATCGGAAACCATACCACGGACCCGGGCCAGTACCGGAGCCCAGCTGGGCTCGGTCACCGAGCAGACCAAGATCTCGCCGTCCCTGACGTCCTGCAGCTCCTCGATGCTCAGGACGACACGCGCTGGACCTTCGGCGACGCCCGGTGCGGCGGCGAACCCGCGGAGGACGTTCCCCTCGTCGGGGGAGAGCCAGGCGCGGAGCCGTTCCGGCGTGATCCCCCACAACATGATGATCGCCGGGTCGCCGATCACCTCCGGTACCACGCCGAGTGCCGGGGGTGGTGCCCAGGCCCGTAGGTGCTCCATGATCCGCTTGCGGCGTGCGATCTCGCCTGGCCAATAGGCGGGACCGCGCGGTACCGTCCCGATACTCCAACCGAGCAGGAGGTCCATCAACGCCCGCTCGAGTTCCGTATAGTGGAGCAGGAAGATGTCCTCGATGTCCTGGAAGAAACCGGCTGCGACGAAGAGCCGGCTCAACTCCCGCACTTTGTTCCAGAAGCGACTCTGGTACCAGTGCTCGACGTAGAACTTGTGGTCTTCGATGGAGTAGTAGACGTCGCGGGTCAGCGCTAGGATCTGGTCGAAGGCGCGCTGCTCCTCCTCGGTCACCAGGAGTTCGCGGTAGCCCTGCGTGATCCGGTCGCGCTCCTCGCGCAGCGCCGCCGTGTCCCGGTCCAAGGTCTCGCCCCGTTGCAGCCGTTGGATGTAGTCAGCCAGCACGCTGACGACCGGTGTCGGGTCGTCGATCCAGGCGCGGTGGTGGTGTTGGAAGCCGTCACCGGTGTTCATGTAGAACCACGGATCGGCGCTCTTCTCCCACTCGGCTAGCCAGCGCCGGCCCGCTTCGCTCTCGCGCAACCGTTCGAAGACGTGGGCCCCGGTGCCACCGGTGAGGAAGACGTCCTGCACCCCGAGCTCGAGCGCGACCTTGGCGAGACGCTTGAGCTCGTCGTTGGGGCGGAACATGCTCACGTCGATGGCGCCGACCATCCGGGTCACCTGCTGGTCCGAGATCTCCGGGAACGCCTTCTTACAGAAATCGTAGAAGGTGAAGTAGGCCCCGAAGCCGATCATCACGATTTCCATGTGGATCTGCCAGACACGGAAGATGCTGTCGATGAGGTCGTGGTAGGCAGCCAGGTTGTCCATCGACGCCCCGTAGCCGCGTCGCTGGAAGACGAACTCGGCCGGCTCGACCTCGGGGAGGTCGGGAAACCGGATGGCCACGAGGCGATCGACTTCAGCGCTGAGCTTCTGCTTCCACTCGTCGTACAGCGTCCGCCAGTTCGCGTAGTAGTAGCCCGCCCGCTCCTGGAACCAGGCTGCGCGGCGTTCGATCGTCGCCGGGTCGGTGACCGGCGTGGGGCTGATGTAGACGTACCCGTTGAGGACGCGGAAGTCGATCCCCATGGCAGGCGGGATGCAGAACATGCGACTGCTCATCTCACCGATGGCCAGGTATCCCGCCTCGGCAGTGATGATGTCGAAGGGGGTCATGGCCTCGGGAAAGTGCATGCCGTTGAAGAACCAGAGACGCTGTTCTTCCTCGCTGCGCCGGTCCTCGCTGAACAGGAGGTAGTACGGGTAGAGTTGCTCCCATCCCTCGGCCCCGGGTGGTGTGGCGATCTCGAACGGACTCGGAAACCGCA